>NZ_CM187543.1:0-367500 GCF_059817965.1 Allobosea sp. TBD101
CCGAGCTCGCGCTCGATCGAGAGCGTCACGTCGGAGAAATCCCAGGACGGGGTGCGCATCCCGACGGGGCGAACACCGGTGACCTTCTCCAGCGTATCGGCCGAGCGTAGGTGCAATTCGCGCTCGTTGGCGGGCGGCACGGCCGTGTTGACCTCATGGATCCAGCCATGGAGGCCGATCTCGTGGCCGGCGCCGATGATGCGGCGCTGTTCTTCCGGGTAGAGCAAGGCGGTGACGGCCGGCACGAAGAAGCTCGCCGGAATGTCCTGCCGCTTCAGCAGGTCGAGGATGCGGGGCACGCCGACACGATTGCCGTACTGCCCCCAAGACAGGCGCCCGACCGACTTGCCGCCGTCGCGCAATTCGTTGGTCTCGTGATCGACGTCGAAGGAGAGCGCGACCGCGCAGCGCGCGCCGTTCTTCCATGTCGCGGGCTTGAGATTGCGGCCGGCGCGGACCTGCTCGACCTTGCCGCGCCAGACCTCTTCCGGCCATTGCCAGGGCAGGAGTTCATCGGGCTGGCTCGTCATGGCGGCTCTCCTCAGGTCGTCGCAGCGCCGGGCAATACCGGCACGGCGGCGAGCAGGCGCTTGGTGTAGTCGTGCTGCGGATGGTCGTAGACCTCACCGGCCGGGCCGCTCTCGACGATCTTGCCGCGATACATGATGGCGACGCGGTCGCAGAGATGGCGGACGACCGAGAGGTCGTGCGAGATGAAGATCAGCGTCAGGTCGAGTTCCTGCCGCAGGCGGATCAGCAGGTTGATGATCTGCGCCTGGATCGAGACGTCGAGCGACGCGACCGGCTCGTCGCAGACGACGACATCGGGCTGCATCGCCAGTGCGCGGGCAATGGCGACGCGCTGGCGCTGCCCGCCCGAGAACTGGTGCGGGTAGCGATCCGCGAAATCGGGATTGAGCCCGACCGCCGCCAGCCATTGCCGGACATAGGTCTTCGCCTGCGCGCGCTCGACGAGCCCGTGCGCCAACGGCCCTTCGGCGATGCTGTCACCGACCGTCATGCGCGGATTGAGCGAGGCGAAGGGGTCCTGGAAGATGGTCTGGACGCGCGTCGTGATCTTGTGCGGCGGCTCGCCCGCACTCATCACAGGCGCACCGTCGATGCGGACAGAGCCGGTGTCGGGCGCATAGATGCCGGCCGCGACGCGCCCGAGCGTCGACTTGCCGGAGCCGGATTCGCCGACGAGGCCGAGCGCCTCGCCGCGCTTCAGCACCAGCGTGACGTCGTCGACCGCCTGCACCACGGACGGCGGCCTGGACAGGCCGACCTTCTGGGCGAGCTTGCGGAACAGGCCGGGCGTCCCGGCGAAGCGCTTGGCGACATGCTCGATGCGGACATAGTGCACGGCATCCGCGACCGTGGCGGGTGCCTGCTTTGCGGCGCGCGGCGGCGGCGCGACATCGGAGCCGACGCCGCCGGCCAGAAGCTTGCCGGGCTCGGAGCGCGAGGGCAGGGCGTCGAGCAGCGAGCGCGTATAGGGGTGCTGCGGATGCGTCAGCACCGAAAGCGTCGGCCCGGCCTCGACGATCTTGCCGTGACGCATGACGCAGACATGGTCGGCAAGCGAGGCGACGACGGCGAGGTCATGGCTGATCCAGATCAGCGCCGTGCCGAGTTCGGCGACCAGCTCCTTCATCTCCGCGAGGATCTCGGCCTGCACGGAAACGTCGAGCGCGGTGGTCGGCTCGTCGCAGATGATCAGCTTCGGCCGGTGCAGCAGGGCGATCGCGATGGCGACGCGCTGGCGCATGCCACCGGAGAACTGGTGCGGGTAGAAATCGACCTTGCTCTCGGCATCGGGAATGCGGACCTGCGCCAGCGCCGCGACGGCGCGGCGGCGCGCCTCGGCGCCGGAGACCGTCTCATGCGCCTCGAGCGCGAGCCTGATCTGCGTGCCGATGGTCAGCATCGGGTTCAGCGTCATCATCGGGTCCTGAAAGACCATCGAAATCTGCTTGCCGCGGACCTTGCGCAGTTCGGCCGGCGCCAGGCCGGTGAGCTCCCGCCCCTCCAGCTTCACCGAAGAGCCAGGCTCGACACGGCCGGGCGGATCGATCAGGCCGATGATCGAGAAACCGGTGATGCTCTTGCCCGAGCCGGATTCGCCGACGAGGCCCATGACCTCGCCGCGCTTCAGCGCGAAGGAGACGCCGTCGACCGCCTTCACCACGCCGGCACGGGCGTGGAAATGGGTGGCGAGGTTCGTGACCTCAAGGAGAAGCGCGTCGCTCATCGCTTCAGCCTCGGATTGACCTGGTCACGGATGCGGTCGCCGACAAGGTTGATCGCGACGATCAGCACGATCAGCGCGATGCCGGGATAGATCGAGATCCAGTAGCGGCCCGACAGCATGTACTGGAAGCCGTTGGCGATCAGCATGCCGAGCGAGGGCTCGGTCACCGGCAGGCCGACGCCGAGGAAGGAGAGCGTCGCCTCCAGCGCGATGGCATTGGCGACCTGCACGGTCGCAACGACGATCAGGGGCGGCAGGCAGTTCGGGAAGATATGGCGCAGAACCACGCGCCAGCCCGGCAATGGCGTCGAGAGCACCGCCTCGACATAGTCCTTGCCGCGCTCGGCCGAGGCCGCGCCATGGGCCGTGCGCGCGAAGTAAGCGTATTGGGCGGCAGCAAGCGCAGCGATGAGCTGCATCTTGCCCTGTCCGAGAAGGGCGGAGAGCACCAGCGCCAGCAGGATCGCCGGGAAGGCGAGCTGCAGATCGATCACGCGCATGATGAAGGCCTCGCGGCGCCCGCCGGCATAGGCGGCGCCGATGCCGAGCGAAACGCCCAGCGTGAAGGCGATGGCGCCCGCCACCAGCCCCATCTGCAGGGAGATGCGCAGGCCGTAGAGGATGGCCGAGAGCAGGTCGCGCCCCTGCGCATCGGTGCCGAGCCAATGTGTGTAGCCGCCCTCGCCGACATAGCCCGGCGGGCGGCGCGCATCGGAGAGCGAGAGCTTGGCGAGGTCGTAAGGGTCCTGCGGGGCGACGAGCGGTGCCAGCAGGGCGATGCCGATCGTCAGGACGACGACGGCGAGCGCGATGACCGCCGTCCTGCTCTCGCGGAACTCGGCCCAGAAGCGGGCTACGGGAGAGGCGTCCTTCATCGCGCGCCTCCTTTCCGCAGCCTAGGATCGAGCCCGACATAGGCGAGGTCGACGAGGAAATTGATGGTGATGAAGACGAAGGCGACAAGCATCAGATAGGCGACCATCACCGGCCGGTCGAGCGACTGGATGGAGTCGATGATCAGCTTGCCGATGCCGGGCCAGGAGAAGATCGTCTCGGTCACGACCGCGAAGGCGAGCGTCGAGGCGAATTCGAGCCCGAAGACGGTGACGAGCGGGATCGCGATCAGGCGCAGCACATGGCGGCGCAGCACGGTCCATTCGGAGAGGCCGGCAGCACGGGCGAATTTCACGGTGTCGGAGAGCATGGTCTCGCGCGTGCCGGCCCTCGCGAGGCGTGTCATCAAAGCGAGCTTGAAGAAGGCGAGGTTGAGCGCCGGCAACAGCAGATGGCTCAGGCCGTTCAACGTCAGGAAGCTCCACTCGACGCCGAAGATGGAGACCGTCTCGCCGCGCCCGCCGGCCGGCAGCCATTGCAATTCGACGGCGAAGGCCATGATCAGCACGAGGCCGATCCAGAAGGTCGGCACGGAGAAGCCGAGAATCGAGACTGTCATGATCAGCTTGGAGGCGACGCTGTCAGGCCTGTAGCCGGCATAGATTCCGGCGGGAATGCCGATCAGCGCGGCGCCGCAGACTGCGGCCAGCGTCAGTTCCAGCGTCGCCGGCAGGCGCGACAGGATCAGGTCCATCACCGGCATGCCGAAGACGAAGGAACGGCCGAAATCGCCGTGCAGCACGCGGCCGAGGAAGGTCAGGTACTGTTCCCAGAGCGGCCGGTCGAGCCCGTATTGCGCGATGGTCTGGAGGCGCAGTTCCTGGCTGACATCGGGGCCGATCAGCACGTCGATCGGGTTGCCGATCGCGTAGACGCCGACGAAGACCAGCACCGACATGACGAGCATGACGACAAGGGCCTGCGCCAGCCGGACGGCGACATGGCCTAGCATGTGACATGCTCTGGCGGAGCACAGGGCTCAGCCCTTATCCTGAGGAGCGCCGCAGGCGCGTCTCGAAGGATGCCCCAGGAAACGCCATCAATGCGAACTGGAGCATCCTTCGAGACGCCGCTTCGCGGCTCCTCAGGATGAGGGCTGCGAAAGAACCGCATCACGGCCAGTTCTCCACCATCACGGCCCGCGTCTCCTCGACGCCGACCTGCCAGAGCCTGAGCATCTCCTCGTCCGGCCGCTGGTAGAGGCCGTGGAAATTGCCGTCGCCGAGGATTTCGCGGCGCTTCGCCGGGCTCGCGGCCTGGTATTCGGCGGTGTTGAAGGGCGGCTTCAGCGTCTCGGGCATGGCGACGCCGGCGAGCCGTGTCCAGGGGAAATTCTCCATCCAGGAGGCGTGCGAGGCCGCCGGATCGACCGCCTGGACCGCCGCCTGGAATTGCGGCGCCGCCCACCAGTTGTGCAGGCGGATGCTCGCGTCGGGATGGCCGTCCAGCCATTCGGTCGCGAAGTTCAGCGCCGGCGAATTGCCGCCATGGCCGTTGACGAGGACGATGCGGCGGAAGCCCGAGCGATAGAAGCCGTCGAAGATGTCGCCGAGGAGCGCGGCGTAAGTGCTCAAGCGCAGCGAGATGCTGCCGGGGAAATTCAGGAAGCCCGGCGTCAGGCCATAGGCCAAGACCGGAAAGACGGGGATGCCGAGCGGCTCGGCCGCCTCCTGCGCCACCCGCTCCGACAGGATCACATCGGTCGCGAGGCTCAGGTAGGCGTGCTGTTCGACGCTGCCGAGTGGCAGCACGCAGCGGTCGTCCCGCTTCGCCTGAGCCTCGATCTGCATCCAGTTCAAATCGGCGACACGCACGGCGCGATCCTTGCTTCGCTTTCATAAGCGGTAGACAATCCCGGCAGGCAGTGCGGGACCGCCGCCGGAACCAACCTTGACTCTGGCCTCCGGTAGCGTCAAGTTCCATTTGGAACTAAATCGGCCGAGAGACATTCCCGATGCGACGCGCACCGACCTCTCCTTCCCGCGCCGACCCGGAGCGCGAGGCGGCACTTGCCGAGCTCGACCCGCTGACCGTGACCAAGCTCTGGGACAATCCCTGCTGGCTGTCCTTCCGGCTGAACTTCGTCGCCTTCCGCTTCAACGACCCGGTCTATCGCTGGATCGAGACGCGCTACGGGCTCGTCCGGCCCGAATTCGTCGCGCTCTATTCGGTTGGCTTGAAGGAGGGCGTCGCCGCCAAGAACATCGTCGCCTCCTCCGGCCTGCCGAAGAACACGCTCTCGCGCGCCGTGCAGAAGCTGCTGCAGCGGCGGCTGCTCAAGCGCGAGAGCGATCCCACCGACCTGCGCAGCTATGTGCTCCATCTCACGCCGGCCGGCCGCAAGATCTTCGACGAGACGATGGTGCCGATGGTCGAGCACCAGACGACGATGCTCGCCGGCCTCAGCGAGGACGAGCAGCGGCAGCTCTGCGTGCTGATGGACAAGCTCGTCATCGCCTCGCCCGCCTGGCCACAGGAACTCCAATCATAGCCATACAAAAACAGGGGATACCGTCATGACAATCGTGAAGAGCTTCCGCCTCGCCGCCTTCGCCGCCCTGCTGGGCGCCACCGTCTCGACCGGCGCGCTGGCGCAGACGCTGACCATCGGCGTCCGCGCTGGGCCGGAATCGATCGATCCGCATTTCACCGCGACCGGCACCCATGCCGAGGCGTTGAAGCATGTCTTCGACACGCTGACCTGGTCCGGCGACAAACTCCAGATCGAGCCGCGCCTCGCCCTGAGCTGGAAGACGCTGGAGCCGACGGTCTGGGAGTTCAAGCTGCGCCCCGGCGTCAAGTTCCATGACGGCTCGGACTTCACGGCGGAGGACGTCAAGTTCTCGATCGAGCGCATCCCGGTCGTCGCCGGCCCGAACCCGACCACGATCTATGTCCGGCGCGTCAAGGAGGTGAAGATCGTCGATCCGCTGACGGTCCATATCGTCACCGACGGGCCGGCGCCGAACCTGCCGAACGATTTCATCCGGCTGTTCATCGTCTCGCACAAGGCCGCCGCCGGCCTGACCAAGGACAGCGCCAACGAGGCCTTCAACTCGGGCAAGGCAGCTGTCGGCACCGGCCCCTACAAGTTCGTCTCGTGGACGCCGAAGGACCAGATGGTTCTCGACCGGTTCGACGGCTACTGGGGCGCGAAGGAGCACTGGGCCAAGGTCGTCCGCAAGGAACTGCCGAACGACGCCGCCCGCGTCGCCCAGCTCAAGGCCGGCCAGGTCGACATCATCGTGCGCGCGCCGGCTTCCGACGTGCCGACGCTGAAGCGCGACGCCAAGCTCTCCGTCGCGACGATCGAGAGCGTCTATCTCTTCAACATGGAACTCGACATGCGGGACAAGTCCCCGCAGATCAGCGCCAAGGACGGCTCGGCCCTGCCGAAGAATCCGCTGCAGGACGCGAAGGTGCGCGAGGCGATCGATCTCGCCATCGACCGTCCGGCGCTCGCGGAGATCGCGATGGAGGGACTCGGCACGCCCGCGAACCAGCTGGTGACGCCGACCATCGCCGGCTTCAACAAGAGCCTGCCGGCGCTCAAGCCGGACCTCGCCAAGGCGAAGAAGCTGATGGAGGAGGCCGGCTATCCCAACGGCTTCAAGGTCTCCTTCTCCTTCACCAATGACCGCCTGCCCGGCGACCGGCAGGTCGGCACCTCGATCGCGCAGATGCTGGCGCGCATCGGCATCGAGGTGAAC
Organism: Allobosea sp. TBD101; assembly: GCF_059817965.1. NCBI lineage: Bacteria > Pseudomonadati > Pseudomonadota > Alphaproteobacteria > Hyphomicrobiales > Alloboseaceae > Allobosea > Allobosea sp. TBD101. The sequence continues at coordinate 6,859 of NZ_CM187543.1, forward strand.
GCCAATGCGCAGCCCGGCGCGGTGTTCTTCCCGGCCCGCACGCGCGGCGAGTTCTCGATGAGCATGTCAGGCTGGGGCACGCTGACGGGCGAGGCGAACTATACGCTGTCCTCCGTGGTCCATTCCAACGACCCGGCCAAGAAGCTCGGGGCCTTCAACGTGCTCGGCTACAAGAATGCCGAGGTCGACAAGCTGATCGAGGACGCGGCCGTCGAGATGGACGAAGCCAAGCGCAACAAGATGCTGTCCGACGCCGCCGCGATCATCGCCAAGGACAGGCCGCGCCTGCCGATCGCCGCCGTCGGCTCCGCCTGGGCGATGCAGAAGGACAAGGTGACGATCAGCCCGCGCGTCGACGAGGACACGCTGGCGATGGACATCAAGCCCGCCAAGAAGTAACGGGGCCGCCTTCGACGCCATGGCCGGTTCCAGCCGGCCATGGCGGACCACATTCAAAGACCCGACAGGATACCGACATGACCCTCGCGCTTGCCATCCATGGCGGCTGCGGCACGCTGCCGAAGGCCGAAATGACGGAGGCCGAATGGGCCCAGGCCCGGTCCGACCTCGCCAGCGCGCTGCGCGCCGGCTGGGCGATCCTGACCAGGGGCGGCGCGGCCGTCGACGCCGTCGAGGCGGCCGTCCGCGTGATGGAGGATTCCCCCCATTTCAACGCCGGTCATGGCGCTGCCTTCAACACCGAGGGCGAGCATGAGCTCGACGCCTCGATCATGGACGGGGCGACGCTGGCCGCCGGCGCCATCTGCGGGGCCAAGCGCATCCGCAATCCCGTCAGCGCCGCCAAGGCCCTGATGCTGCGCGGCGACCCGCTGCTGCTCGCCGGCCCCGCCGCCGACGATTTCGCCGAGCATGAAGGCGTCGATACCGTCGCCAACGCGCATTTCTCGACCGAGCGCCGGCGCAAGAACCTTGCCTCGATGAAGCTGCGCGAGATCGTCGGCACCGCCGCCGAGGCGAGTGAGGCCGAGAAGCACGGCACGGTCGGCGCGGTCGCCTGCGATGCACAGGGACATCTCGCCGCGGCGACCTCGACCGGCGGCTATACCAACAAGCCGGTCGGCCGCGTCGGCGATTCCCCGATCATCGGCGCCGGCACCTATGCCCGCGACGGGCGCTGCGCCGTCTCCGGCACCGGCAAGGGCGAGTATTTCATGCGTTACTGCGTCGGCCACGAGATCGCGTCGCTGATCGCCTACAAGGGCCTCTCGCTGGAAGCCGCGACGGACGCCGTCCTCGCCGAACTCTCCGAGCACAAGATCGGCGCCGGGCTCGTCGCCGTCGATGCCGATGGCGGGATCGTCGCCCCCTACAACACCGAGGGCATGTATCGGGGCTGGGTGACGGAGGATGGGCTCATCCATGTCGCCACGCATGACCATGTCGAACTGGCGGGGCAGGCGTAATGCGCGCTTCGTCTCCCGCAGCCCTCATCCTGAGGAGCCGCGCAGCGGCGTCTCGAAGGATGCTCAAGGAAGCGCGGAAGATATCTGGAGCATCCTTCGAGACGCAAGCCTCCGGCTTGCTCCTCAGGATGAGGACTGCGTGGTGGAAAGGCTTCTGTTGTGACCGCTGAACCCATCCTGATCTGGGGCGCCGGCGCCATCGGCGGCACGCTCGGCGCCTATTGGGCGCGGGCCGGCATTCCGGTCCTGCTGGTCGACATCGTGCCCGAGCATGTCGAGGCCTGCCGCACCCGTGGTCTCGCCATTTCCGGGCCGGTCGAGGCATTCACGCAGGTCGTCCCGGCCGCGACGCCGGCCGAGCTGAGCGGGCGCTACAGCCGCATCGTGCTGGCCGTAAAGGCCGGCGCGACCGAAGCGGCGCTCGCCGCGCTGAAGCCGCATCTCGCCGAGGACGGTTTCGTGCTCTCCGCCCAGAACGGGCTGAACGAACTCGCCATCGCCAGGGCCGTCGGCGAGCAGCGGACGATGGGCTGCTTCGTCAATTTCGGCGCCGACTGGCTCGGTCCCGGCGAAATCCTCTACGGCAATCGCGGTGCGACCGTCGTCGGCGAGCTCGACGGCTCGAAGAGCGAGCGGGTCGTCGAGATGCATCGGCTGATGGAGATGTTCGAGCCCGACGCGATCCTGACCGACAACATTTTCGGCTATCTCTGGGGCAAGCTCGCCTATGGCGCGATGCTGTTCGCGACGGCACTGACCGACGATTCGATGTCGGCGAACTTTTCGGACCCGGAACGGCTGCCGGTCTGGCTCGCGCTCGGCCGCGAAGTCGGCGCCGTTGCAGCCAAGCGCGGCGTGACCTCGCTCGGCTTCGGCAATTTCGATCCGATGGTGTTCGCGCCCGGCCGGCCGGAAGGCCCGCAGATCGAGACGATCCGCTGGCTCGCCGATTACACCTCGCAAACCGCCAAGACCCATTCCGGCATCTGGCGCGATCTCGCCGTCCGCAAGCGCAAGACCGAGGTCGACCCGCAGATCGGTGTCATCGCCACGCTCGGCCGCGAGGTCGGCATCGCGGCGCCCGCGATCGAGACGCTGGTTGCGCTGATCCACGACATCGAGGACGGCCGCCGCCCGATGGCCTTCGAGACGCTCAAGGTACTGATCGACCAATGCAGATCCGCTTCGACGACCGCGTAGCCCTCGTCACCGGCGCAGCCCAGGGCATCGGACGCGCGATCGCACTCGCGTTGGCCGAGGCCGGCGCACGCGTCCACCTCGCCGATATCGACGAAGCCGGGGTGCAGGCCACGGCCAAGGAGATCGGCGCGACCGGGCATGCCGCCGATCTCGGCTCGCCCGAAGCCGCCCAGGCGCTGGTGCGCGAGATCGTGGCGACGGATGGCCGGCTTGACCTTCTGGTCCACGCCGCCGGCGGCGTGCGCGGACAGGTCGGCCGGGCGATCGAGGAGATTTCGGAAGAGGATTGGCGGGTGATCTTCGCCGCCAATGTCGATGCCGCCTTCTTCCTGGCGCAGGCGGCGGCGCCTGCGATGAAACAGGCAGGCTACGGGCGGATCGTGACGATCTCGTCGGGAGCGGGCCTGAGGCCGAGCCTCACCGGTATCCAGGCCTATGCCAGCGCCAAGCACGCGCTGGTCGGGCTGACCAAGCAGCTCGCCTGGGAACTGGGTCCGCATGGCATCACCGTGAATTCGGTGGCGCCGGGCTTCGTGCGCTCCAATCCCGCGAGCGAGCGACAATGGCAGAGCTATGGGCCGGAGGGGCAGAAGCGTCTCGTCGAGAGCATCCATACCCGCCGCCTCGGCACGCCCGAGGATATCGCCAACGCCACGCTGTTCTTCCTGAGCGAACAGGCCGGCTGGATTTCCGGGCAAGTACTCTCGGTGGATGGCGGGCGGTCGTAGCGGCCGCGCCATTCGCGGAAAGGCCGCGACGACGGCGAGAAAAGCACGTCATCCCGTGCGCGCTGCAGCATGCCAATGCTGCTGCGCAGACACGGGACCGCCCTCGGAAAAAGGCGTCTTTTCTGCGCGCGCTCCAGAGAGGCGCCTTTTCCTGCACGCGATCCCGTGTCTGCGCAGCGGCACTACGCGCCGCAGCGCGCACGGGAAGACGGCGGTGGTACGGCCGCCCGGTCGACACTGGTCGAAGGACCTACACCTCAACCCTGCCCCCTCCCTCTGATCTCGGCTGTTGCCAAGATCAGCACTCAATGCATCGAAGTCGGCAACAGCCGACTTCGATGCAGGAGAGGGGTTCCCCGCGCGTGCCGTGGCTGGCTGGAGGCTCGAATTACCTCAGCCGCAATTCGCATGCTCGGCCGGCATGTCGGCGCCGACCATCCAGTTGGTGCCGAAGCGGTCGACCAGCATGCCGAAGCGCGGCGACCAGAAGGTCTCGCCGATCGGCATGGTGATCTTGGCGCCGCCCTCGGACAGGCCGGCGAAGATGCGATCAGCCTCCTCCGGCGTCGCCACGCTAACGCTGACCGAGACCGAGCGCATCGGCCCGTCGCTGTTATTCGGCGGGGCATCGGAAGCCATCAGCAATTGGCCCTCGATCTCCAGGCAGGCATGCAGGATCTTGTCGTGCCATTCCGCCGGGACATGCTCCTCGGCCGGCGTGCCCTTGTGATCCATCATGGCCTGGATCTTGCCACCCAGAACCTTGTGATAATGGGTGAAAGCCTCGCGGCAATTGCCCTCGAACATCAGATAGGTCGACAGTTTCATCTCGTGTCCTCCTGCGTGAAACGGAAAGCGCTCAGCGCTTGCGGTGGTACTGGGCGGCCATGAACTCGGCCCATTGACCGTCCGGCCCAAGCGCGCGCGAGGTCAGGGTGCGATGGTCCGGCGACAGGAAGGTGATGATGTCCTGATACTTCGCCATGGCGCCGTCGCCGGTCATGCTCGGCCCCTCGGTGTCGAGCACCAGCGACTTGCCGTCGGCGGAGAGCGTCCCGTCATAGGTCCACATCATCGTCATCATCGAGGCGACGAAGCTGCCGACGAAACGGCCCTTGGCCGGGTCGAAGCCGAGCGTCATCAGGCTGGTGACGGGCTTGCCCTCAGGTCCCTCACCCTGCCCCTCGCCGAGGGTCCAAAGCCCGCCGAGCGAGCGCACACTCTCGGTGCCCTTCGATGCCGACGGTGGCTGGTCCGGCCCCATCGAGCAGTGCATCTCGGCGGTCCAGTCGCCGACCAGCTGGTGGAGCCACTCATGCTCCTTCTGCGGTTCGCCCATCATGGTTTCGCTCCTCCGGTTTTCGTTTTCTGGATGATCGGGGTTGCGCGCCGTCTCAGGCAGCGCGTTCGGCCGCAGCCTTCATGGCCTTGAGTCCGGCCTCGAAATCGCCGCCGACCATGCGGTCCATGTCCATGAAGACATGCATGATCTTGCCGATGAACGGGGTCGGGCCGGTCATGATCCAGGTTACATTGGTGTTCTGGCCCTGCGGCGTCAGCGCGAAGACGACGTCGTTATGCGCCTCGAACGGCTTGAGGAAATCGAGCTTCAACCCGAGCTTGCCCGGCACTTGCGCCTCGGTGATGCGCATGCTGCCCTCGCCGACATTCTTGTCGCCGGCCCAGGCATAGGTCGCGCCGACGCCGGTCTCCGGCCCGCCGAAGCTGCGCTTCATCGCCGGGTCCTTCTTCTCCCAGGGCGACCAGGCGCCCCAGGCCCGGAAATCGGCGATCAGCGGATAGATGCGCTCCGGCGCGGCGTTGATCGCAATGGAGCGGGAGACCTGGAAGGTATCGGGCTTGCGAGCGGCCAGGATCAGCACGAAGACGGCACCGGTGGCGACGAGGCCGAGCACGGTCAGAAGAATGGTCTTGAGCATGACGAGCACCTGAAAATGAGCTGAAAGGAACGACTTTGGCGTCAAACGCCTGACTTATCGGGTGGTTTCGCCTTGATCTCGCGGAGCATCTCGTCCAGCCGCCCCAGGCTCTGGTCCCAGAAACGGCTGTAATGCTCCAGCCATTCCGAGACGTCCTGCAGCGGGCCGGGATCGAGCCGGCAAGGTCGCCACTGGGCTTCCTTCCCCCGCGTGATCAGCCCGGCGCGCTCCAGCACCTTCAGGTGCTTCGAGACTGCCGGCAGGCTCATCGCGAAGGGCTCGGCCAGTTCCTTCACCGAACTCTCGCCTTGCGACAGCCGGGCCAGGATGGCGCGGCGCGTCGGGTCGGCGAGGGCTGCGAAGGTCAGGCTGAGCGGGTCCGTTGACATCGTATGAAACTGATCAGTTAATTAACTGATCGGTTTACTAATGTCGTTTCCTTCCTCCGTCAACCGGCTTCGGGGGAGAATGTCGCGCGCCACCGCCGGTTGTTGTCAGGAGCGCGGACACGCGGCTAGAACCGAGGACAAGACAAGGAGGGTTCATGAGTTTCGAGACCGCAGCGACACCGGAAGCCGCCGTGGACCGGCTCGAACGACTTTATGGCGAGGCGCGTTCGGCCCTGCGCGGCGACCTGCAGCGCTTCTTCGACACCGGCGAGGCGCCGACAGTGGAAGACCGGGAGCGCTATCGCTACCCGATGCTGCGCGTGACCTACGAGCCCTCGAAGCTGCCGGCGGCGACGCGGCGCGGCCACGCGAAATTCGCGGTGCCCGGCATCTATTCGACCACCGTGACGCAGCCGGCCGAGTTCCGGGCCTATCTGCTCGACCAGCTCCGGCCGCTCGTTGCCGACTATGGCGCGACGATCGAGACCGGCGTCAGCACGCAGGAAATCCCCTACCCTTATGCGCTCGAAGGCGGCGACGAACTGGGGCGCGGCAAGATCACCGCCGCGGAACTCGCGCGCCATTTCCCGACGCCGCTGCTCGCGCTGGTCGGCGACGAGATCGCGGACGGCACCTACGAGCTGATCGAGGGCGAGCCGCGCCCGCTTTCACTCTTTGACGCGGTCCGGGTCGATTACTCGCTGCGCCGGCTGGTGCACTATACCGGCACCGACTGGCGGGCGGTGCAGCCCTGGGTGCTGCTCACCAACTACCACCGCTATGTCGACCAGTTCGTCCGGCTCGGCCTCGCCGAGATCGAGGCGGGCACGGCCGAGGCCTTGATCGCACCGGGCGGCATCCGCATCGACAAGGACGGGCTCGACGTTTCGGCCGCCGAGCGCGTGATGTCGGCGCCCTGGCACCGTTTCCAGATGCCGGCCTATCACCTGATCCGGAAGGGCGGCGAGGGCGTGACGCTGGTCAATATCGGCGTCGGCCCCTCCAACGCGAAGAACATCACCGACCATCTCGCGGTGCTCCGGCCGAATTGCTGGCTGATGGTCGGCCATTGCGGCGGCCTGCGCCAGACCCAGATCATCGGCGACTATGTGCTGGCCCATGCCTATCTCCGGCAGGACCGCATCCTCGACGATCTCGTGCCGCCGGATATCCCGATTCCGGCGCTGGCCGAGGTGCAGGTCGCGCTGCAGCAGGCGGCGGCCGATATCACCGGTGAGAAGGGCGACCGGCTGAAGCAGCGCCTGCGTACCGGCACCGTCGTGACCCAGGACGACCGCAACTGGGAATTGCAATGGACCAAGGAGCGGCGGCGCATCAACCTGTCGCGTGCCATCGCGGTCGACATGGAATCGGGCACGATCGCAGCGCAAGGCTATCGCCTGCGCGTGCCCTACGGCACCTTGCTCTGCGTCTCCGACAAGCCCTTGCATGGCGAGATCAAGCTGCCCGGCGCGGCGAACGCCTTCTACGAGCGCGCGGTCGGCGAGCACCTGCGCATCGGGCTCGACGCGCTGGAGAAGCTGAAGGAGGCGGGCTCGACGATCCATTCGCGCAAGCTCCGCAGCTTCGACGAGCCGCCGTTCCGGTAGGGCACGGCGACGGCCGCTTCTTCCTTCTCCCCTTACGGGAGAAGGTGCCGGCAGGCGGATGAGAGGTCGCGCAGGTCTCGGGAGGTTTGTGTTCGGCTCACGATCGGCGTCGCGAGACCCCTCACCCTAACCCTCTCCCGCAGGGGGAGAGGGGACCGCGTTGAGCTTGCCCTGCCCTCAGCCGAAGACCCCGTAGGCGAGCAGCCCTGCAATCACCCAGAGCGCGATATTGCCCCAGCGGTTGCGCCGGGCTTCGGCTCGACCGATCGCCTCGACGCTGCGTTCGTCGAGCGAGAAGCCGTGGCGCGAGGCATCCTCGAGCTGGCCGAGCACGCGCTCGGCGCGGACGACCGTGTCGGGCAGCGCCGCGAGCGAGCCGAGCAGGGAGCGGGCGCCGCGGCCGGCTTCCTCCAAACGCCCGATCGGCCCGAGATTATGGGTGATCCAGGAGCGCACCACCGGATCGGCCGTGCCCCACATGTCGAGATGGGGATCGAGCGAGCGGGCGACGCCCTCGACCACCACCATGGTCTTCTGGAGCATGACGAGCTCAGTGCGGGTCGCCATGTCGAACATGCCGGTGATCTCGAAGAGCAGAGTCAGCACCTTGGCCATCGAGATCTGGTCGGCGCGCCTGTCATGGATCGGCTCGCCGACGGCGCGGATCGCCTGGGCGAAATCCTCAACATCGTGATGGGCGGGCACATAGCCGGCCTCGAAATGCACCTCCGCCACACGACGGTAATCGCGGGTGATGAAGCCGAGCAGGATTTCGGCGAGGAAGCGCCGCTCCTTCAGGCCGAGCCGGCCCATGATGCCGCCATCGACCGCGACGAGGCGCCCCTCCGCATCGACGAAGAGGTTTCCGGGATGCATGTCGGCATGGAAGAAGCCGTCGCGGATCGCATGCTTCAGGAAGGACTGGATGATCTTGCGCGCCAGTTCCGGCAGGTCGTGGCCAGCGGCGCGCAGCCCCTCGACATCGGAAAGCCGGACGCCGTCGATCCATTCGTCGACCAGCATCTCGCGGGCGGTGAGCTGCCAATCCGGCTCCGGCACGCGGAAATCGGTATCGTCCTTGGTATTCTCCGCGAATTCGGAGAGGGCGGCGGCTTCCAACCGCAGGTCCATCTCCATCGCGACCGAGCGGGCCAGCGTCTCGACCACGCCGGTGAAGCGCAGGCGGCGCGCCTCGGCCGAGCGCTGCTCGGCCATCTCCGCGCCGAAGCGCATCGCGGCGAGATCGCGATTGAAGCGATCGCGAATACCCGGCCGCAGGATCTTCACCGCGACCTCGCGGCCATCCTTCAACCGGGCGCGGTGGACCTGGGCGATCGAGGCGGCGGCGACCGGCTCGCTGAACTCCGGGAACAGCGTCTCCAGCTTCACGCCATGCGCAGCCTCGACGATGGCGCGGGCCTCGGCCATCGGGAAGGCCGGCATCCGGTCCTGCAGAGCCGAAAGGTCCTGCGCGATCTTCATGCCGACGACATCGGGCCGCGTCGCCAGGAACTGGCCGAACTTCACATAGGACGGACCGAGCCGGGTCATCGCCGCCGCGAGCCGCGTCGCGGAAGAGCCGGCACCACGCCGCTCGATCAGGCGGCCGACGCGGATCAGGCCGCGCGCCAGCGGCGGCAGCACGGAGGGGTCGACCAGCGCCAGCGCCCCTTCGCGCGCCAGCACGAAGCCGACGCGCGCGCCGCGCAGCATGTGGAAGAAGGAGGAGATCATGCTGCCTGAGCCAGCATCACAGCTTCCAGCCGGAATGCAGCGCCACGACGCCGCCGGTCATGGCTGTGAACTTCGCGCGGCGGAAACCGGCATCCTCGATCATCCCCGCGAAAGCCTGCGGCTTCGGGAACTTGCGGATCGACTCGACGAGATACTGATAGGGCTCGGCCTCGCCGGTGACCATGCGGCCCATCGGCGGGATGACCTTGAAGGAATAGGTCTCGTAGATCTTGTCGAGCAGGGGCACGTCGACATGGCTGAATTCGAGGCAGAGGAAGCGCCCGCCGCGCTTCAGCACGCGATAGGCCTCGGCCAGCGCCTTGTCGATCTGCGGCACGTTCCGGATGCCGAAGGCGATGGTGTAGCAGTCGAAATGGTTGTCGGGCAGGCCGAGCGCCTCGGCATTGCCCTGGACGAAGCGGATACGATCATCGTCCGGGAAGCGCTTGTCGGCGCGCTCGCGCCCGACGCGGAGCATGTCGGCATTGATGTCGAGCACGGTGACATCGGTCTGAGGACCACCGGCCTCCAGCACGGAGAAGGCGACATCGCCCGTGCCGCCGGCGACATCGAGATGGTGGAAGGGCCGATCCTTCGCCGGGTTGATCGCGGTGAGCAGCGCGCTCTTCCAGGCCCGGTGCAGACCGCCCGACATCAGGTCGTTCATCAGGTCGTAGCGGTTGGCGACCTTGTGGAAGACGTCGTCGACCTTGGCCTGCTTCTCGGCGAGCTTCACCGTCTCGAAGCCGAAATGGGTGGTGTCGGAAGCTGCTGTCACGGTCGGGCCGGCCTTGTGCAAATCTGTCTTGTATTCGCTTGTGCCGATCAATAGCCAAAGGCGGCGGGCTTGTCGCGGGCCCTCTCGACGCAGGCTTTATTTGAGGTCGCTGATATGCCGGAGCTACCCGAGGTCGAAACCGTCCGGCGCGGGCTGGAGCCCGCCATGCTGGGCGAGCGCTTCCAGCGGGTCGAGCTGCGACGGCCGGACCTGCGCTTTCCCCTGCCGGAGCGCTTCACCGAGCGCCTGACCGGGCGGCGGATCGAGGCCCTGTCGCGGCGGGCGAAATACCTGATCGCCGATCTCGACGACGGCGCGGCGCTCGTGATGCATCTGGGCATGAGCGGGCGCTTCATCGTCGAGGCGCCCGGCACGAAGCCGACCGAGCCCGGCTCCTATTATCATGAGATCGGCCGGCACCTGATCCATGACCATGTCGTGTTCGAGATGGGGACCGGCGCGCGCGTCACTTATAATGACGTGCGCCGCTTCGGCTTCATGGACCTCGTGCCCCGCGCCGAGCTGGCGACGTCCAGGCATTTCGCGGGGATGGGCATCGAGCCGCTCGGCAACGAGCTTTCGGGCGAGACACTGGCGAAACTCTTCGCGGGCAAGTTCGCGCCCTTGAAGGCCGCATTGCTCGACCAGCGGCTCGTGGCGGGCCTCGGCAATATCTATGTCTGCGAAGCCCTGTTCCGGGCCGGGCTCCATCCGGAGGCGGAAGCCGGGACGATCGCGACGCCGACGGGGCGGCCGCGCGAGAAAGCGCGTGAACTCGCCCGCATCATCCGCGAAGTGCTGGAGGAGGCGGTCGCGGCCGGCGGCTCGACGCTGCGCGACTTCGCCCATGCCGACGGCTCGCTCGGCTATTTCCAGCACCGTTTCAAGGTCTATGACCGCGAGGGAGAGGTGTGCGTCACGCCGGGCTGCGGCCAGTTGGTGAAGCGATTGGTGCAGTCCGGGCGCTCGACGTTTTATTGCGAGAGCTGTCAGAAGCGGGCTGTTCGCTAGTGAGCTGTTGTCCGCTTGGGGTCGAAAGCGGGCATTCTTGGGGCGTCTGTTACCGGTTCGGAGCAGCGTAGGGCCGGAAGAGCCACAGTGAAATTTCAATATGTTGCATCTTGGTTTTATTGGGTCGTGCTAATCGTGGCGATGACGGCCTTTTTTGCTATCGGCCGCGCCGTCGAGTTTGGCCTGGAAAGTATCATGCCCTTTCTGTCGTCCAGGGAGGTGAATTCGGCTGCCGCACTGTTGCTGTTGTGCATGGTTTTTATTGCAATAGTAGGTTTTTCTAGAGCTCAGAGGCGCTTCGGTTACCTTTTTCCGTCGAGTCACCTAGTTCTAACGAAAGTCGGCATGCATTTCGACCTGCCGCTGCGTATCAGCGGCTTCGTTTCATGGCACGACATCGCAAGTGTCCGCAGCGTCAAATTCCGAGGACGAATGCTCATCACCATTGAGTTCAAGCACAAACTCCCGATTGGTCCAGCGGGCTATGAGCGTGAACTCAGCCGGTTATTGCTGCGTGGGGATCGCGTTCTCCCTTCTGGAGAGAGTTTCGTGGAAGCCGCGCAGCGCTGTCATGCCCAGGGTGACTACAATCCATAATTTCGTCAGCTTCCAAGGCGTAGTTGCCGCAACCTCGGCTACTGCAATGGGGCGTTAGCAGACATTCCCCGAAACTAATCCCCGCCTCTCAAATCGCCTCTATTCTCGGCCCACCTCACCCCGAGGGGCGGCCATCCGGAGGCATGCTGCATGGCGGGGCGGGGGCGGCGCCCTGCGGCCGGGTTTGCACCCCGGACTCGGGAGGCTGCGGGAACCGCCCTGGGGATAATACGGTCCCTGCGCGAGGAGCCTCGCTAGGAGAGGCGGCGCGGCGGTGGCGAGGCGGCAGGCGCGCGACGACCCGTTGAGGGAAGCTGGCACGCCCCGTCCGTCCGCGATCGACGCTCCGCCCAACGGAAGCGCGGCCCGCAGTTTTCAAGAACGCCGGCAAGCGGAGCGCCACGGGGCGTGCGGAGGGTGGCTCAATCCCTCCGCGCCGCATCCTGGCTCAACGGAAGCGGCTCTCTATACACCGCGCCTCGCGGCGCTCCGCTGCCCCTCATTCGAAACGAACGCGGCGACGCGGGCGGCGAAGACGTATGCGCGAACCGCAACGCAAACCCTTCTCCCCCTGCGGGAGAAGGTGGCCCAGCGTAGCCGGGACGGATGAGGGGTCTCGCGGCGCTTCGACGTGAGAATGCCTCACAACAGGCAAACGATATCGGACGGCGCGACCCCTCACCCCAACCCTCTCCCGCAGGGGGAGAGGGGCACCGCGCGGTTCCCGCGCGCCCTTCGTCACGAGGCGGTGGGGATAGGCCGACCCTGGCGGTAGGCGGCAACGGGGAGGCGGCGCGAATGCGCGGATGCGTGCGACGCGCATGGACCGCTCCTCCACCGCCCGCTAAAGCTGCCATCACAGGAGCATCCGGGAGGCCGCCATGGCTTATGAGACCATTCTCGTCGAGACGAAGGGCAAGGTCGGGCTGATCACGCTCAACCGCCCGCAGGCGCTGAACGCGCTGAACGGCCAGCTCATCGGCGAGATCAACCAGGCACTCGACGGCTTCGAGACCGATGACGGCATCGGCTGCGTCGTGCTCACCGGCTCGGAAAAGGCCTTCGCCGCCGGCGCCGACATCAAGGAAATGCAGAGCCGGACCTTCCCCGGCACCTATCTCGACGACAAGTTCGCGGACTGGGACCGGATCGGCCGGCGCCGCAAGCCGATCGTCGCGGCGGTCGCGGGCTTCGCGCTCGGCGGCGGCTGCGAGCTCGCCATGATGTGCGACTTCATCATCGCCGCCGACAACGCCAGGTTCGGCCAGCCCGAGATCAATCTCGGCGTCATCCCCGGCGCCGGCGGCACGCAGCGCCTGACCAAGGCGGTCGGCAAGGCCAAGGCGATGGACCTGATCCTGACCGGCCGGATGATGAATGCCGAAGAGGCCGAGCGCTCCGGCCTCGTCGCCCGCGTCGTGCCGCTCGAGGGCTTGCTCACCGAGACGTTGAAGGCGGCCGAGCAGATCGCGGCGAAGTCGCTGCCTTCCGTGCTGATGGCGAAGGAATCGGTCGAGCGCGCCTTCGAGGTGACGCTGCAGGAAGGCCTGCGCTTCGAGCGCCGCGTCTTCTCCTCGCTCTTCGCGACGCTCGACCAGAAGGAGGGCATGTCGGCCTTCGCCGAGAAGCGGAAGCCCGATTTCAAGAACAGCTGAGCCTTTCCTTCTCCCCTTGCAGGAGAAGGTGGCGCGCAGCGCCGGATGAGGGGTCGCGCTGTCCTGAAGCGTTAGCCTAGGATAAGCGCGGGACCGTCGCGAGACCCCTCACACCAACCCTCTCCCGCAAGGGGAGAGGGGGCTGACTGCGGTTCCGCACCTGCCTGCCGCCCTCGATAACTCAAAGAGCGTTGCCATGACCGCCAGCAGCCCCACCCTCCCGACCTATGCCGATGTCGAGGCCGCGGCCATCAGGCTCAAGGGCATCGCCCATCATACGCCGGCGATGAGCTCGGCCACCGCCAACCGGCGGACGCAAGCCAGCCTCGTCTTCAAGCCCGAGAACCTGCAGCGCATGGGCGCCTTCAAGTTCCGCGGCGGCTACAACGCGATCGCCTCGCTCTCGGCCGAGCAGAAGAAGGCCGGCGTCGTCACCTATTCCTCCGGCAACCATGCCCAGGCCATCGCCTATGCCGGCCAGCTTCTGGGCGTGCCGACCACGATCATCATGCCGAACGATGCGCCGGCCGCGAAGGTCGCCGCGACCGAAGGCTATGGCGGGCAGGTCGTACGCTATGACCGCTACACCGAGAACCGGCTCGATATCGGCAACCGCCTCTCGGCCGAGCGCGGGCTGACGATCATCCCGCCTTACGACCATCCGCATGTCATCGCCGGTCAGGGCACCGCGACCAAGGAGCTGATCGAGGATGCCGGCCCGCTCGACATCCTGCTCGTCCCGCTCGGCGGCGGAGGGCTGCTCGCCGGCGCGGCGCTCGTCGCCAAGGCGCTGAACCCGGGCTGCCGCGTCTTCGGCGTCGAGCCGGAGGCCGGCAACGATGGCCAGCAATCCCTGCGCAAGGGCGAGATCGTCGCGATCGGCGTGCCCAAGACCATCGCCGACGGGGCGCAGACCGCCTTCCTCGGCGACCTGACCTTCCCGATCATCCAGCGCGAGGTCGAGGATATCGTCACGGTCAGCGACGCCGCGCTCGTCGACGCCATGCGCTTCTTCGCCGAGCGGATGAAGCTCGTGGTCGAGCCGACCGGCTGTCTCGCCGCCGCCGCCGCCTTCACCGGCGCCGTGCCGGTCGCCGGCAAGCGCGTCGGCATCATCCTCTCCGGCGGCAATGTCGATCTGGCGAGCTTCGCCGCCTTCATCGCGCCCTCCGCGTGAGTTCGGCGGGCTTGCGGCGATTCCGGCGTTGACGTAGCGCCGGCAAGCGACTATAGCCCCACCACTCGCGGCGGCCCGCGCAAGCTCGGCCGCCGCGCACGTTTTTCCAGCAAGGATGCGGCCAGCCCCGCCGGCAATGACGCCAGGCGACCGGACGCGATGAAGAGACGAGGACGTTTCGATGGCCAATACGACGTCGGCCAAGAAGGCTACGCGCAAGATCGCTCGCCGCACCGAGGTCAACAAGGCGCGCCGCTCGCGGATGCGCACCTTCCTGCGCAAGGTCGAAGAGGCGATCGCCTCCGGTGACAAGGCGGTTGCCGCCGAGGCCCTGAAGGCCGCCCAGCCGGAAATCATGCGCGCCGCGCAGAAGGGCGTGGTTCACAAGAACACCGCCTCGCGCAAGGTCTCGCGCCTGGCTCATCGCATCGGCGCCCTGGCTTCCTGAGCCTGAAACTACATCGTTTCGACGATCAAAAAGCCCGGCCGCAAGGCCGGGCTTTTTCGTTGGCTTCATGGCCTCTGTGGCGCACTCGCCACAGGCTCCGACGGAACAAAACAAAGCTGCTTTCAAGCTATTTTCGTAAGCTTTCCACGGCCTTGCGGACTTGACTCTCGGACGCCGCTCAGGGCGCAAAATCGCCCTCCGGGCAGGACTCTGCCGCTCATAAAAAGACGTGACTTTTCATCATCTTAGTGGGCAAAGGATTTTGGAAGACGGAATCGCGGCGACTCTGCGGCAGGCTTTTCGAGGTGCGGCAAAAAAAGATTCGGGCCTCCCCGAAAGGGCCGACATGAAGAAAATCTTAAGTTCCCCAACCAATTGCGGCAGGCATCCCCAGCCAGCGCGACGCCCAACAGACGGCGAGTCTCGGAAGCCGGCTGAAAGGGGTGTTGCAGCCCGTCGAGAGCGCCTTGTAAGGTCCCCCTCATCGCCGGGCGGACAGCAATGACCGCCGCGGGATTTCCAGAGATGATCAGCGTTTTGGCTCGCGACCATGGAGGTTGGAGGATGTGACCCTTTGTCTTTCTTGATCAAGATGAAGGGTGGCGTCGTCCCTCGGCGAGCCTTCCAAGCGTAATCAAAAGAACCGGAACCGGAGCCTGAAGCGGCGCGTCGCGCCCGTCGGGACCGGGACCATTTTGACCAGAACAGCAGCACCAGGACGACGGTCAGGAAGCGGCCGCCGAACCCAAGCTGCGCACATTTTCAAAGAACGGGGCCATTGATGTTCGAGCGGCAGAATTTCGGGGACATTGTCGAGACGACGCCGGTGGTGGTGACGATCGCTGCGGAAGAGACCGCCGTCATCCGGGTAGAGGAGGCTTCGATTCAGGACGCTTGGGAGCGCGTGCGCCGGCGCCTGCGGGCGGAGCTCGGCGAGGATGTCTTCTCGAGCTGGTTCGGCCGGCTGGAGATCGCCGGGATCGTCGAGGGCGTGGCCTATCTCACCGTTCCCACCCGCTTCCTGAAGAGCTGGCTCGAGGCGCATTATACCGAGCGCCTGCGGGTGAACTGCATGGCCGAGCTGCCGGCGCCGAACGGCGTGATGCTGTCGGTGCGCACCGTGTCGCGCGACCCCGCCCAGCCGCAGATCGAGGCGCTGCGCAACCGCCCCGCGACGGTGGCGAGCCCCGCCCCGGCCGAGAGCGGCCGCCCTGCCACTGTCAGCCTGCCCCAGGCTGGCGAAAGCGATCTCGTCGATGCCTGCGGCACCGCGCTCGACCGGCGCATGAACTTCCAGAGCTTCGTCGTCGGCAAGTCGAACCAGCTCGCTTTCGCGGCGGCCGAGCGCATCGCCGCCGCGCCGGCGGGCCAGAGCCCCTATAACCCGCTCTACCTCCATGCCGGCGTCGGCCTCGGCAAGACGCATCTCCTGCAGGCGATCGCGCAGGAAGCGCGCCGCCAGGGCAAGCGCGTCGCCTATTTCACCGCCGACCGCTTCATGTACGGCTTCGTCGCGGCGCTGAAGTCGCAGACCGCGCTCGCCTTCAAGGAGAAGCTGCGCGGCATCGACCTGCTCGTCGTCGACGACGTGCAGTTCATCCAGGGCAAGTCGATCCAGCAGGAGTTCGGCCACACGATCAACGCGCTGCTCGATGCCGGCAAGCAGATCGTCGTCGCCGGCGACCGCCTCGCCGGCGAGCTCGAGGCGCTCGACGAGCGCATCCGCTCGCGGCTCGGTGGCGGCCTGGTGGTCGAAGTGGGAGAACTCGACGAGACCTTGCGCGCCACGATCCTCTCCAGCCGGCTGGAGGCGCTGCAGACCGCCCATCCGAATTTCCAGGTCAGCCCCGATGTCGTCGCCTATGTCTCGCGCGTCGTCGCGACCAATGGCCGCGATCTCGACGGCGCGGCCAACCGCCTGCTCGCCCATGCGACGCTGTCGGGCCAGCTCGTGACGCTGGAGACGGCGGAAGCGGCGATCCGCGACCTCGTCCGCACCCGCGAACCGCGCCGGGTCAAGATCGAGGACATCCAGAAGCTCGTCGCGACGCGCTACAATGTCAGCCGGGCCGACATCCTCTCGGAGCGCCGCACCGCGGCCGTGGTGAAGCCGCGCCAGATCGCGATGTATCTGTCGAAGGCGCTGACGCCGCGTTCGCTGCCCGAGATCGGCCGCCGCTTCGGCGGGCGCGATCACACCACGGTGCTGCATGCCGTGCGCAAGATCGAGAAGGCGATCAGCGAGGACCGCTCGCTGCATGACGAGGTCGACCTGCTGAAGCGCATGCTCCAGGAGTGATCGGCCTGGGATGCGCTGACTGCCGATCTGAAAGGCGGGTCATCCCGGCCGGAGCGCAGCGAAGAGCCGGGATCCATGCCTGAACCTTCTTCGGCAGCGCTCCGGCATGGATCCCGGGTCGCCCTCCGGTCGCCCGGGATGACCCGCGGTTTGTGCGGCCGATAAACAGAAAGCCCGTCAAATGGTTGTGGTTGCCGGAGCGGGCAGGCCTTGCGCCCCCGCCCGGCGTCCGGCAATGTCGCTGGCCATTCATTTCGGCTCGCGCGTTCGCGCGCGGGCGGCCAGCGCCAGAAGACTAGACAATCATGAAGGTCACGGTCGAACGTTCCACGCTGCTCAAGTCGCTCGGCCACGTCCATCGCGTGGTGGAGCGCCGCAACACGATCCCGATCCTGTCGAACCTGCTGCTCTCGGCCTCCGAGAACGGCCTGCGACTGAAGGCGACCGATCTCGATATCGAGGTGGTGGAGACGATCCCCGCCGATGCGGCCGAGCCCGGCGCCACGACCGTTCCGGCCCATACCCTCTACGACATCGTCCGCAAGCTGCCGGATGGTGCGCAGGTCTCGCTGGAGACCACTGGGGATAGCGGCCTCGTGCTGCGCTCGGGCCGCTCGCGCTTCCAGCTCCAGACCCTGCCCGAGAGCGACTTCCCGGATATCACCGCCGGCGAGATGGCCCATCGCTTCGTGCTGCCGGCCGGCGAATTGAAGCGCCTGATCGACAAGACCCAGTTCGCGATCTCCACCGAGGAGACGCGCTACTATCTCAACGGCATCTATCTCCACACCATCGATGTCGATGGCCGCCCGGTGCTGCGCGCCGTCGCGACCGATGGTCATCGCCTCGCCCGCGTCGACACCGCCGCGCCGCAGGGCTCGGTCGGCATGCCCGGCGTGATCGTGCCGCGCAAAGCCGTCTCCGAAATCCAGAAGCTGCTGGAAGACGGCGAGAGCGAGGTCGCGGTCGAGTTGTCCGGCTCGAAGATCCGCGTCGCCACGGCCAGCGTCGTGCTGACATCGAAGCTGATCGACGGCACCTTCCCCGACTATCAGCGCGTCATCCCGAGCGGTAACGACAAGCGCCTGACCGTAGACAAGGGCGATTTCGCCGCGTCGGTCGACCGCGTCTCGACGATCTCGTCGGAGCGCGGCCGCGCCGTGAAGCTCTCCATGGCCGAAGGGCGCATGACGCTCTCCGTGACCAACCCGGATTCGGGCTCGGCGACTGAGGAGATCGAAGTCGATTACGAAGCGAGCCCGCTCGATATCGGCTTCAACGCCCGCTACCTCATGGATATCGCCGCCCAGCTCGACGGCGACACGGCGCTGCTCAAGCTCGCCGATCCCGGTTCGCCGACCGTGATCCAGGATCGCGAAGGCGCCTCCGCGCTCTATGTGCTGATGCCGATGCGCGTCTGATCCAGCGATCATGGCCGCCGTCGCGCGCCTGATCCTGCAGGATTTCCGTTCCTATGAGGCCCTCGACCTCCCGGTCGAGGGCCAAATCGTTGCGCTCGCGGGCGAGAACGGAGCCGGCAAGACCAATATCCTCGAAGCGCTCTCGCTGTTCACGCCGGGACGCGGCCTGCGCCGTGCCGAGATCACGGCGATGGCGCGGCAGGGGGGTGACGGCTCGTTCGCTGCCTCGATAACTCTGGATGACGAGGCGGGCCGGCTCGGCATCGGGCTGGGCGCACTCGATGCGGAAGGGCGCCGGCCAAGGCTCGCCCGGATCGACGGCGCCAATGTCGGCTCAGCACTCGCCTTCAGCGACTATCTGCGCGTGGTCTGGCTGACGCCCGATCTCGACGGGCTGTTCCGCGGTGCGGCCGGCGACCGGCGCCGCTTCCTCGACCGGCTGGTGCTGGCGATCGATCCGAGCCACGCCACGCGCTCGAACGCGCTGGAGCGAGCCTTGCGCTCGCGCAATCGCATCCTCGAGGAGGGCCCCCATCAGGGGCAATGGCTCGATGCCGTCGAACGCGAGGTCGCGGAACTCGGCGTTGCGGTCGCCGCCGCGCGGGCCGAGACGGTGGCGCGACTCTCCGCCATCATCGCCGAGACGCGCGACGAAACCTCGCCCTTTCCCTTCGCGGATATCGCGCTCTCCGGCGAGATCGATGCGCTCGTTGCCCGCCTGCCAGCCGTCGATGCGGAGGATGCCTATCGCGACCTGCTACGCCAGAGCCGCCATCGCGACCGGGCGGCCGGGCGCACGCTCACAGGGCCGCAGGCCTCCGATCTAGAAGTTCGGCACGGGCCGAAGGACATACCCGCAGGACAGGGCTCGACCGGCGAGCAGAAGGCCTTGCTGATCGGGCTCGTGCTCGCCCATGCCAGGCTGGTCGCGGCGATGAGCGGAATTGCGCCGCTCGTCCTGCTCGACGAGATCGCCGCCCATCTCGATCCGCGCCGGCGCGGCGCGCTCTATGAGGGGCTGACCGGGCTCGGCTGCCAGGTCTGGATGACCGGCGCGGACGCCGCCCTGTTCGGCGACCTGCCGGCCGGGGCGCAGCGTTTTGCGGTGACGCCGGGGCGGATCGATCCGCTCGATTGATCGGTCAGGCCACGGCTTGCGATGGGACGAAACCAGCTCGTTGCTGCTAAACTGTGCCGATTTTGCGCGGGAACCACGTCGTCATCTCGGACGGAGCGAAGCGGAGATCCGGGATCCATGCCTGACCCTTCGTTGGGAGCGCTCCGGCATGGATCCCGGGTCAAGCCCGGGATGACGATGTGGTTCCGCGTAGAATCAGCACGCTCCAGACATTGGGAATCCCGCATGGACATCTCCAGCCTTGCCCTGTTCGCCGGCGTGTACTTCCTCGCCGTCGCCTCGCCCGGCCCGGCCATCGCGGCCCTGGTCGCGCGTTCTCTATCCTCGGGCTTTCGGCGTTCCTTGCCCTTCCTCGCCGGCATCGTCGCGGGCGATCTCGTCTGGTTCACGCTTACGGCACTGGGCCTCAGCGTGCTGATGCAGAGCTTCCACGGCGTCTTCGTCGCGATCAAATATGCCGGCTGCGCCTATCTGCTCTATCTCGCCTACAAGGCCTGGACGGCACCGGCCGAGGCGCCTAAGCCTGCCGCCGCCGCGCGCGGCGAAGGCGTGCGCCTGTTCCTCGGCGGCATCGCGCTGACGCTCGGCAATCCCAAGGTCATGGTCTTCTTCCTGTCGATCCTGCCGCTGGTGATCGATCTCAACGCGATGACGACACTCGCCTTCGTCGAGGTCGCCGCCTTGATCGCGCCGATCATCACGGGGACGCTGATGGCCTATGCCTATGCGGCCGACCGGGCGCGGCGCCTTGTGGCCAGCCCGCGGGCGATGCGCTGGATCAACCGGACGACCGGCGGCGTGATGGCCGGCGCGGCCGCCGCGATCGCGACGCGGAGCTGACCGAACTTGGCTCTGGCGGCGGGGCTCCTCGATCTCGGCTTCGCGCTGTTCCATGCCGCGTTCCGGCGGCTGTTCGGCTGGCCGGAGCGGCTCGCGCCCTCCGGCAGCCTGAACACGGCGATCACGCAGACGCTCAACGCGATGCTGATCTTCGTCTTCCTCGCCTATGGTACGACCCTGATCTGGCTGGCCGGACAGGGCAACGTACACCCCGTGCTGCCGCTCGTGGGGGCCGCCTTCTGGGGCCTGCGGCTCGCGCTGCAATTCATCTGGTTCGACCTCAAGCCTTGGCCCTCGAAGCTGATCGCGGTGGTTTTCGCGGTCACCGCAGTGGTCCATCTGCTGGCCATCAAAATCTGAAGTCCACCAAACCTTCACGCGGTCATCCCGGACGGAGCGAAGCGGAGATCCGGGATCCATTCCTGAGCGTCTCCGATGAAGGTTCCGGAATGGATCCCGGGTCAAGCCCAGGATGACGGCAGAGGTTCCGAGGGATATCGACACAGGCTTTCGGCTCGAAAAGCTGGCCAAGCGCGCGCGCCTGCGGCACATCCCTTCCTCATGTCGCCATCCCGCGAATCAGACGCCCGCGCGATCCTCAAATCCGTCTGGGGCTATGACGATTTCCGCCCCGGCCAGTGGGAGGTGATCGCAGCCGCCCTTGCCGGCGAAGACGTCTTCGCGGTGATGCCGACCGGCTCGGGCAAGTCGATGTGCTACCAGCTCCCGGCGCTGGTCTCAGGGGGACTGACGCTCGTCGTCTCGCCATTGATCGCGCTGATGCGCGACCAGGTCGGGCAGCTTGTGCGGGCCGGCGTCTCGGCCGCCTCGCTCAACTCGATGAATACCGAGGACGAGGCGGCGCAGGCCTGGGACAGGCTGAATTCCGGCGATCTCAGGCTGCTCTTCGTCTCGCCCGAGCGTCTGGCAGGCGAGGGATTGGTGGGCCGGCTCAAGCGCCTCGGTGTGAACCGGCTCGCCATCGACGAGGCGCATTGCGTCTCGCAATGGGGCCATGATTTCCGCCCGGAATATCGCCTGCTCGCCAAGACGCGCGAGGCTTTGGGCGGCGTGCCGGTGACAGCGCTGACCGCCACGGCCGACCGGCAGACCCAGGCCGATATCGCCCAGCAACTGTTTCCGCAGCCGCCGCGCATGGTGGTGCATTCCTTCGACCGGCCGAACCTGAAGCTCGCCTTCGCGCCGAAGGAGCAGCCGCGCCGGCAGATCGACGATTTCCTGCGCCGGCACCGCAATGGCTCCGGCATCGTCTACTGCTCCTCGCGCAGCAAGACCGAGCGGCTCGCCACCGCGCTCAGCGAGAAGGGCTGGAACGCCCTGCCCTACCATGCCGGCCTCGAGCAGACGCAGCGCAACCGCAACCAGGACATCTTCCTGCAGGAGGACGGCGTCGTCGTCTGCGCCACCATCGCCTTCGGCATGGGCATCAACAAGCCCGACGTGCGCTTCGTCGTCCATGCCGATATGCCGGGCTCGATCGAGGGCTACTACCAGGAGATCGGCCGCGCCGGCCGCGACGGCCTGCCGGCGGATACGCTGACCCTCTATGGCGTCGACGACATGTCGCTCCGGCGCCGCCAGATCGACGAGAAACAGATCGACGACGAGCGCCGGCGCATCGAGCACAAGCGCCTCAACGCGATGATCGATCTCTGCGAGAACGCGCTCTGCCGGCGCAGCGCGCTTCTGGCCTATTTCGGCGAGGAGACGCCGCCCTGCCGGCATGGCAATGCGCCGTTCCGCTGCGATCTCTGCGGGGCGGAGGCGCCTGCCCTGCAGGACGCGACGCTCGATGCGCGAAAGCTGCTCTCGGCGGTGATCCGCTCGGGCGAGCGCTTCGGCGCCGGTCATCTCGCCGATATCCTCACCGGCACCACGACCGAGGTCATCCGCCGCCAGAACCATGACGGGCTGAAGACCTTCGGCGTCGGCGCCGACAAGCCCAAGGCGGCCTGGATGGGGCTGACGCGCAAGCTCTTCGCGGCCGGCGCGCTCGCCGAGGCCAGCGCCGAGCATGGCGGCTTCTGCCTGACGCCGAAGGGCGAGGACATCCTGTTCGGTCGCGAGAGCATCGCGCTCCGGGCCGATCCCTTCGCCGAGCGACGCACCCGCCGGACCGAACGCGATGCGGCGCGCGCCGACGGGCTCGACGAAGGCACGGCCGGGCTGTTCGAGCACCTACGCAAGCTCAGGCTTCAGATCGCCCGCGAGGAGGGCGTCGCCGCCTATATCATCTTCACCGACCGGACGCTGATCGCCATGGCGCGCGAGCGGCCGCTGGGCTTGGACGAGATGCGGGCGATCGAAGGCGTCGGCGAACGCAAGCTTGCGCAGTACGGCGAGGCCTTCGTCGAGGCGATCACGGAGTTCAAGGGCTGACGACCGCCGCGAGAGGCCGCAAAATCCAGCTCTCCACGCGCACGCACGCGTAGGCGCGTGAAAAAGCCATCGTCTCACCCTATATTGTCGTTTCGAATCAGGATCATCGCGGGCGCCTGCTCGCCCGTTCAGGAACCTCTACATGACCGATGCCGCGCCCAGCGCCCAGCCCGACGACTACGGCGCCGATTCCATCAAGGTTCTCAAGGGCCTGGACGCGGTGCGCAAGCGGCCCGGCATGTATATCGGCGATACCGATGACGGCTCGGGCCTGCATCACATGGTCTACGAGGTCGTCGACAACGCGATCGACGAGGCGCTGGCCGGCCATGCCGACCTCGTCACGGTGACGCTGAATGCCGACGGATCGGTCACGGTCAGCGATAACGGGCGCGGTATCCCCACCGATATCCACAGCGAGGAAGGCATCTCGGCGGCCGAGGTCATCATGACCCAGCTCCATGCCGGCGGTAAATTCGACCAGAACTCCTACAAGGTCTCGGGCGGCCTGCACGGCGTCGGCGTCTCCGTCGTCAACGCGCTCTCGGTCTCGCTGAAACTGCGCATCTGGCGCGGCGGCAGCGAGCACTACATGGAATTCCGCCATGGCGACGCCGTCGCGCCGCTCGCCGTCGTCGGCCCGCAGGGCGACAAGCGCGGCACCGAGGTGACCTTCCTGCCCTCGCAGGAGACCTTCACCATGGTGGAGTTCGACTACAAGACGCTGGAGCATCGCCTGCGCGAACTCGCCTTCCTGAACTCGGGCGTGCGCATCGTGCTGACCGATGCGCGCCATGCCGAGGTCGTCCGCGAAGAGCTGATGTACGACGGCGGCGTCGAGGCCTTCGTGCGCTATCTCGACCGTGCCAAGACATCGGTGATCGAGAAGCCGATCATGCTGACCTCGGAGAAGGACGGCATCACCGTCGATGTCGCGCTGTGGTGGAACGACAGCTACCACGAGAACGTGCTCTGCTTCACCAACAACATCCCGCAGCGCGACGGCGGCACCCATCTCGCCGGCTTCCGCGCCGCGCTGACGCGCCAGATCACCGGCTATGCCGAAAGCTCCGGCATCTCCAAGAAGGAGAAGGTCTCGCTCACCGGCGACGACTGCCGCGAAGGCCTGACCGCGATCGTCTCGGTCAAGGTGCCCGATCCGAAATTCTCCTCGCAGACCAAGGACAAGCTGGTCTCGTCCGAAGTTCGCCCGGTCGTCGAGAACGTCGTCAACCAGGCGCTCTCCGAATGGCTGGAGGAGCATCCGGGCGAGGCCAAGACCATCGTCGGCAAGGTGGCGGAAGCCGCTGCCGCCCGCGAGGCCGCCCGCAAGGCGCGCGACCTCACCCGCCGCAAGGGTGCGCTCGATATCGCGTCGCTTCCCGGCAAGCTCGCGGATTGCCAGGAGCGCGACCCCGCCAAGTCCGAACTCTTCATCGTCGAGGGTGACTCGGCCGGTGGCTCCGCCAAGCAGGGCCGCGCCCGCGAGTACCAGGCCGTGCTGCCGCTGCGCGGCAAGATCCTGAACGTCGAGCGGGCGCGCTTCGACAAGATGCTGTCGTCCGACCAGGTGGGAACGCTGATCACGGCGCTCGGCGCCGGCATCGGCCGCGCCGAGGCCG
Organism: Allobosea sp. TBD101; assembly: GCF_059817965.1. NCBI lineage: Bacteria > Pseudomonadati > Pseudomonadota > Alphaproteobacteria > Hyphomicrobiales > Alloboseaceae > Allobosea > Allobosea sp. TBD101. Next base: position 31,270 of record NZ_CM187543.1, read on the forward strand.
ATCAGGGCGGCTTCAACCTCGCGAAGCTGCGCTACCACAAGATCATCATCATGACCGACGCCGACGTCGACGGCGCCCATATCCGGACCTTGCTGCTGACCTTCTTCTACCGGCAGATGCCGGAGCTGATCGATGCCGGCCATCTCTTCATCGCCCAGCCGCCGCTTTACAAGGCGGCGCGCGGCAAGAGCCATGTCTATCTCAAGGACGAGCGGGCGCTGGAAGAGTACCTGATCGACTCGACGCTGGACGGCGCGACCTTCCGCACCAGCGAGGGTGTCGAGCGCGCCGGCGCGGATCTGCGCGCCCTGATCGAAGAAGCCCGCAACGTCCGCAACGCGCTGTCGCAATTGCATTCGCGCTATGACCGCCGCGTCGTCGAGCAGATGGCGATCGCCGGCGTGCTGCACCCGATCAACGAGGACGACGAGGCCAAGGCGAACGAGGCCGCGGCCACGATTGCCCGCCGGCTCGACGCGATCTCGGACGATCTGGAGCGCGGCTGGGAGGGCAAGGTCAGCGAGGGCGGCTTCGTCTTCTCGCGGATGATCCGCGGCGTGAAGCAGGCGGCGACGGTCGATGCCGGCCTGCTCGCCAGCGCCGAGGCCCGCAAGCTCCACGCGGCCGCCGCCTCCTTGCAGGAAGCCTATGCCAAGCCCGGCGTGCTCGCGCGCAAGGGCGACGACTTCACCGTCAACGGCCCGAGCGACCTGTTCGAGGCGGTCTCGACCATCGGCAAGAAGGGCGTCTCGCTGCAGCGCTATAAAGGCCTCGGCGAGATGAACCCCGACCAGCTCTGGGAGACGACGCTCGATCGCGACGTGCGCTCGCTGCTGCGCGTCAAGAACGACCAGAACGACGAGGCCGACGATCTCTTCGTCAAGCTGATGGGCGATGTCGTCGAGCCGCGGCGCGAGTTCATCCAGACCAACGCGCTGAACGCGACGGTCGACATCTGATCGTCGCGACGTCCGGACGATGGCCCAGACGACGCCCGCCACGCTGGCGCTGAAGCAGCTCGGAATCCGTTTCGAGCTGCACAGCTATACCTACGATCCGAATGCCGAGCGCGTCGGGTTGCAGGCGGCGGAGGCGCTGGGCGAGCCGCCCCATCGCGTGCTCAAGACGCTGATCGCGCAGGTCGACGGCAAGCCGGTCTGCATCGTGCTAGCCTCCGACCGCGAGGCCAGCATGAAGAAGGTCGCAGCGGCCTTCGGCGGGAAGGCTGCGGCAATGATGCCGGTGCCGGATGCCGAGCGCCTGACCGGCTACAAGGTCGGCGGGGTCAGCCCCTTCGGCCAGAAGCGCAGATTGCCGGTGATCGTGGACGAGGCGGCCTCTTCGGAGGCGCTGGTCTATGTCAATGGTGGCCAGCGCGGCCTGCAGATCGCGCTGGCGCCGACTGATCTCCTCCGCGCGGCCAATGCCCGCAGCGCGGCGATTTCGGCCTGATCGCAGTCGCACGCCGCCTTTCCCCATTCCGCGCGATCGCGTAGAGCCCTCTCCAACAGATCGGATGCCTTCCGTCATTGCGAGGAGCGCGAGCTCCGAAGCAATCCAGGAGGACTGGGTGAGACGTCCAGCCCAGTCCTCCTGGATTGCTTCGCTTCGCTCGCAATGACGGGTTCGGCGGCCGGCACATCGTTTCAAGGTTCCCCATTTCCATGATCCGCCTCGAGAACATCAGCAAGCAGAACGGAAAGCAGATCGTCTTCATCGAGGCCTCGGCAGGGCTTCTGAAGGGCGAGAAGGTCGGGCTGGTCGGGCCGAACGGCGCCGGCAAGACCACGCTGTTCCGGATGATCACCGGCGAGGAGGCGCCCGACGAAGGCGTGGTCTCGACCGATCGCGGCATCACCATCGGCTACTTCAGCCAGGATGTCGGCGAGATGGCCGGGCGCAGCGCCGTCGCCGAGGTGATGGACGGGGCAGGCCCGGTCAGCACGGTCGCGGCCGAGCTCGCCGAGCTCGAAGCCGCCATGGTCGATCCCGACCGGGCCGACGAGATGGAGGAGATCATCGCCCGCTATGGCGAGGTGCAGGGCCGATTCGAGGAGCTCGACGGCTATGCGCTCGACGGGCGCGCACGCGAGGTGCTCGCAGGGCTCGGCTTCAGCGAGGAGATGATGGAGGGTGATGTCGGCGGCCTCTCCGGCGGCTGGAAGATGCGCGTCGCGCTCGCCCGCATCCTGTTGATGCGCCCCGACGCGATGCTGCTCGACGAGCCGTCGAACCATCTCGATCTCGAAAGCCTGATCTGGCTGGAATCCTTCCTGAAGAACTATGACGGCGCCGTGCTGATGACCTCGCATGACCGCGAGTTCATGAACCGCATCGTCGGCAAGATCATCGAGATCGATGGCGGCGCGCTGACCAGCTATTCCGGCGATTACGAGTTCTACCAGCAGCAGCGGGCTCTGGCCGAGAAGCAGATGCAGGCGCAGTTCGAGCGCCAGCAGGCGATGCTCGCCAAGGAGATCGCCTTCATCGAACGCTTCAAGGCGCGCGCCTCCCATGCCGCGCAGGTGCAGAGCCGGGTGAAGAAGCTCGACAAGATCGAGCGCGTCGAGCCGCCGCGGCGGCGCCAGAGCGTCGCCTTCGAGTTCCAGCCGGCGCCGCGCTCGGGCGACGACGTGGTCAGCATCAAGAACGTGAACAAGGCCTATGGCAGCCGCAGCATCTATGACGGGCTGAACTTCCAGATCCAGCGCAAGGAGCGCTGGTGCGTGCTCGGCGTCAACGGCGCCGGCAAGTCGACACTTCTGAAGCTGGTCACCGGCACGACGGAGCCGGATGCCGGCACCGTCAATATCGGCGCCAGCGTCAAGCTCGGCTATTTCGCCCAGCACGCGATGGAGGTGCTCGACGGAGACCGCACCGTGTTCGAGGCGCTGGAGGATCGCTTTCCGCAGGCGGGACAGGGCTCGTTGCGGTCGCTCGCCGGCTGCTTCGGTTTCTCGGGCGACGATGTCGAGAAGCGTTGCCGCGTGCTCTCCGGCGGCGAAAAGGCGCGGCTCGTCATGGCGATGATGCTCTATGATCCGCCGAACTTCCTGGTGCTGGACGAGCCGACCAACCACCTGGACATCGCCACCAAGGAAATGCTGATCACCGCGCTCTCGAACTACGAGGGCACGATGCTCTTCGTCAGCCACGACCGGCATTTCCTCGCCGCGCTCTCCAACCGCCTGCTGGAGCTGACGCCGGACGGCGTCCATGCCTATGGCGGCGGCTACACCGAATATGTCGCCCGCACCGGGCAGGAAGCGCCGGGCCTGCGCAGCTGAACGGTTTTACCGCATCGACTTGCCCGAAAACCGGTTCCCACTTTTCGGGCCGATGCTTCAGCGCGCGAACACCGACCAGCCCGTCGCGTCCGCCAGGCGTTCCAGCGCCAGTGTGCCGAGCAGGGAATTGCCGTTGGCGTTGAGGCCGGGCGACCAGACCGCGATCGCGGCCTTGCCCGGCGCGATCGCCAAAATACCGCCGCCGACACCCGACTTGCCGGGCAGGCCGACGCGGAAGGCGAAATCGCCCGAGGCGTCATAATGGCCGCAGGTCAGCATCAGCGCGTTGATGCGCCGCGCCCGTTGCCCTGAGACGACGCGCGGGCCGCCGGGCTCGTAATAGCCGCCATGCATCAGGAAGCGCCCGGCCATGGCGAGCTGGCGGCAACTCATCGCGATGGCGCATTGGTGGAAATAGACGCCGAGCGTCAGCTCGGGCGCATGGGTGATGTTGCCGAAGGCCTTCATGTAATTGGCCAGCGCGATATTGCGGAAGCCCGTCGCCTGCTCGGCCCGCGCCACGGCCTCGTCGATGATGATCGTGTCGTCATCGGCGAGATAGCGCATGAAGCGCAGCAACTCGCCGATGGCGACGCGCGGCTCGTGGCCGGCGAGGTTGATATCGGCAACGACGAGGGCGCCGGCATTGATGAAGGGATTGCGCGGCACGCCCTGCTCGCGCTCGAGCTGGACGATCGAGTTGAACGGCGTGCCGGACGGCTCGCGCCCGACCCGGCGCCAGAGCGTATCGCCGACCTTGCCGAGCGCCTGCGTCAAGGCGAAGACCTTCGAGACGCTCTGGATCGAGAACGGCTCCTCGCTGTCACCGGACGCATGAATCTCGCCATCGGCCGTCACGACGCAGAGCCCGAACTGGCGGGGATCGATGCGAGCGAGCGGCGGGATATAGGTCGCGACCTCGCCGCGCTCCTCGGCACCGCGCATCTCGTCGGTGATGTCGCGGACCAGCCGCCCGATATCCGTCACGCTTCCCGCCCCGGCTGTTCCGTCTCGGCGCGACAGCCAAGCCCCAGGCCGCGCTTGCGGTCAAGCCGAGCCGATGCCGGCGACGGAGCCTTGCGAGATCGATTAGCGGCTATTGCAGCCGCAGCGGGCGCCCGCCCGAGACACGCGCGTCGAGGACGGAGCGCTGGCCGGCGATGACGCAGAGCGACTTGCCGCGCGACTTCGCCTGATAGAGCGCCGCATCGGCGGCCGTCATCAGGCTGTTCATGTCGCGGCCATGCTCGGGCGCGAGCGCGATGCCGACGGAGGCGCCGATCTGGAGCTGATGGCCGCTGTCGAGCTCGTAGGGCTCCGAGATCTCGCGCACGATACGCTCGCCGAAGCGCTGCAGCTGCGCCCGCTCGGTCTGCTCAGAGAGCACCACGAATTCGTCGCCGCCGATGCGCGCTGCGATATCGCTGGCGCGAACGAGGCCACGCAAGCGCTCGGCGACAAGCTGGAGCAGCGCATCGCCCGCCATATGCCCGTAATTGTCGTTGACCGCCTTGAAGCCGTCGAGGTCGAGATAGACCAGCGCCAGCCCCCGTGGCGCAGCCTCGCTTTCGAAGCGCGCCGCGAAAGCCTTGGCGAAGCCCGTGCGGTTCGACAGGCCGGTGAGCATGTCGTGCCGGGCGTGGAAGGCATTCTCGCGCTCGGCCCGCATGGTCGAGATCAGCATGGCGTTGAGCTTGTAGGCGGCAACCGTCATGCTGAAGAGATAGAGCGGAATCTGCATGAAGGTGATCAGCAGCATCGGCTCGGCCAGGAAGGGCGTCGCGAGCACGCAGGGGCCGAGCGTCAGCCCGATCATCACGCCGGCCATGCGCGGCGCGGCAAAGTTGCGGAAGCAGATGCCGCCGACCATCGCGGCGGCGGAGAGGCAGGCGAGCGTCGCCGCGACCCAATCGCCGCTCACCAGGCACAGGAAAGTGCCGGCCCCGATCCCGGCCGCCCAGGCGACGCCGAGCAGCAGATAGAGATCGGTCGGGGTCGAGGCGCCGCGCGCGGCGCGGCGGCGGGCATGGATGAGCACGGCGAGGCGGACGCCGCAGCACAAAAGCTCGAAGGCGCACCACAGCATGAAGGGCAGGGTCGGGATGCGCCAGACGATCAGGAAGGAGACGGCGAGCGAGTTGATCACGCCGCCGACAAAGATCGGGAGCGTGCCGTAGAGACTGCCGATCAACGCGGTGCGGATTTCCGGCGGCACATCCGGCCCGGCATCCGCCAGCCAACGCGTCAGGCGCCAACGCGGCAAACTGTAACGGAGGACTGCGCCACTCATCGGCTGTTTAGGCTCCTCACTGGCAGGCCGGCCAGCAAGCAGCCGGCCGCGCGTGCTGCCTAACGGCGAGGTCTTACGAATCTGTGTGGAAACAGCGACAATTCACGCGAAACGCCGATGACGCAGCGTCAATTCGGCTGAAAATCAACGAATTTGGCGATAAACCCAGACTCGCGCCGGCGGGATGTTGCGGAGCACCCAGTCGGACACGAAGGCCTTGAGCCCCGAGCCCTTGCGCGGGATCGGCGAGATCACCGAATAGGTGAACTGGATGAAGGGCGCGCCCTCGACAAGCAGCGGGAAAGCCTCGCGCGCCAGGGCCGAACGCGTGGCCGGAGGGCGGTTGAACAGCGGCAGGCTGGAGACCAGCGCGATCGCCTTCTCCTGGAGATGGCCGGCAAGCGTCGCCGAGAGGGCATAGGCATCGCCCTGCACGATCGTCGCCCGCGGAAAGCGCTTGCTCAGCAACTCGCAGAATTCGGGGCTGTACTCGACGAGGATCAGGCGGCTTTCGTCGATGCCGCGCTCGATCAGCGCTTCCGTGACCGGGCCGGTGCCGGGGCCGATCTCGATCACCGGGCCGGACTGCTCGGGATCGACGAAAGAGGCCATGCGCTTGGCCAGTGCCGGACTCGATGGCGTGACCGAGCCGGTCCGGCGGGGATCGTCGATCCAGGACTTGATGAAACGCGCCTCGTCGCCGAGCTTCGCCTTAGCCTCGCTGACGCGGCTCTTGAACTTCTCGGCGGTGTTGCGAACCTCGCCCTCGACCTTGTAGCGGACGGCAGCGACCTTCAGCTTCGCCTCGGCCACGCGATCGACGAGATCGGCGGCGGTGACGCGCATCTCGCCCTCGATCCGCGTCGCGACGCGGGACTGCCCGAGACGGGCGGCCAGCGATGCGGCGCGCGGCGGGCGATGGCGAATCGTCGAAGACATGACACCCCTTGAACGCCGCAGAGACGACGCGTCTGACGCAAATCAACGTTACCTGCGCGGCATATGGGGTCAAGAGCAGGCTGTCGCCAAGCCCTTATCCGCTCCGCCATGTGCGAAACCGTCAGATCAGCGGCCTCGGCGCCGTGATCCTTTCGTAGGCCGCAGCCATTCGGGCCGTCAGATGCGGGTTCAGCAGCACAAGCCTGCCTCCCGCGAACGAGAAAAGCCCCTCCCGGCGCAGCCGCGACCAGGTCTTGCTGGTATGGACGAGCGAGAGACCGAGCGCATCGGCGAGCTGCTGCTGCGCGAGCGGGAAATCGAAGCCGTCATTGGTGACGAGCCCGAGCGCATCGGCCCGGTGATAGAGCGAGATGATGAGCGCCGCGAGGCGCTCGCCCGCGCTGCGCTGCCCGACCGAAGTCAGGTTGTCGTCGACCATGCATTCCTCGCGCGAGCCGAGCCAGGAGACTTCATAGGCCAGCGTGGGCATCCGCACGAAGAGGTCCCACAGGCGCTTGCGCGGGAAAACGCAGAGCTCGACATCGGTCAGGGCTTCGATGCCATGCTCGGCGGCCGAAAGCAGCGAGGCCTGCAAGCCCACGAGATCGCCGGGCAGGAGGAAATTCAGGATCTGGCGCCGCCCGTCCGGCAGGGATTTGTAGCGAAAGGCCCAGCCTGAGAAGAGCGTATAGAGCTCTGCGTCCTCCTGGCCGGGATGAATGATGTCCTGGCCGGTGCGCACGGTCCGGTGGTCGGTCTTCATCGTCTGGATGAAGCGGATCTCGTCATCGGTCTTGTCCCTGAAGGCAGGCTTGAGCCGCAAGGGACAAGCGAGGCACGGCGTTCCGAGGCGCCCCGGCCGGCTGGCGATGTTCATGGTCGAATGGCCCCCTATTGCCGGCAGGGAGCCGGCTGCGAGGTAACGCCGAGAGGGCGCTCCCGTTCCGCACGACAAGCGAGTTCCGCGACGCTCAACGCTCAGCGGGAACCGAACCGGCATTTGCGGCGTTTTCCATCCCGAAAGCCGGCCAATCGGCCGGTCAGCCCTGGAGACATCCATGCCGAAGTCCAGCCTCGCGCCGGCCATGCGCGCCATCGTCTTCTTCGGCCTCATGGGCACGGCCGTTTCGGCGCTGACCCTGGGCGCCGGACTCCAGATGCCTGATGACCAGAGCTCGACGACCGTCGCCCTCGCCAAGGCCGAGCGCGGCCATGTCGATAGCCTGCAATTCGCCGCCGTCGACCGCGCCGATCGCCCGCGCAGCGCCGCCCGGCGCGCCATCGCCCTGCCGTCGCAGCAGGCGATGGCCGATGGGCCGGTCACACATATCATTCGCTGAGCCCCTGCCGGTACGGCACGAGAACGCGTCCTCATCCGGGCAGAACCCGAATGGCGGCGCGTTTTCTTATGGGATCAGCCCGTTTCAGGAGCCGTGGTCGATCCGCCAGCGGCCCAGGCTGCGGCCTCGAGGCTCCTGCGTCTGCACGGCCCCGACCTGCGTCAGCAACCCCGCGAAAAGCCGCGGCGGCATGGTGTGCTGGATCTCGCGATCGACCTCGAGCGTGACCTCGATCGCAGACGCATCGATATCCCGGACCTCGACGACGATCCGGACACCCGGCGTGCCTCTCAAAGCCCGGGACGCGACATCCGCTACCAGAAAGCCGAGCGGAATGATCCGGTCCACGGAGAGCGTCGCGACAGTCTCGATCCGGCTCGTCACCCACTGGTCGCGGCTGCGGATGAGATTGGAGATCATCGTAACGACATCGTCGAGGAAGAGATCGACGCGGACCGGCTGCATCTCACCATCGGCGAGGGTGAAGCGATAGGCCGCCGACAGCACATGCACCCGGCATTCGGCATCGGCCAAAGCCAGCCTCGCCTCATCGCGATGGTCGCGCTTGCTCAATCCGATATAGCTCTGCACGACCTGCAGGCTGTTCTTGACCCGATGGTGCAGTTCGCGGACGAGAAAACGGTTGTCGTCGAGCGCGGTCTGGAGGCGGCGCTGGCGAACCTCTTGCTCCTCGACCATGCCATTGAAGGCTTCGGCGACGCTGCGGATGTCGCTGGGCATGCCATCCGCCACCGCGACCCTTACCCGGTTGGTGGAGGTCCTCGATCGGGCGGCCGTCTCGATGTCGCGCAGCCAGCGCAGGCAATGCCTGTCGATCGCCCGCATGCAGACGAGGCAGAGCAGGCCGAGCGTCAGGAGCGGGGCGAGCAGCAGCACGATGAATTGCAGCCGGGCCGCCTCGGCCGGCCGGTCATCGAAGCTCGCAACGATATAGAAATCCGGCTCGGCGACCATGCGGGCTGCGAAAGCGCTCTCTTGCCCGGCCCGGTTCGGCCCCACCCAACGCTTGTGTCTTTCGGGAACGCGGCTCGTGCGCGGCATCCAGGACAGGTCGCGGCCGTCTCCCCGGACAGCGACGACGCCAGCCTCGCGCCCGACCAATGCAACATTCAGGACCTGGCCGTCCTCGCCGAGATCGAAGACGTTCTCAAGCAGTTCAGGGGCGGCCAGGAGAAGCGCCTGCTGCAGCCCTGCGCTTGTCGATGGAATGGATGCGAGAATAGCAAGATAGCGACGGGCACCAACCGTCACCTGATCGTAGCGCATCCGGCCGATATCAGCACCATTCCACATCCCGACCGGAGACCGGCCGGCAAGCTGCTGCGCGATTCCGTCCAGCGACTCTGTGGTGAGATCGGCATCGAGCGACCCCGCACAGATCCGCCCGTCCGTATGACGCAGCAGGAAGGCACGGAAACCTGCGGTGCGATCCATCGCTTTGGAGCCGGCATCCGAGCAACCGGCCGTGTCGAGGCCGAGTTCGCTGGCTACGGCGCCGAAGACAAGCAAGGCACGCGACATGCCCCGATACCAGACGCGGGTGCGTACCGCGAAATCATCGACGGCGCGTGCCTGCGCCGCCTCGATCGCGACGATCGCCGCCCGATAGGTCGCATAGGCCGCAAAAGCGGAGGCACAGGCGATCGGAACGGCGATCACGACCAGCAGGGCCAGCAGACGCGTCCTGACAGTGCTGAAACGCCGCAAACGCATCAGGAGCCAACGGGTTCGGAACCAACTCTCTGCATCGCGGCCGCATTGGTGCGGCCCGGCCCGAGATCGTCGACGCTGCCGATCGAGAGCAGTTCGGCGAGTTTCGTGCGGGCACGGTTGACCCGGCTCTTGATCGTGCCGATCGCCACGCCGCAGATCTCCGCCGCCTCCTCATAGGACAGCCCGGTGGCGCCGACCATGATCAGCACCTCGCGCTGTTCCTCCGGGAGCTTCGCGAGAGCCTTGCGGAAGTCGGCGAGGTCGAGATGGCTCTCCTGGTTGCCATGGGTCGCCATGCGCTCGGCATAGGTCCCCTCGCTGTCCTGCACCTCGCGGCCGCGCTTGCGGTACAGCGAGTAGTAGGTGTTGCGCAGGATGGTGAAGAGCCAGGCGCGCAGGCTGGTGCCCGGTTCGAACTTGTCCGAGTTGCCCCATGCCTTCAGGAGCGTATCCTGAACCAGGTCGTCGGCCAGCTGCATGGAGCCCGAAAGCGAGGCCGCGAAGGCGCGCAGATTGGGAATCTCGCGGATCAGCCCATCCTTGAAGTCTTCGGTCCGGCGTTCCTGGGCCAGAGTCGGAGCCTGGCCGGCAGGCGTCGTGTCACTGGGACTCATCACGCGACACTCCAGCTGCACGCTGCTCGGTCGCCTCAAGCTGCGCGAGCAGCACGAGAAACTTGTCGGGCACAGGTGCGTTCACGATGTCGTCGTAATGGGCCTTGAGGGAGCGGCCGATGGATTCCTGCACCTTCGGGTCCAGAACCAGATCGAAGCCTTCTTCAGGATCGTCCGGTTCAGTCATCGCTGCATCCGACCTGTTCATGTCAGCCCTCGCACCACCGCCGGGCCGGCTTTTCCAGCCGATCCCGCAATCTCAAACCTTGCCATCTCTGGTCTTGCCACGTCCCGCCAGCGTGTCGAAGCCAGGTCGCGATGGCGACACCAATACGCCTTAATAACGGGTATCCTCGGCCAAGGTTCCACGGTTTCGCGAAAATAAATTTCTTGTTTCCGACGCATCCTAAGCCATTATTTCAGCACGTTAAAAGGGACGCGTTCATGTCGATTGCCAAAGAAATTGCGCCTCATCTTCCGTATCTGCGGCGCTTTGCACGGGCGCTCTGCGGCAGCCAGCCGAGCGGCGACGCCTATGTCGTCGCCATGCTCGAAGCGCTCGTCGCGGACCCATCCGGATTCCCGCGTGAGGTCGATCCACGCATCGGCCTGTACAAGACCTTCCTGAAACTGTGGTCCTCGGCCAGCGTCGATGCCGCCGCGCCCGTGGTCGAGCTCTCGCGCGCACCAGCCGAGCGCAATCTCGAGGCGCTGACCCCGCGGCCGCGCCAGGCCTTCCTGCTGCGGACGGTGGAGGGTTTCCCACTCGACGATGTCGCCACCGTGATGGACATCACCGCCGCGGAAGCGTCCGCGCTGATCCAGACCGCCGGCCAGGAAATCGCCGAGCAGGTCGCGACCGAGGTCCTGATCATCGAGGACGAGCCGATCATCGCGCTCGATATCGAGACGATGGTCGAGGAGCTCGGCCACACCGTCACGGGCGTTGCCCGCACGCAGCGTGAGGCGCTCGCGCTCGTCGCCAAGCGGCGGCCCGGCCTCGTGCTGGCCGATATCCAGCTTGCCGACGGCAGCTCCGGCCTCGACGCCGTCAACGAGATCCTGTCCTCGATCGACGTCCCCGTGATCTTCATCACCGCCTATCCCGAGCGGCTCCTCACCGGCGACCGGCCGGAGCCGGCCTTCCTGATCACCAAGCCGTTCCAGCCGGAAGCCGTGAAGGCCGCGATCAGCCAGGCCCTGTTCTTCGACCGCCGCGCCGGCCGCAAGGCCGCCTGACGCCTCGACCACCGTCGAAAGCGATCAAGGCCCGCGGCGCTATCCGCGGGCCTTTTTTCTTGCTGTTCGGAACCCGAACAGAAATGATGCGTTCCGCGTTGAATGACAGTTTGGTTTGCAGTTGGGGAGGGCGTAGATCATGGCGACGACCTGCTTCTCGGCCGCGATCGCGGCACTATCGATCGGGACTGCCCTCTTCTCAGGATTCATCCAACCGGGAGCCCCGAGCGCGGAGTTTCTCTCCCTTGCGCTCGCCGGCCTGACCAGTCTGGCGATCGCCAGCGCCTCGGCCCTGGACAGCTAGGTCACCCCAACCAGCCCGACACAAGCAGGCCGGCCGCACCCGGCGGCGGAGTGCGGTGCCATGACCGCGTCAAAGCGGTCGTGTCGGGCATGGTTGTCGTTGGAATCTGGTTTGCTCCGCTGGACGCTACCGCAGCGCCGGCAACCGCACCGATTTCTCAGCAGCGCCCTCCGTCCCGCCCACCTGAGCTACGGCCATCCATGCCGAACGCCCCGGCACCGACCGAAGCGCCCACAGCCGCGCCAGCACCTTCGGGTGCAACAAGCGCAGACGCGCCGTCCGGACAGGCGTCATGCCTGGCATCGCTGGGCTCCATACCCGGCAACCGGGTCCTGCCGGCCAGCCCTGATCCCAACAGCAGTGAGCCGGCCTGCCGCGTCAGCGAGCCCGTCCGGGTCGAGGCCCTCGCCATCAGGCGGCCGGGCGGCAGCGCCAGCGTGACCTTCGACCCCCCGCCTGTGCTGAGCTGTGCCATGGCGAAGACCCTGGCCGGCTGGCTCGACGGCAGCGTCCAGCCCTTGGCGCGCGGCCATTTCGAGCGCGACCTCGTGGCCTTGCGCGTCGGTGGCGGTCACGAATGCCGGCGGCGCAACCGGGCCTCGGTCGGCCCTGTCAGCGAGCATGCGACCGGGCAGGCTCTGGATATCTTCGCCTTCAGGCTGGGAAGCGACGGCAACACGTCACAGGTCGTGGTGGAGAAGCCGGAAGGGCTGATGCAGAACCGCTTCCTCGATGCCGTCAGGCAATCGGCCTGCGGCGCCTTCATGACCACGCTGGGGCCGGGCTCGGACGCGGCCCATGCCAATCACCTGCATGTCGATATTCAGGAGAGACGCTCGCGCGCCTCCCGCTTCTGCCAGTGACAGGTTTAGTGCGGAAACTCGGCCGGACCGAAGCGGAGGAGGAAGCTTTGCTCGTCGTCGCCCGCAGCGATATCGCCGACCAGCCGCGGACCGCTGCGGCGCGCAACCATGACCGCCAGCGCAGCCTCCTGATCGAGCCCGGAGGCGACGAGATCCTCCAGCTCCCAGAATGGCGGCAGCGCCATCACGAGATCGGGATCGATTATTGTTGGGGTTTCCCCAAGACGACGACTCACGGACATCGACATTCCCATGCCAAGATGAAACGCCAACGCTACAAACTCCTCCCGGTTCCCTATCCTGGAACTGTGGGTTTCTTGGGGCGTTCGTCCCGCCAGTTCACGAGGAGCATTCGCGATGAGCCGAGGGCATTCCCGATCCTGTCTAACCGCCCTTGCCCTCGTTGGCGTCCTAGGAATGCATGAGCCTGCCGCGGCGCAGAATCTCGGGCCGCCGACGGGGCGCCTCTCCTGCACCGTCGGCACCAATTTCACCGCCATCGCCAAGTCGCAGCGCCCGACCGAGTGCCGCTTCAGGCCGCGCCGCGGGCCGATGCAGCATTATACGGGGATCGTCCGCAGCTTCAGCCTGGATCTCGGCTCGGTCCGGACCGCGACCATGGTCTGGCGCGTGTACGGTCCCTATGCGCGGGCCCCACTTGGCGCCCTGAGCGGGTCCTACAAGAGCGGCAGCGCGAGCGCTCCCTCCGCCCCCGGCAACGCGCTGTCCGGCGGCAAGGACAATGAAGCGACCCTGCTGCCGCTGCCGCTCCAGGGCAATCGGGGCATCAATGTCGCGATCGGCGTCACCGCGCTCGAATTGACTCTCGTCGAACCGGGCCGGCGGCGCTGACCCGGCGAATTGGTGGCGAGATTACTCTTTGCTAACCTTGACCGCTCAAAATCGACTCAAATTCCAAGCTTTCCGCCATGCTGGGGCGCCGGAGCAGGAACATCGCCAATCCTGTCACGTTGAGACCACGTAACAGAGATTGCAGTGAGCGAGAGAGCCGGTTGATGGCTGATATCCGCGTACTCATCGTCGAGGACGATCCGTTCATCGCGATGGACATCGAAAGCGCCGTGGCCGAGCAGCTTGGCGATAGCGTCGAGCTGATCGTGGTCGAATCCGTGGCCGAAGCGCGGCGGATGACCGCCAAGCAGCTCGCCTGTGCCCTGCTCGACATCGACGTCGTCGACGGCAAGACCTTCGATATCGCGAGCGCCCTCCAGGAGACCGGTACGCCCTTCGCCTTCGTCTCGGGATCGGCGCCACATGAAGTGCCGGCGACGCTGCGCGACGTCCGCTTCCTGCGCAAGCCGTTCTCCACGCGCGAGATCGCAGCCTTCGTGAAAAGCGCCGTGGGCGCACGGGCCCTGAAGGCTGTACGAGCCTGATATCCGGCGTCAGGCCTGAGCCGGAAGAGCTTCCCGCTTCGGAAAAACGATCGTCACCTGCGTGCCCGGACGCTCGGCCCGTTCCGGGTGAGCCGGCTCCGAGGTCATCGTCGCCCGCATGCTGCGCAGCAGGCTGGCGATCACCGTCTGACCAAGGCCCTTGCTCGCCGTTTCCTGGGGCATGCCGACGCCGTCATCCTCGATCGACAGCGCGAGAGCCGGTTCCCCTTCCTGCTCCGTCGGCGCGAAACGGATGACGATCCGCCCCGACATGCCCTCGGGAAAGGCATGTTTGATGGCGTTGGTCACGAGCTCGTTGACGATGACGACGAAGGACACCGCATCGCGGCCGGGCAGGCGGATCGATTTCATGTCGAGATCGATCCGGATCGGCCGGCCTTCCGCCGATTTTCCGATCTCGGCGAGCAGGTCTTCCATATAGGGCCGCGCATCGATCTCGTCCGTCTCGATGTCGAGGCGCAGGCGCCGCTGACCGGCCGCGATCGCCTGGATGCGCGACTGCGCCTGCGCCAGCGCCGCCTTGACCGCGGGCTCGCGCGTCTGCCGGCTCTGCACGTTGAGCAGCGCCGAGACCATGGCGAGATTGTTGCCGACGCGGTGATTGACGTCGCGCAGCAGGGCCTCGATGCGCAGACGCTCGCTTTCGAGCTGCCGCGTGCGCTCGCTGACGATGCGCTCCAGCTCGGCATTGCTGATCGCGAGCGCGGTGCTGCGGCGCTGGCGGCGGCGCAATTGCTGCCAGGCGGCGAAGGCGAGCCCGGCGAGCGCGACGACGATGCCCGTGCTGCCCCAGAGGCGGCGACGCTCCTCCCGGCTATAGAGCGACCTCAGGCGGATATTCTCGCTCTGCTGGATCGCCTGGACGGTATCGCGCAGCCGGTCCATGGCGGCGATGCCGCTTTCGCTGCGGACCAGCGCCAACGCCTCCGCCCGGCGACCGGCCCGCTCCAGCGAGATCGTGCGGTCGAGCTCCGTGAACTTGACCGCCATGTCCGCGCGCAATGCCGCGACGCGCTCCTTCTGGGTGGGGTCGGCATCGACCAGCCCCGCCAGGATGTCGAGTTCCGGACCGGCCGCGGCCCTTCCCTCGGTGAAGGGGTCAAGATACGCAGCCTCTCCGGTCAGCAGGAAGCCGCGCTGCCCGGTCTCGGCATCGCGCATTCGGCCGAGGAAGCGCTCGGCCCGCTCGCGAATCTCGATCGCATGCGAGACGCGATCCGCCGTCTGCCGCGCCTGCCAGTTGATCCAGGCGGCCAACACGACCGCCACCGCGACCACCCCGATCGCGATGATCGTGGTCGTCGCCGAGCGAAGGCGCGCGCCGAGGACCGGAAAAACCGGCATCGGAAAGCGGTTGCGAGGCCTCACCCGAGCAGACATGCAGGTCTTGTTAAGGGACGCATGCCGACATCCCTATGTAAAAAGACATGCTGCGTCCACGCCGCCGCTTGGCGCGGAATCAAGCTTCCGCATCGTCATCATCACCACCCGCGACGATCTGGCGGCCCAGAATCGCACCAAGCACGACGATGCCGCCGGCGACCGCCATGCGCCAGCTCAGGCGAGAGCCGATGAGCTTCGCCGCAAGCGGCGCGGCTGCGAGAGCCGCGGTCGCGGCCGGGCGCGGCGGCCGGCGGCGGCCCTTGACGATGAGCGCGATGCAGATGGCGAACAGCCCGGCCAGAAACAGGCCGCCTGCGACCCAAAGGCTCGCGGCGACCGCGCCATAGCGCTGCTCCAGCACGGTATGCAGGGCATTCAGCGCATAGCCGCCGGCGCAGAGCATGAGCAGGACGGCGAGGCCGAACAGGCCGTAGACGGTGACATTGCGCCTCACCACCCCGGACACCTCCGAGGCGATGAAGGAACCGATCCCCCCGAACATGGTCAGCGCGCCGACAGGAAGCCGACGAACAGGCCGATCGCGGCTGCCACGCCGAGCGCACGCAACGGCCGCTCGCGGATCTCGTCCTCGATCAGCCGCTGCAATTCGGACGCCTGTTCCTTGGCGACGTCGACCATCTTGTCAGTGTCGACGCCGACGGCGCGCAGGCGCTCGTTGACGGTGGCGGCGATGTCCTCGGCGCTGCGGGTCAGCGTGTCCTCCAGCGCGCTCGCCTGGCGCTTGGCGCGGGCTCCGGCCTGGCGCGCCTCGGCGGCGACATCATCAGTGCCGGCCTCGACATCGGCCTTCGCACGTTTGGCGGCGGCGGCAGCCTGACGTTTCGCGGATGTCGTGGTGGCCATGGCGGTGTCGTCCTGTCGCTGGTGGGAATTTCGATGGTGGCGGGGAGAAGCGGTTGCCGCAAGGGCTTCCGCCTTGTCACGGGAACGCATCGGCGCGGCTTCTGTTCCGAACCCAGCCTTCAGGCGGCCTTCGCCTCGCCGGCCTCCTCGGCATCCGCCTTCGCCTTCTCGCGGCGATAGCGCGCGAATTCCTCCTGCGCGACCATGGCGACGATGACGATCGGCGTCGAGAGCACCGCGCCGACTGGTCCCCAGAGCCAGAGCCAGAAAATGAAGGCGACGAAAACGAGGAAGGGCGAGATCGTCAACCGGTTGCCGACGAAGACGGGCGTGACCGCGTTGCCCTCGATCAGGTGCAGGACGTAATAGGCCGTCGCCGGCCAGAGCGCCGCGAGGATGGAGGGGGCATCCAGCAAGGCGCCGGCCAGGAGCAGGATCGCGACGACGATCGGGCCGATGAAGGCGAGATAGTTGAGCAGGAAGGCCAGAGCCCCCCAGAACACCGGAAAGGGCAGCCCGGCGAGCCAGGCGATCGCCATGGTGAGGACGCCCATGCCGAGATTGATCGTGGTCACCAGCGCGAAATAGCGGGCAACGCGGGCCTCGATCTCCTCGAAGAACGAGCCGGCCGAGCGGCGCGCGCCCCGGCCGAGGCAGAGCCGGAGCACCCGCGCCTTGAGATGGCGGCGGGTTGCCAGCCAGAAATAAATCGTCGCGACGAAGATCATCATGCCGCCGGCCGCCGTCGACGAAGTCATGGCGATGTCGAAGAGCGGATTGCCCTGGGAGACGCTGAGCTCGGCGCCCTTGCCGGTGATCGAGGCGATGCCGCGCTTGAACTCGTCCATGAAGGCGAAGACGCCCGCGAGCTTGGTCCTGAGCGCCCCCATCATGGCCGGGGCCTGATCGCTCCAGCCGGCGACCGGCACAGCAAGGATGGCGATGGCTCCCAGCAGCAGGCCGATGAAGAACAGCACGACCAGAGCCGCCGCCGCATGCTGTGGAACCCGGTGTCGCGCCAGCAGGTCGACGAGCGGGCCGAGCACCAGCCCAAAGATGATGCCCGCCATGATCGGCATGGCGATGACCTTGGTCAGCGCCAGCGAGGCCGTCGCCAGGATGACGAAGATGCCGACGATGGCATAGCGCACGATGAGGTCATGCTCATGGGCCGTGACCTCCACGTTGTCCTCTTCCGGTTCCGGTTCCGCCCTATAGCGCGGAAACGGCCGCCAGGCCGATGAGCTGAGCATGTCCCCGATTCCAACGCGCAAACCGCGCCCCCCTGGCGCGTCGGAGGGGTCAACGCCGGAAGGATCGGCCGGGTTCCGGCTGCTCAGCATCCCCGTGAGCCCTCATCCTGAGGAGCCGCGCCAGCGGCGTCTCGAAGGATGCTTCAGGAGGCTCTGGTGATCGCTGGAGCATCCTTCGAGACGCGAGCCTTTGGCTCGCTCCTAGGATGAGGGCTTGCAGGAGTCGTGCAGCCCGGCCGTCAGTGCGCCTCGTCCCAGTTATCGGCGGCGCGGGCTTCGACCGCGAGCGGTACCCGGAGCTGCACGGCTGGATGCGGCGCCTCCACCATCACCTTCTCGATGATCGGCAAGGTCTTCTCGACCTCCGCGTCCGGCACCTCGAAGACGAGTTCGTCATGGACCTGCAAGAGCATGCGGGCACCCAGCCGGTTGGCGGCGAGGGCATCGTCCATGCGGGTCATCGCCCGGCGGATGATGTCGGCGGCCGAGCCCTGGATCGGGGCGTTGATCGCCTGGCGCTCGACGAAGGCCCGTTCGGACGGGTTCTTCGAGGCCACCGCCGGGAAATGGCAGACGCGGCCGAAGATCGTGGTGACCTGGGCGTGGGCGCGGACATGGGTCTTGGTCTGATCCATGTAGTCGCGGATGCCGGGGAAGCGCTCGAAATACTTGCGGATATAGGCGCTCGCCTCCTCGCGGCCGATGCCGAGCTGGTTGGCGAGGCCGAAGGCGGAGATGCCGTAGATGATGCCGAAATTGATCGCCTTGGCGCGGCGGCGCACCTCGCTCGGCATGCCCTGAACCGGCACGCCGAACATCTCGGAGGCCGTCATCGCGTGGATGTCGATGCCATCGGCGAAGGCCTGCCGGAGCTGCGGGATCTCGGCGATATGGGCGAGCAGGCGCAGCTCGATCTGGCTGTAGTCGGCCGAGACCAGCTTGAAGCCCTTTTCCGGCACGAAGGCGGTGCGGATCTTGCGGCCAGCCTCGGTGCGGATCGGGATGTTCTGGAGGTTCGGCTCGGAGGAGGAGAGCCGACCCGTCGTGGTCGCGGCCAGCGCGTAGGAGGTGTGGACCCGGTTGGTCTGCGGATTCACATAGCCCGGCAGCGAGTCGGTATAGGTCGATTTCAGCTTGGCGAGCTGGCGCCATTCCAGAATCTTGGACGGCAACGCGTGGCCCTGCTCGGCGAGGTCCTCCAGCACGCCGGCGCCCGTCGCCCATTGGCCGGTCGCGGTCTTCTTGGCGCCTTCCAGCCCCATCTTGCCGAACAGGATGTCGCCGAGCTGCTTGGGGCTGCCGATCGTGAATTTCTCGCCGGCCAGCTCGTAGATCTCGTCCTCCAGCCGGGCGAGCCCTTGCGCGAAATCGCCGGAGAGCCGGGAGAGGATCTGCCGGTCTATGGCGATGCCGCGGCGCTCCATCTTGGCGAGCACCTCGACCATAGGCCGCTCCAGCACCTCGTAGACCGCCGTCTTCTTCTCGGCCGCAAGGCGGGGCTTCAGCGCGAGCCAGAGCCGGAGCGTGACGTCCGCATCCTCGGCAGCGTAGTCGGTCGCGCGGTCGAGCGGCACCTTGTCGAAGGTGACCTGGTTCTTGCCGGTGCCGGCGACCTGCGCATAGGGAATCGTCTCGTGGCCGAGATGCAGCTCGGCGAGCTTGTCCATGCCGTGCGTGTTGTTGCCGGCATCGAGCGCATAGGAGATCAGCATGGTGTCCTCGATCGGGGACACGCTGAGGCCATGACGCTCCAGGATGAGCAGGTCGTATTTCAGGTTCTGGCCGATCTTGAGCACGCCGGGATCGGCGAGCAGCGGCTTCAGAGCGGCGACGGCCTGCGCCAGCGGAATCTGGTCGGCCAGTAATCCCTCGTCGAAGAGCCCGCCATCGCCGGCGCGATGCTGGAGCGGGATATAGCAGGCGCGGCCCGGCGCGACCGCCAGCGAGATGCCGACGAGATCGGCCTGCATCGCATCGAGCGAGGTGGTCTCGGTGTCGAGCGCGACATGGCCGACCTCATAGGCCCAGCCGATCCAGCGCTCGAGATCGGCGAGCGTGCGCACGCATTCGTACTTCGAGCGATCGATCTTGCCGGCGATCGCCTCGTTCTTGCGGGAAGCGGCGAGATCGCCCGGCTTCAACCAGCCGTCTTCGCCAGCAGACGCGCCTGAAGCAACAGCTGGCGCGGGAGAGGTGGCTGCTGCAATGCCAGTGGCCGCATACTCGGCGGCATCGGCGCCGGCATAGAGCGCCTTGAGCTCGGCCGCGCGCGCGCCACCAGGCGCCAGGTCCGGGTCGGCATCGACGGCGCCGACATCCGCCTCATAGGCCTCGGCGACGCGCTTGGTGATGGTGGTGAACTCCATCGCCTTGAGGAAGGCGATGAGCTTCGCCGGGTCCGGCTGCTCCAGCGTCAGATTCTCCAGCGGCGTCTCGACCTTCACATCGTCGACGAGGCTGACGAGCTTGTGGGAGATGCGGACCTTCTCGATCACCTCGGGATTGGTCAGGGTCTCGCGGCGCTTGGGCTGCTTGATCTCGCCGGCGCGCGCCAGCAGGGTTTCGAGATCGCCGTATTCGCCGATGAGCTGGGCGGCCGTCTTGATGCCGATGCCGGGCGCGCCCGGGACGTTGTCGGTGGCATCGCCAGCGAGCGCCTGCACATCGGTGACCTTGTCCGGCATGACACCGAAATACTCGACGACCTCGGGCTCGCCGATGCGGCGCTCGGCGCGGAAGCCGGCGCCCTTCTTCTGATCGCCGGAGGCCGGGTCGTACATGGCGACGCCCGGCTTGACGAGCTGCATCAGGTCCTTGTCGGCGGAGACGATCAGGACGTCGGCGCCGGCCTCGCGGGCCTGTTTCGCATAGGTCGCGATCAGGTCGTCGGCCTCATAGACATCCTGCTCGACCGGAATCAGGCCGAAGGCCCGCACCGCCTCGCGCATCAGCGGGAACTGGGGAATGAGATCGGGCGGCGGCTCGGAGCGGTTGCCCTTGTAGGCGGGATAGATCGCCTTGCGGAACGAGTTCTCCGACTTGTCGAAGACGATGGCGAGATGGGTCGGCCGGACGCCGAGAACGCCCTCGCGCACGAACTGGAAGAGCTTCGTCGCGAAGAGCCGGACGGCGCCCGACGGCAGTCCGTCCGAACGGGCATTGTACTTCCGGTCCTGGTTGATCGACTGGAAATAGGCCCGGAAAATGAAGTTCGAACCGTCGACCAGGAAAAGATGGTCGCCGGGTTTCAGGGCGGGGGCGGTGGTGGCTTTCTCGCTCATGGCGCGGACCATAGGCGGGCCGGCGCAACGGGTCCATTGCATCCGGCCGGCGATTCGCAGCAAGCTGACCAAATTGCGTCAGGAGCGAAGCGCCCGTGAGTCCCTATGTCACCATGCCCCTCGCGTTCGAGGGTGTTCCGGAAGCAGAGATGCAGGGGCGGGCCGACGCCTTCCTCGCCCGCATGCGCAAGCGCCGCACGGTGCGCGACTTCTCGGACAGGCCGGTGCCGCGTGAATTGATCGAGACGGCCGTGCGCGTCGCCGGCACCGCACCTTCCGGCGCCAACCAGCAGCCCTGGAGCTTCGTCTGCATTTCCGACCCCCGGCACAAGACACTGATCCGCGAGGGCGCGGAAGAAGAGGAGCGCGCCTTCTATGCCGGCCGCGCCGGCGAGGAATGGCTGGATGCGCTCGCCCATCTCGGCACGGACGACCAGAAGCCATTCCTGGAAACCGCCCCCTGGCTGATCGCGATCTTCGCGCAGCGCTGGGGCGTCGATGCCGAGGGCAACAGGATCAAGCACTATTACGTGCCCGAGTCGGTGGGCATCGCCACCGGCTTCCTGATCGCGGCGCTGCATGATGCGGGGCTTGCGACGCTGACGCATACGCCGGCCCCGATGAATTTCCTCAACGAGCTCTGCGGGCGGCCCGACAACGAGAAGGCCTTGATCCTGCTCGTCGTCGGCTATCCCAAGGAGGGTTGCCTCGTGCCCGCCATCGGCAAGAAGCCGCTGGAGGAGATCGCGACCTTCCTGTGAGGTACGCGCTTCAACAAACGCGCGTCATCCCGGACAAGCGGCGTAGCCGCGCCGATCCGGGATCCATGCCTGAACCTCTATCGGGAGCGCTCCGGCATGGATCCCGGGTCAAGCCCGGGATGACGACGAGGTTCTGAGAAAACTCAGCACGCCTTACGCGGCGATCTTGTCGATCTCGGCGAGGTCTTCCGCGCTCAGCGCCCAGTCGGCCGCCTTGACGTTGGCCGCGACCTGCTCCGGCTTGGTCGCGCCGGCAATCACGCTGGAGACCACGGGCTGAGCCGCCAGCCAGGAAAAGGCGAGCTCGACCAGTGTATGGCCGCGCTGCTCGGCGAAGGCCGTCAGGCCCTCGATGCGGCGCCAGTTATCCGCGCTGAATATCTCGTCGGCGCGCTGGGGCAGCTTGGTCAGGCGCGCGCCCTCCGGCATCGCCGCGCCGCGCTTGTACTTGCCGGTGAGGGCGCCGTTGGCGAGCGGGAAATAGGGCAGCAGCCCCATGCCGTAATGGGCGATGGCGGGGATCAGATCCTTTTCGGCGCCGCGCTTCAGCAGGCTGTACTCATCCTGCGCCGAGGCGAAGCCGGGAATGCCGAGATCGCGCGCCGTCCACTGGGCATCGGCGACCTGCCAGGCGACGACGTTGGAGCAGCCGATATAGCGGACCTTGCCCTGGCGGACGAGATCGTCCATGGCGCGCAGGGTCTCCTCGATCGGGGTCAGCGGATCGGGCCGGTGGAGCTGGTAGAGATCGAGCCAGTCGGTCTTGAGGCGCCGCAGCGAATCCTCGACAGCGTTCATGATGTAGCGGCGCGAACCGCCCTTCTTCACGCCCTCGGCATCCATATCCATGCCGAATTTGCTGGCGAGCACGATCTGCTTGCGGCGCGCGCCCAGCACCTCGCCCAGCGCCGTCTCGGAGCCGCCGCGCTCGCCATAGATATCGGCGGTGTCGAACAGGGTGATGCCATGCTCGATCGCGGCATCGACGACCTTGCGCGTCGCGTCGAGGTCGATGCGGCCGCCGAAATTGTTGCAGCCCAGCCCGACGAGCGAGACGCGCAGGCCCGAGCGGCCGAGATTGCGGAATTGCATGGTGGTGATCCTCCTCCGGAAGCCGCACACAGGATCAGAGCCGGCAAGGACCGACAAGCTCGGCCTTCGTCATCCGCGCACTGCACCGGGCGCAGAGCAGAGGCCCAGGAAACGACTACCATGAGGACAATTGACCCAGCGCAAGGCGCGATCACTACGATTTGGCGAACGTGTACCGAGTTCCATGCAGCAACCGGAGATATCCATGGCCCCGTTGATCAAGAGCATCTTCACCGCCTACACCGAGGAAGGCCAGGGTGAACGCGAATCCGCACTCGCCTATGCCCTCTCGCTCGCGCAGGAGACGGGCGCGCATCTGACGATCCAGGCGGCTGCGATGCTATATGCCGTCCCCGCCTCGCTCATCGGAGATTTCGGCGTCGCCTTCGTCCACGCCGAGAACCGCCGCATCGGCGTGCTGGCGGAGCGCTTCGCGGAACTGGCGCGGACCAGCGCCGGCCTGGCCGGCGTCACCAGCACGATCGAGACGCCCCGGCTGGTCTATGCTGAGCTCGACAGCCATCTGGTTGCCCATGCCCGCGTCCACGACCTCAGCGTGCTCGACCTGGAGAAGAATGCCGCCGAACGTGACCGCGGCCTCATCGAGGCCGCGCTGTTCGACAGCGCCCGGCCGGTGATCATCGTCCCGCCGGGCTGCGAGACCTTCGCGGCCAAGCGCATCCTGATCGCCTGGGACGGCAGTGCCAGCGCCGCCCGGACCGTCGCCGAGCTCAGGCCGTTCCTGCCGGGAGCCGAGGTCGAGATCCTCTCCGTCACCGGCGAGAAGGATCTGTCGCGCTTCGTCGCCGGCGCCGAATTGGCGCCGCATCTGTCGCGGCATGGCGCCTCCGTCACCGTGCGCAACGTCGCCGTGTCCGGCGGGAACGACGTGGCCGAGACGATCCGGCAGGCGGCAATCGATTTCCGGGCGGACCTCATCGCCTGCGGCGCCTACAAGCACTCGCGGCTGCGCGAGTGGCTGCTCGGCGGCGTCACGCAGTCGCTGCTGAAGTCGACCCCGCTCCCGCTCCTGATGAGCCACTGATCCAGGTCGAAATGAAAAGGGCCGCCAGATCGGCGGCCCAGCTCCTCAGGCCACTTCGGCCTTCTGCTTCTGCGAGCGCTTGCGCTCGTTCGGATCGAGGATGCCCTTGCGCAGGCGGATCGACTTCGGCGTGACCTCGACGAGCTCGTCATCGTCGATCCAGGCCAGCGAACGCTCCAGCGTCATCCGGATCGGCGGCGTCAGGCGAACGGCCTCGTCCTTCGACGTCGTGCGGATGTTGGTGAGCTTCTTGCCCTTGAGCACGTTCACCTCGAGATCGTTCTCGCGGGTGTGCTCGCCGACGATCATGCCCTGATAGACCTTCCAGCCCGGCTCGATCATCATCGGGCCGCGGTCCTCGAGGTTCCACAGCGCGTAGGCCACGGCCTCGCCGGTCTCCATCGCGATCAGCACGCCGTTGCGGCGTCCGCCGATCTCGCCCTTGTAGGGCAGGTAATCGTGGAACAGGCGGTTCATGATCGCGGTGCCGCGCGTGTCGGTGAGCAGTTCGCCCTGATAGCCGATGAGGCCGCGGGTCGGAGCGTGGAACATCAGGCGCAGGCGGTTGCCGCCGGAGGGGCGCATCTCCAGCATGTCGGCCTTGCGCTCGGACATCTTCTGCACGACGACGCCGGAATGCTCCTCGTCGACGTCGATGATGACCTCTTCGATCGGCTCCAGGAGCTGACCCGAATCGTCACGCTTCAGCACGACGCGCGGACGCGACACGCCGAGCTCGAAGCCCTCGCGGCGCATCGTCTCGATCAGGATGGCGAGCTGGAGTTCGCCACGGCCGGAGACGATGTAGCTGTCCTTGTCGGAGGCTTCCTCGATCTTCAGCGCGACATTGCCCTCGGCCTCCTTGAACAGGCGGTCGCGGATGACGCGGGTGGTGACCTTGTCGCCCTCCGTGCCGGCGAGCGGGGAATCGTTGACCATGAAGGTCATCGACACCGTCGGCGGGTCGATCGGCTGGGCTTCGATCGGCTCGGTCACTGAGGGGTCGCAGAAGGTGTCGGCGACGGAGCCCTTCACCAGGCCAGCGATCGAGACGATATCGCCGGCGACGGCTTCCTCGATCGGCTGGCGCTCGAGGCCACGGAAGGCGAGGATCTTCGAGATGCGGCCGGTCTCGACGGTCGAGCCGTCGCCCGAGAGCACCTTCACGGTCTGGTTCGGCTTCGCCGTGCCCGAGGTGACGCGGCCGGTGATGATGCGGCCGAGATAGGGATTGGCCTCAAGCAGCGTCCCGATCATGCGGAACGGGCCTTCCTCGACCTTGGGCTCCGGCACATGCGAGAGGATGAGGTCGTACATCGGAGCGAGGCCGTTATCCTGCGGGCCTTCCGGCGAGTGGGCCATCCAACCCTGCTTGCCCGAACCGTAGAGGATCGGGAAGTCGAGCTGCTCGTCGGTCGCGTCAAGCGCGGCGAAGAGGTCGAAGACCTCGTTGATGACTTCGGTGGTGCGGGCGTCGGGCTTGTCGACCTTGTTGATCGCCACGATCGGCTTGAGGCCGAGCTTCAGCGCCTTGGAGACCACGAACTTGGTCTGCGGCATCGGGCCCTCGGCGGCGTCGACCAGCACGATGGCCGAGTCGACCATGTTCAGGATGCGCTCGACCTCGCCGCCGAAATCGGCGTGGCCGGGAGTGTCGACGATGTTGATGCGCGTATCCTTCCAGACGACCGAGGTCGCCTTGGCCAGGATGGTGATGCCGCGCTCCTTCTCGAGATCGTTGGAATCCATGACGCGCTCGATGACGCGCTGGTTGTCGCGGTACGTGCCGGACTGCTGCAGCAGCTTGTCGACGAGGGTCGTCTTGCCATGGTCGACGTGCGCGATGATGGCGATGTTGCGCATGGACATGCGGGTCTGGGCCTTGCTTTCAAGGCCACGAGCCGGCCAGGTTCGAAGCCCTGCCGGCGCAGCCTGTTTCACGTGAATCTGGAATTCGTTGCGCTGCACATAAACGCTGACGGGCTTTTCGGCAACCGCCGAGCCTGCCGAAAAGTAAATGCGCCTCAGTCTTCCACCAGCGCGCGCTGGCGTTCGGCGACTGCCCGGCCGACCTGATCGATGGCAAGGCGGTAGGCGGCGAGCGCCGCCGTGTCGAGATCACCCTTGGCATAGTCGGCGAGCACGCGGGTGAGAATCTGGTCAGCCTCGCGGCCGAGCCGCATCAGCTCCTCCTCGTCTTCGCAGGCACGGATCAAGGCGAGCAATGCCAGCAACTCGTCGAGACCCGACATGGCGCGCCGACGCCGATTGGCGCTCTCGCGGCCGAGCAGCGCGGCACCGCCCGTGCCCAAAGCCGAGAGGGCCATGGCGCCGATGTAGAACCAGTCGCCATAGCGGTCGAAGAAGCTCTCCTGCTCCCCGTCGATATAGGCGGCAGCGCCCGAATGGACCGGCAACGGCGCGTCCTTGTCGGTCGAGGGCGTCTCCAGCGCCTGCACGGCAGGGAGTTCCGAGGCCAGCGTCAGGCGCAGGCCCAGGATGTCCTTGGTGAGTTCGCCGACGAGATTGTCGTCGAGGCTCTGCGCCGCGACGAGGCGCGACGTGATCGATATCGTCTGGAGGCTCTCGGCCGGACGCGGCGGATCGCCGCCCAATGCGCCGCGCACGATCTCGCCGGCTTCGATCGCCCGGTAGCGCAAGGCGAGCGCATCGGCCTCGCGGACGGGGATCAGGACGGGGTCGTTGCCCCAGGCCTCGCGCAGGCGGCGCAAGGCGTCATTATTGGTGTGCGAGCCCACTGCATTGATCGAGAAGAAGACATCGATGCGCTTCTCCTTCGCCGCCGGCACGATCTCCTCCTGGCTGAGCTTGACGATCTCGACCTCTTCCGGCCTGACCTCGTATTGCGCCAGCACCCGCTTCAACAGCGCGGCATTGCCGGCCGGATTGCGCCCGACTCCGATCTTGCGGCCACGCAACTCGGCAATGCGGCCGATCGCGGTCTCGGCTCTGGTGATGAAGAACGGAAAGGTCCGGCGGGTGATCAGCACCGTGTCGGCGGTCGAGGGCATCGCGATGTCGGCGCGCAGCATGGCGAGATCGGCCTGGCCCGCATCGATCTTCCTGGCGCTGTCCTCGGAACCCTCGGTCAGGACGAGGCGCAGGCGGATGGAAGCCTTGTCGCGGTTGAGGCCCTGCACGAAAGCCGCCGCCATCCGGGCATCCTCGGAGCCAAGCGGCCCGACCGCAAGGCGCAGGGTCCGCGGCTGGCCGACATAGTAGAACACGGCCACGACAAGTCCGGTGATAGCGAGCAGGCCCGCCATCATCGTCAGCCCGCGTCTGCCCATGCCCAGCCGGATCAACCCGTCCCCCTCTTTGCCTTGTCCGAACATGGCTTCCTTCGTCATCATGTCGCAAGTACGGCATGCGCCCGCGAACGGACCGTGCTAAACGCCGGGCCATGTCCACTGGTTCGCCCTTCCTGATCAAGATCTGCGGCCTCTCGACGCCCGAGACGCTGGAAGCTGCGCTCGCGGCCGGGGCGGACATGATCGGGTTGAATTTCCACCCGAAAAGCCCACGCTACGTCACGCTGGAGCGCGCCAGGGAATTGGCGGCGATCGCCCGCGGCAAGACGGAGATCGTCGCACTCGTCGTCGACTGGAGCGAGCCGCAGGCGGCGGAGCTCGCGGAAGTGCTGAAGCCCGACTGGTTCCAGTTCCATGGCCGCGAGACCCCGGAACAGACCGCCGCGCTGCGCCGCGCCGTCGACCGGCCGGTGATGAAGGCGCTCGGCATCGCGACGGCGGAAGACCTCAGGGCCGTCGCGGGCTATCGCGATGCCGCCGACCTCATCCTGCTCGACGCCAAGCCGCCGAAGGATGCGGCCTTTCCCGGCGGGCATGGCAGACCCTTCGACTGGGGCCTGCTCGCCGGCCTCGACCCTTCCCAGCGCTTCATGCTATCGGGCGGGCTCGATCCGGCGAATGTCGCCGAGGCCATCGGCATCGCCAGGCCGGCGGGCGTCGATGTCTCCTCGGGCGTCGAAAGCGCGCCGGGGATCAAGGATCCCGACCGGATCGCGAAATTCATCGCATCGGCCCGCAAGGCCGCGGCGCTGGATCGCCGTGCGTCCTAGCGGACGCGACAACGGTGATCCATAATTTGGTCGTTGCATCGGATTCTCCCGAAAAGTGCGATCCACTTTTCGGTCCGATGCCAGTGCAAGAAGGTTTGACGGCATGAACGCCCCCTCGACCCCGAACAGCTATCGCAACGGCCCGGACGAGAACGGCCGCTTCGGCCTGTTCGGCGGCCGCTTCGTCGCCGAGACGCTGATGCCGCTGATCCTCGAGCTGGAAGAGGCCTACAAGGCCGCCAAGGCCGACCCGGCCTATCACGCCGAGATGACCAGCGGGCTGAAGCACTATGTCGGCCGGCCCTCGCCGCTCTATCTCGCCGAGCGCCTGACGGACCATTTCGGTGGCGCCAAGATCTATCTGAAGCGCGAGGAGCTGAACCATACCGGCTCGCACAAGGTGAACAACGTGCTCGGCCAGATTCTGCTGGCGCGGCGCATGGGCAAAAAGCGCATCATCGCCGAGACCGGCGCCGGCCAGCACGGCGTCGCCACCGCGACGCTCTGCGCCCGCTACGGCCTCGAATGCATCGTCTACATGGGTGCTGTCGACGTCGCCCGGCAGGCGCCGAACGTCTTCCGGATGCAGATGCTCGGCGCCACCGTGGTGCCGGTCGAATCCGGCACCAAGACGCTGAAGGACGCGATGAACGAGGCGCTGCGCGACTGGGTGACCAATGTCGCGACGACCTTCTACTGCATCGGCACGGTTGCCGGCCCCCATCCCTATCCGGCGATGGTGCGCGACTTCCAGTCGATCATCGGCAAGGAGACCCGCGAGCAGATGCAAGAGGCCGAAGGCCGTCTTCCCGATTCGCTGATTGCCTGCATCGGCGGCGGTTCGAATGCGATGGGGCTGTTCCACCCCTTCCTCGACGATTCCAGCGTCGAGATCTATGGCGTCGAGGCCGCCGGCCACGGCATTCCGAGCGGCCTGCATGCGGCCTCGCTCACCGGCGGGCGCCCCGGCGTGCTGCACGGCAACCGCACCTTCCTGCTGATGGACGATGACGGGCAGATCAAGGACGCCCATTCGATCTCGGCCGGGCTCGACTATCCCGGCATCGGCCCTGAGCATTCCTGGCTGCACGATGTCGGCCGGGCGACCTATCTCTCCGCCACCGACGAAGAGGCGCTGGAGGCGTTCCAGCTGATCTCCCGGCTGGAAGGTATCATCCCCGCGCTGGAATCCGCGCATGCGCTCGCTCGCGTCGCCGATCTCGCCCCGCAGAAGCCGCAGGATCACCTGATGGTGGTCAATCTCTCCGGCCGCGGCGACAAGGACATCCCGCAGGTCGCGGAGATCCTGGCGGCGCGCTGACGCCTGAAGGCCCCGCCCAAAGTTCTAGGCGCGGCCCCTCGACTTCCGTTGCGTCAACAGCAACCATCGGTTGCGCCCGGTGCCTCCGCACCGGGCATCGTTGCGTGGAGCGGGACCGGGGCCAGTGGGGGGCAGCGGTAACGACGACAGTCCGGATGTGTCCGGGCCTGCCTCCGCAGGCCTGCCGATCGAACTCGCCTTCCTGACGCGGCATGGCCTGCCGCCCTCGCGTCTCACGGATGTCGCGGAGAAAGCCCGGCGGAACCACACCGAACCGGCCCGCGAAACGATCGCGCAGGGCTTGATCGACGAGAGCGGCTTCTACCGGGCGCTGGCCGCCGAGATGGGGCTCGCCTTCCTGGCGCAGCCTCCGCCGCTCAAGCCCGGCGGTGGGCACGACGCCATCCTGCGCCAGGGCATCGCGCCGACCGACGGCGATGCGCGCTTCCGCTTCATTCTCGCGCCCGAGGGGCCGTCGCTCAGGCGGATGCTCGAGGCCGGGCCGCGCGACCGAGACGACATCGCGGTGACGACGCCACGCGATTTCGGCGACGCCCTGCGCCGCAGCAATGCCGAGGGACTGGCCGAGCACGCGGCCGGGCTCGATCCCGCCGGGCTCGAACGCGACAGCGCCCGGACCGGCGCCAGCCGGGGCCAGGGGATCGCCGCCGGCTGCGGCGTCTCCGCTGCCGCGATCGGCGCCGTCTTCGCCCCGCTCGAAACCTTCTTCGGGCTCGCGCTGCTGCTCGGCCCGCTCTTCCTCGGCCTGATCCTGCTGCGGCTTGCGGCCTCGCTCGAGCGCACGGCGCCCGATCTCTGGCGCAGCCATCGCTGGCGGATCGACGATGCCCGCCTGCCCGTCTACACGGTCGCAGTGCCGCTCTATCGCGAGCTTGCCGTGCTCCGGCAATTGACGGATGCGCTCAGTGCGCTCGACTATCCCGCAGCCAAGCTCGACATCCGCCTGCTGATCGAAGCCGACGACACCGCCATGAGCGGCGCGCTGGCGCAGATGGCGCTGCCGCCGCATTTCTGCGTGACCGTCGTTCCACCCGGCTTTCCGCGCACCAAACCCCGCGCGCTGAACCTCGCCCTGCTCGAAGCGCGCGGCACGCTTTTCACGATCTACGATGCCGAGGACATTCCCGACCCGCAGCAGTTGCGGATGGCGGCGGCGCGCTTCCTCCGCGGCCCGAGGGAGCTTGGTTGCCTGCAGGCGAGACTGGTGATCGACCATGCCGAGGAAGGCGTGCTGCCCGGCCTGTTCGCGCTCGAATATGCCGGGCTGTTCGAGGTGCTCAATCCCGGCCTGCTGCAGTTCCAGCTGCCGATCATGCTGGGCGGCACCTCGAACCATTTCCGGACGGAGGCGCTGCGCGTGGTCGGCGGCTGGGACGCCTGGAACGTGACAGAGGATGCCGATCTCGGCTTCCGGCTGGTGCGCGCGGGCTATCGCATCGGGGACCTGCCCTCCAACACCCGCGAGGAGGCGCCGGTCTCGATCCCCGCCTGGCTCAAGCAGCGCTCGCGCTGGATCAAGGGCTACATCCAGACCCTGGTGACGCATTCGCGCGCGCCTTTCCAGTTGGTACGCGAAGCCGGGATCGCCGCGACCTTGGCCTTCCTGTCGCTGGTCTTCGGCACCGTCGCGACGGCGCTGGGCTATCCTGCTTTCGCGATAGCCGCCCTGATCGCCTATTGGGACGGATCGCTGTTCGAACCAGTCGGCACCGCCGCGACCCTGACCTCGATCATCGCGCTCGGCGTCTGGCTGCTCGGCAGCGTCGCGCTGTTCGTGCCGCCGATCGTCGGCGCGCTGCGCCGGGGCTCACCGGGCCTGCTGCTGCTCGTGCCGCTGCTGCCGCTCTATTACGCGCTGGTCTCGGTCGCCGCCTGGATGGCGTTCTACGAGTACTTCAATCGCCGCTTCGTCTGGAACAAGACCGAGCACGGACTGGCGCGCCAGCGCGCGCCGATCGAACCGACTCCTGCATCGGACCGAAAAGTGGAATCCACTTTTCGGACAAATCCGATGCAGCACCAATGAGATCGATCATCGTGATCGCGTCCGGTCGGACGCGCGATGATCTAGGAGTGACGCAGCCATTCCGCGGCCGCCTGCGCCGGAGGCTGCTCGATATTGAAGGCGCCGACGAACTTGCCGTCCTTGCCCATCAGATAGACCAAGGCGGTATGGTCCATCGTATAGTCGCCATCCTTCAGCGGCACCTTCTTGGCATAGGCGCGATAGGCCTTGACCACCGCGTCGATCGCCGGCCGGTCGCCGCTCAGGCCGACGATACGAGGGTCGAAGGAGCCGAGATAGCTCTTCATCGCGTCCGGGGTATCGCGCTCGGGATCGACCGTGATGAAGAGCGCTTTGAGCCCCTTCGCCTTGGCGCCGTCACCGGCCGCGCGCAAAGCCTCGGAAATCTCGAAGAGTTTGGTCGGGCAGATGTCCGGGCAATGGGTGAAGCCGAAGAAGACCAGGAAGGGCGAGCCCTTCAGGTCGGTATCGGAGAGCGGCTTGCCCTCCTGCGTCGTCAGCGTGAACGGGCCGCCGACGCTGGCGACGCCGCTGCCACTGCCCTGGCGGCCGGGCGAGAAGGTCAGGATCGCGGCTGCGGCGAGCGCGAGCGCCCCGACCAGGAAGACGACGAGGGGCAGGACGAGACGGCGGTTCACGGAGAATTTCCCGGGCAGGCGGCGATAGCCGCTAGACAGCGATTTTTCCATGCATCGGCCGGATTCGAAAACCGGCTCCCACTTTTCGGGCCGATGCCTAGAAGCATGCGACGATGGCGGCGATCAGACCGTCGGTGAAGAGCCGATCGCCTTCGCGCCACCAGAGCAGCAGGCCGGTGAGGAACAGGGCGAAGAAGCCTCCGCCGATCAGCATAAGGCCAAGACGGCTCGACGAGCCGGCCTCCGTCTGCGTTGTCTCGTCTGCCTGCGACATGGGCACAACCTATCGCGGGATCGCGCCGTCCGAAAGCGGGCGGCGTGACGCAGGGGCCTCACGATGCAGCGATGCGCCAGCATGTTGCGTCTCATCAAGCGCGGGTCATCCCGGACGCAGCGAAGCGGAGATCCGGGATGACGCCGTGTTTCCGCGCAAAATGGGGCCGCTCCCGTTCACTTCACCGGGAAGGTCAGCGGCGAATAATCCGTCACCGGGCGCTTGATCCAGTCGTTGCCGGGCGCGGCCGCCTCCGTCCGCTTCTGGCCTTCGTGGAGGCGCAGGGCCGCAGCCGGATAGTCCATGGTCAGCACGGTGCCGTCGCGGACGACCAGCTTGCCGTCGACATAGACGCGGTCGACGGCGCGCTCGGCGGCGGCATAGACCATGCTGCGCACGGGGTCGCGACGCGGCTGCATCATCGGGTGCTTGAGGTCGACCATGACGAGGTCGGCCTTGCAGCCCGCTTCGAGGCGGCCGATGTCGTCGCGGCCGAGCGCGGCGGCGCCCGCCGTGGTCGCGGCTTCGAAGATATCGGTGGTGGTGAGCGTGCGCGGGTTCTCCGCCATCATGCGGGCGACGTAGCCGACATGGCGCATCTCCTCGAGCATGTTGTGCGGATAGGTATCGGTACCCATGCCGATGCGGATACCGGCGCGGCGATAGCGCCCGAAATCGTCGAGCGCGATGCCGCGGCGCATGAACACCGTCGGGCAATGGGCGACCACCGTGTCGGTCTCGGCCAGCAGGGCGAGATCGCGGCGGCTGTGCCAGCCGACGCGCGGGTAATCGTCGAGGAAGATGCCGTGGCCGACGATGCTGGTCTTGCCGAGCACGCCGAGCTTCTCCAGCCACTGGACCGGCGTCACGCCATGGCGGCGGGTGATCTCGTGGAACTCGACCGTCGACTGGGCCGCGTGGATCTGCCAGGGCAGGCCGCGACGCTTCGCTTCGGCGTGGCTGTCCTTGATCAGGCCCTCGCTGCAGGTGTCGATCTGCGCCGGGCAGACCATGCCGAAGAGGCGCCCTGAAGGGTGTTTCTGCGCCTGCTCGATGACATCGAAGGCGGTCTCCATGGCCGCCTCGCCAGCCTTCTCGTCCCACTCGTATTCGACGACATGGCCGTTCTTGGTGTACCAGCGCGCCGAACGGAACATCGGCGAGACGCAGACGCGCAGGCCGCTATTGGCCGCAAGATCGATCCAGCCGGGATGGGCGACCGAGAGATCGGCGAGCGTGGTGACGCCGGAGAGCAACAGCTCGGAATAGGCGACCTGCACGCAATCCGGCACCGTCTCGGCATCGGGCCGCAGGATCGGCATGAATTCGTAGAGCGAGGAATTGTAGAGCGCAGGCGAGCCGAGCTCGTCGAGGAAGCCCTTGTTCAGCGCCTCGCTCGAGGGATGCGAATGGATGTTGACGAGGCCGGGCATGACCATGCGCCCGCTGCCGTCGACGGTCTCGTCGGCCTGGCCCTCGTAACGCGGCCCGACATAGCGCAGCGTGCCGTCCTCGAAGGCGACATCGGCATTGTGCAGATAAACGTGCCGGGAGGCTTCCGCATCCCAGGCGACAACGACTTCGGCGTTCTTGATGACCGTGATCGTCATGACATTTCCTCCCTAGCGGCCAGACATAGAAAAAGCGCCGCGCGGTTCTCGCCGCGCGGCGCCGAAGAAGTTCAGCGCTTCAGTTTGAGGTCGAGCCCCTTGTAGAGGCCGGCTCCGTAGAGACCGTGGGCGCGCGCGCCTTCGACCCGATCGGTCGCGACGACCCAGAGCGGCTGCGAGACCAGCGGCACCCAGACATTCGCCTCGGTGAGCTGGGTCTGGACCTCGGCCAGGGCCTGCTTGCGCTTGTCCGCATCGGTCGCCATCGAGGCAGCCTTGAGCAGTTCGTCCGTCTTGGGGTTCTTCCAGTTCATCCGGTTGGGCGTCGGAGCCTGCTGGCTGCGGAAATAGAGGCTCATCGCCTCCGTCGCCGTCACATAGGGGTAGGACATCAGGAAGGCGTCGAACTCCTGCGTCGCCAGCTTGCCCCAGGCGACGGTCGCGTCCCAGAGCTGGATCTTCATGTCGATGCCGACCTTGCGCAGATCCGCCTGCATCGCCTCGGAGATCCGCGGATTCGAGTCGTTGCGGATGCCGTAGACCGTGAAGCTGGCCTTCTGGCCATCCTTCTCGCGGATGCCGTCGGCGCCCGGCTTCCAGCCGGCCTCGTCGAGCAGCTTGGTCGCGCCGGCCGGGTCGTATTTCGGCATCTTGTCGGCCGAGGACTTGTCGTAGTCGACCACCGCCGGGTTGAGCAGCGAGGGCAGGGTCTGGCCCTTGCCGAAGAAGATCGCCTTGGCGATCGCTTCCTTGTTGGTCGCCATGTTCGCGGCCTGGCGGATGACCTTGTCGCTCGCCACGGGCTTGTCGACCTTGAAGCCCATGAAGACGTCGTAGATGTAGTTTTCCTGCCGCTGCACCGTCATGCCAGGGATGCGCTGCATCGTATCGAGCGCGATATAGGGCATGTAATAGGTCACGTCGGCCTGCTTGGCCTGGATCGCAGCCATCAGCGTATTCGACTCGGGAATGACCTTCCAGACGATCTCGTCGATCTGCGGCTTCGGGTCCTTGTAGATCGGCGGGCCCCAGGAATAATGCGGGTTCTTCTTGAGCACGAGCTCCTGGCGCGGGGTCCATTTCGACCAGCAATAGGGGCCGGTGCCGTTGAAGCCCTGGACGCCGAAATTCGGCCCGAGCTTCTCGACGGTCGCCTTGTCGACCACCGAGGCGAAGGACAAAGCGAGCTGGAACATCAGGTCGCTATAGGGCTCCTTCAGCTCGTAGATCAGCGTGGAATCACCATCGGCGCGGATGTCCTTGACCGGCCCGGCGCGGAACGACACCGGCGACTTGTTGGCCGGGTCGGTCCAGCGCTTCAGCGAGTAGACGACGTCGTCGATCGTCATCGGCCGGCCGTCGCAGAACTTCACGTCCTTGCGGATCTTGAAGGTGTAGGTCGTGCCGTCGGGCGAGACCGTCCAGCTCTCGGCGAGGCCTGGCTTGATCGTCTTCATGTCGAAATCGACCGTCACCAGCGTGTCGGCCAGCATGTACATGACCTCGGCCGCCGCGGTCGCGGTGGTGCGGATCGGGTCGTAGTTGTCGGCATCGATGACGCGCAGGATCGAGAGCGGCGCCTTCTGCTGGGCGACCGCGGGCAGAGCCGCGAAACTTGCGGCGGCGGCGCCGGCGAGAAGCAGAGTTGAAAGTTTCAGCATCGAGCAAGTCCCCTTTTTGACGCTTCTTGGTTGATGACGGCGCTATTTGCGCAGCTTGGGATCGAGGGCGTCCCGCAGGGAGTCGCCAAGCACGTTGAAGGCCAACACCACCGCGAAGATCACCAGGCTCGGCAGGACCGAGACATGTGGCGCGAAGAACAGGAAGTTGCGCCCGTCCGCCGCCATGGCGCCGAGCTCGGCGGTCGGCGGCTGGGCGCCGAGGCCCAGGAACGACAGCGCCGCGCCGAGCAGGATGACCTGTCCGAAGCGCAAGGTGACGAAGACGAAGATGGCCGAGAGGCAGTTCGGCAGGACATAGCGCAGGATGATGCGCAGGTCGCTCAGGCCCAGCGAGCGCGCCGCCTCGATATAGCCCTGCTGGAGAACGACCAGCGCCGAGCCGCGCACGACGCGCGCCATCAGCGGGACGGTCGCGATCGAGAGCGCGATGATGACCGCGAGCAGGCCAGGGCCGAAGATCGCGGCGATGGCGAGGCCGAACAGGATCGCGGGAAAGGACAAGAGTACGTCCATGAACCGCATCAGCACGCCGGACAGTTTCGGATAGTAGGCGGCGGCAAAGCCGATGACGCCGCCGATCGCGCAACCGAAGACAACCGAGGCGAAGCCCATCAGCAAGGTCGTGCGCAAGCCGTAGAGCAGGCGCGTGATCATATTCCGCCCCTGCCCGTCCGTACCGAGCAGGCCCATCTCGCCGGGCGGCTTCAGCGTGTTGGCGAGGTCGTTGCCGAAGGGGTCGGTCGGTGCGAGCCAGGGCGCGAAGATTGCACCGAGGATGGCGAGAACGACGAGGGTCAGCGCGATGCAGGAGCCGACATCGGAAATCAGCATCCGAAACACGGTCTTGCGGCGGACGGGCGTTGCGGCGGCGACGCTGACGGCCGCTTCCACCGTCTTGGCGCCGGGCTGGAGCGCGTTGCGATCGAGCTTCATGGGGGAGTTCATCAGGTGCCCCTCACGCGCGGGTCGAGCACGGCATAGAGAACGTCCACCGCGAGATTGACCAGAATGAAGCCGAGCGAGAGCATGATGATCGTGCCCTGCGCCATCGGCAGGTCGCTCGACAGGATGGCACCCACCGCGAGCCGGCCGATACCCGGCCATGAGAAGACGGTCTCGGTGACGACGGCGCCGCCGAGCAGAAAGCCGATCTGCAGGCCGATCAACGTGACGACCGGAACGAGCGCATTGCGCAGGGTGTGGCGCAGCACGACCGTGGCCTCGCCGAGACCCTTGGCGCGGGCGGTGCGGACATGGTCGGCGCCAAGCTCGTCCAGCACCGAGGTGCGGGTCATGCGCGCGACCGGACCGACGAAGACGCCGCCCAGCGTGATCGCCGGCAGGATGATCCCCTGGATGCCCTCCCAGGTCCAGAGCGGGCCGGTGCGGCCGGTGAAGGGCAGGATCGGGTAATAGAAGCCGAAGAGCCAGATCAGCCCGAGGCCGAGGAAGAAGACCGGCAGCGAGACACCGGCAACCGAGAAAGCCATGATCGCCCGGTCGATCAGCGAGCCCCGGTAATAGGCGCCGACCGTGCCGAGGAACATGCCGAGCGGGATCGCCCAGACCAGCGAGGCCAGCATCAACTCCAGCGTCGGGCCGATGGTGTTGCCGAGCTCCTGCGTCACCGGAACGTTGTTGATGATGGAGACGCCGAGATCACCCTGTGCCAGGCGCCCGATATAGATCGCGAACTGCTTCCAGAGCGGCTGGTTCAACCCGAGTTCCTGGCGGATCGCCTCCACCACGTCCTGGGTCGCGGTCGGGCCGGCGCGGACCTGGGCCGGATCGGTCGGCACGACCTGCATCAGCAGGAAGCCGATCAGCAGCACGCCGAGCATCACCGGCAGGACCAGCAGCAGCCTTTGCAGCGTATGTTTGAGCATCGCGGAGGTCCCCGGCCTATTGCGCGGCAGCCGCGAGCTGGCCATGCCGGTCGAAGACGACCTCGCCGCCGAGCAGGGTCAGGTCGCAGCGCACCTCGTTCTCGACCTCACCGACGGGAACCGCGAAGATGTCGTGCGAGAGCACGGCGATGTCGGCGAGCTGGCCGGGCACCAGCCGGCCGAGCTTGTCCTCGGCGAACTGAGTGTAGGCGCCGAGCAAGGTATAGGCATGGACTGCCTCTTCCATGCTCAGCTTCTCGGCCCCGCCGATCTCGGTATGGCGCTTGGTCTGGCGGGTGACCATCGTGAAGAGGTTCTTGAACGGGTCGGTGGCGCAGACCGGCGCATCGGAGCTTGCCGCCGCATGCAGGCCGCCATCGAGCCATTTGCGCATCGGATAGGAGGCGCCGGCGCGCTCTTCGCCCAGATTGATCACGTAGAGATCGCCGAACTCGTAGATGAAGGCCGGCTGCGGCACCGGGTCGATGCCGGAGGCAGCCA
Source organism: Allobosea sp. TBD101 (assembly GCF_059817965.1). NCBI lineage: Bacteria > Pseudomonadati > Pseudomonadota > Alphaproteobacteria > Hyphomicrobiales > Alloboseaceae > Allobosea > Allobosea sp. TBD101. The sequence continues at coordinate 69,038 of NZ_CM187543.1, forward strand.
TGCGGGCGAGCTGGCCGTCGGTCAGGAAGCCGCAATGCTCGATGCGGTGGCGGCGGCCCTTGATCGGATGCGCGGGGCTGTCGGCCTTCTCCATGCCGGAGAGCACCTGCTCGATCGCGGCGTCGCCGATCGCGTGGATCGCGAGTTGGTAGCCGAGCTCGTGGTAGTGCCGGAGATAGCGATGCATGTCGGCATCGGAATAGATGAAGATGCCGCGATTATCGGGGTCGCCGACGAGGTAGGGCTCGGTCATTGCCGCGGTCAGACCGCCGGCACTACCGTCGCCGAAGACCTTCATCGCGCCGTAGCGCAGCAGGCCCGTCTCGCGGCCGAAGCGATAGCCCGCCGCATGGGCTTCGTCGCCGATACCGTCGGCATTGCCGTAAATGCAGACCCAGGTGCGGACCGGCAGGGTGCCGGCGCGCGCGACCTCCTCATAGGCCTCGATCTCGGCCATGCCGGCGAGCATGCCGACGCCGGCATCCATCACGCTGGTGAAGCCCTGCGCGAGCATGTAATGCCCGGCCTTCTCGATCGCGGCCTTGAGTTCGGCGGCGCTCGGCTTCGGCATCGCCTCGACGATCAGGCGCATGGCGCTCTCGGCCAGCAGGCCGGTCAGCTTGTTGTCGCGACGCTCGATCAGGCCGCCATCGGGGCTCGGCGTGTTGTGGCCGATCCCGGCCGCCGCCATGGCGCGGCCGTTGACGACGCCGACATGGCCGCAGGTGCGCTTGATATAGACGGGGTTGTCGGGCGCGACGCGGTCGAGTTCCTCGGCTGTGGGATGGCGGGCCTCAGCCAGCTCGTTATGGTCATAGCCGCGGCCGGTGACCCATTCGCCGGGCTTCTTGCCCTTCACCGCGGCGGCGATGCGGCGCAGGATCTCGTCGATGCTGTTGACGCCCTCCTCGGGGCGCAGATTGACCTCGCTCATCGCGAGACCGAGCGGCAGCAGATGCATATGCGCATCGTTCAGGCCGGGAATGGCGACACGGCCTGCGAGGTCGATGACCTGGGTAGCCGGCCCCTGCAGGGTGGCGACATCGGCGGCCGGGCCGGCGGCCAGAACCTTCCCCCCGCCAATCGCCAGGGCTTCGACGAAGCCTTCCGCCAAGCCGCAGAAGATGCGGCCATTCAACAAAACGGTCTCGGCTTGCGTCATCGGCCCGGATTACCCTGCTTTCCCTGTTGAATTCTCGCCGCGAGGCATTGGCGAGGCGATAGTCTTCGGCAAGCATCTCCCGTGCCATGCGCGCGATCATCCGCGAGCCGGCAGCCCTCTCGTATCGAATGGGGTTTTTAGTCTGGACGGTGTGCTTTGAACGCGAAAACTATTCCACTCCGCCGGTTCCCCATGACACTATTTTCTTATTGGCTTTCCGGCAGCATTGCTCAGAATATTGAACATGGCAAGGGCCGTCGAGCAGGCGGCCCCTGCATGACGCGCAGGAACGACAAGGCGCGCAGGATGGGGGAACGGAACAACCATGAGCTTTGACGTCGGCGGCAGGCTAAAGGAAATCAGGTTGGCGGCCGGGCTTTCCCAGCGCGAACTCGCGGCGCGCTCAGGCGTGACCCATAGCCTGATCTCGCTGATCGAGCAGAACCGGAACAGTCCCTCCGTCGCGTCGCTGCGCAAGATTCTCGGCGGCATTCCGATGACGATGGTGAGTTTTTTTGACGAGGAACGGACGCCGCGCGACAAGGTGTTCTTCGAGGCCTCGGACCTGCTGGACCTGACCTCGCGCCTGCACCAGGTCAATGGCGGCGAGAGCCGGGGCCAGATGTCCTTCCGCCAGGTCGGGGACGCGCAGGCCCATAACCTGCAGATCCTGCACGAATCCTACGATCCCGGCGCCGATACCGGCGCCGCCATGCTCAAGCACGAATCCCATGAAGGCGGCGTGGTGCTGGCCGGCGAGCTCGAGATCACCGTCGGCGATCAGATCAAGGTGCTGAAGCCCGGCGATGCCTATCTCTTCGACAGCCGCATCCCGCATCGCTACCGCAATATCGGGACGGAACGCTGCATCGTCGTCAGCGCCTGCACGCCGCCCTATCTCTGAGGCGCCAGCCCGACATCCGCCCCTACCCCTTCGCTGATCAACGAACGCTCAAGGCTCACGACGCTCGACCAGAAGACGCCGTCATTCCGGGCGGAGCGAAGCGGAGACCCGGAAGCCATCGCGGGCGTAAGCGCCCTTCGATGGATTCCGGATCGGCGCGGCTTCGCCGCTTGTCCGGAATGACGCCGGAGGGCGGTGAGCGCACCTTAGAATTCATTTAAACTATTGATATTATTTGTTTTTTACTCCAGCTTCGGATAGACGTCACCTCCTCACAGAGGTCGCGATGCACGCCGGTTCCAGCCCCGTACAGAAATCTGCCACGAGCCTGGAGCTGTTCTCGCGCAATCTCTCGCTCTCCGCCGGCACGTTTCTGATCCAGGAAGGCGAGCGGATCGTCGGCCCGATGCGGCCAGGTCTCAAGGTCGCGGTCATGCTCGAAGGCCGGCAGGCGCTGGAGCTCGACGACCGCCCCGCCGTCGTCCTCGACGGGCCGACAGTGCTCGTCGCCGCCAATGGCGGCGAGCATATGCAGCAGCGCACCGGCCTCGCGGACGGCGCGCTGCGCTGCGCGCTGATGCAGTTCGACTTCGATTTCGTCGCCCGCGAGTTCGGGCCGGATGTCGCCAAGGCCGCGCGCCTCGCCTGCTCCGACGATGCCGGCGTCTGGGTGCGCCCGGCCGATGCCCCGATCCGCTCGCTGGCGCTGCAGATGGCGGAATGCCCGGTCGGCGAGGCACTGCGCCCGCTCTATCTCGCCGGCAAGGCGCTCGAACTCGGCGCGCTGGTCCTGGACCGGATGCTCGGCGAGCGGCCCGTCCGCCCGGCGAGGCTCAACCCGCGCCTGCGCGAGCAGGTTCATGCGGCCCGCGACCGGCTGCTCGAAACCTTGCAGGAACCCCTCAGCCTGGCGGAACTGGCGCGCGAAAGCGGGCTCAACCCGACCAAGCTCACCTCGGCCTTCCGCACGGAATTCGGCGCCAGCGTCTTCGAATACCTGCAGGAGCAGCGCCTGCAGCAGGCCTATGCGATGATTGCCAGCGGGGAGACAACCGTCGCCGTCGCCGCTTTCCAGGTCGGCTATAGCCCGGCGCATTTCTCCGGGCTGTTCCGCAAGCGTTTCGGCGTCGCGCCGAGCTCGCTGCGCTGATCCAGGCCATGAATCTGCCCTCCCGTTCTTGCTTGGACGCGTTCGAAACGCGACCGAAAGAAATACTGCCGCGATCGAAAGCCAAGCGCGTTGCCGGCCCGGCAGCCTTCCTGAAAGAACCCCGGAGACGAGGGCGCGCAGGCGCCAGGGGCAGGATTACGGGTATGATCGGGATCAACAGCAGCAATCGCGCGATGGGACGGGCCGGCGTGGCACTGGTCGCGCTTCTCGCCGGCGGAGCGGGCACGGCGCTGGCGCAAGGCGCCCAACCGCAGCCGGCAGGCACCGCGATCGGCCTCGATACGATCGAGGTCCAGGGCGAGCGCGCCGGCGGCCCGGTCAACGGCTATGTCGCCCGCCGCAGCGACACCGCGACCAAGACCGATACGCCGATCATGGAGACGCCGCAGTCGATCACGGTCGTCACGCGCGACCAGATGGACGACCAGGGCGCGCAGAATGTCAGCCAGGCTCTGCGCTATACCGCCGGTGTGGTCGGCGAGACCCGCCTGTCGATGGGGCGCTATGACAGCGTCTTCATCCGCGGGTTCGGCGGCTCGGGGTCCGGTGCCGGCTTCGTCAACAATCTCGACGGCCTGCGCTATCAGCGCGGCGTCAACTTCCTGGTTCCGACCTACGAATCCTGGGGGCTGGAGCGGGTCGAGGTGCTGCGCGGCCCGTCCTCGGTGGTGTTCGGGCAGGTGAAGCCCGGCGGTATCGTCAACATGGTCAGCAAGCGCCCGAAGGAGGAGCGGCACGGCGAGGTTCAGCTCCAGTTCGGCAGCCATGAGCGCGCCCAGATGGCGTTCGATTTCGGCGGACCGATCGACCCGCAGAAGACCTGGCTCTACCGGGTCGTCGGCCTCGGCCGGGCAGCCGACACGCAGGTCGACTACACCCGCGAGGAGCGCATCTTCATCGCGCCTTCGCTGACCTACCGGCCGAGCGGCGCGACGAACTTCACCCTGATGGCCTCGTTCCAGCGCGACCCGGAAACCGGCTTCTACGGCTTTATCCCAGCGGTCGGCACCGTGCTGCCAAGCCGCGCCGGCCGCATCCGCAGCGAGTTCTTCCCGGGCGAGCCGAATTTCGAGGGCTATAGCCGTAATCAGGCCAATCTCGGCTACGCCTTCGAGCACCGCTTCAACGACGTCTTCACCTTCCGCCAGAACCTCCGCATCTCCGACCTCGAGTCGCGCAACCGCACCGTCGCGGTCGGCGGCATCGCGGCCGACCAGAAGACGCTGACGCGCCGCGCCACGATCTCGAACGAGCGTGCCCGCACCGCCGGCATCGACAACCAGCTCCAGGCCGATTTCCGCACGGGCCCGCTGACGCACAAGATGCTGTTCGGCGTCGACGGCTACTGGACCGATGCCAAGGCCGCGACCGGCGCAGGCGGCACGGTGCAGATGCTCGACTTCACCAACCCGATCTACGGGCGCCTGCCCTTCGTCCTGCCGACCGTGCCGAGCACCACCCAGACGACGGCTCAGTACGGCATCTACCTGCAGGACCAGATCAAGCTCGACCGGCTCTCGCTGCTGGTCGGCGGCCGCTTCGACCGGGCCGAGGCCCGCACCCGCGCGCTGTCCACCGGCGTCCTGACCAAGCAGGACGACACGGCCCGCACCGGCCGCGTCGCGCTGATGTACAATTTCGACAACGGCTTCGCGCCCTATGCCAGCTACTCGACCTCGTTCGAGCCGGTGGCCGGCACGGCCTTCGGCGGCACGCCGTTCAAGCCGACCGAAGGCGAGCAATACGAAGCCGGCTTCAAATACGAAGTACCGGGGACCAACGCCTTCCTGCAGGCGTCGGTCTACCAGCTGACCCAGAGCAACGTCACGACGACCGACCTCGCCCACCCGACCTTCCAGATCCAGACCGGCGAGATCCGGGCGCGCGGCGTCGAGGTCGAGGCTCGGGCAACCGTGCTCGACAATCTCGACCTCGTCGCAGCCTATACCTATACCGATGCCGAGGTGACGAAGAGCAACGGCGTCGACCTCGGCAAACGCCCGCCGGTCGTGCCGCGCCACACCGCGGCGCTCTGGGCGCATTACACCTTCCGGACGGGGACGCTCTCGGGCCTCGGGCTCGGCGCCGGCGTGCGCTATGTCGGCGGCGGCGCGGGCGATCCCGGCAACACCTTCTCCACACCGGACTACACGCTGGTCGATGCCGCGATCAGCTACGACCTCGCAGCAGCGAACCCCGCACTCAAGGGCTGGAAGGTGCAGGTCAACGCCCAGAACCTGTTCGACAAGGAGTATATCTCCGGCTGCTACGGCACGACGCAGTGTTCCTTCGGCCTGCGCCGCACGGTGCTCGCGACACTGTCCTATCGCTGGTGATGTCGCCGATGCAGCCAGGCAGCCTTTCCGACCCCGCATTCGCCCCCGTCGCGCTGCCGCAGGCCTGGCAGCGCGAGTTCGAGGCGCGGGACGGCTCACGCTACCGGCTGCTGATCTCCGTGCCGGAACAGCCCGCTCCGGCATGCGGCTTCCCGACCCTCGTGCTGGTCGACGGCCACGCGCTGTTTCCGGTGGCGGCCACGGCCGCCCGCCTGCAGGCGCAACGCCCGGAAGCGACCAGCGTCGGCCCCGCCGTCGTCATCGGGATCGGCTATCCCCATGAGCGGCCCTTCGATGCCGAGCGGCGCCAGCGCGATCTCCTGCCCGTCCCCGGCGGCGCCGATCGCTTCCTCGACATGATCGTCGAGGAGATACTGCCGGCCGTCGCGCGGATCGCTCCACTCGACCCGGCAAGGCGCGCGCTCGCCGGCCATTCCTATGGCGGGCTCTTCGTGCTGCACACGCTGTTCACCCGGCCCGGACTGTTCGAGTCCCTCGCCGCCGGCAGCCCGTCGATCTGGTGGCAGGACCGCGCCATCCTCGCGAGCGAGGACATGTTCCGGCGCGGTGGTTCGGCTTCGGCCGGACGGCTCCTGATCACGGTTGGCAGCCATGAGCAGGACCCAGTCCTCGCCGTCACCCCGCAACGGGCCGAGCGTCTCGCGCGGGCAAGGATGCGCGACAACGCGGCCGAGATGGCGGCGCGCCTGACCGCGTCAGGCCGCCTCGATTGCAGCTTCACCGAATTCCCCGGCGAGAACCACGTCTCGGTGATCCCAGCGATGCTCGCGCGCACCGTGGCCTTCGCACTTGCCGGCACGGCCCAGGACAAGGCAGCAGCCGCATGATGCTCGACAGGCGTTCGCTGATCCTGGGGGGCTTGAGCCTGCCGGTGCTGCCGGCCATGGCGGCCGATCCGGTCGTCGCGACCGATATCCTCGGCCGCACCGTCAGGCTCGCGGCGCCGGCCAAGCGCATCGTGCTGGCGCAGGGCCGGCAACTCAACGCGCTCGGCCTGATCCATCCCAATCCCGTCAGCATCCTCGCCGGCTGGGGCAGCGACCTCGAACGCCAGAATCCCGACGGGCTTTCCCGCTACCGGGCGCGCTTCCCGGCGATCAATGCGCTGCCCCTCGTCGGCGATGGCGGGACCGCCACCGGCTTCTCGCTGGAACGGGCAATCGCGCTCGGCCCCGATCTCGTCGTGCTCAGCAAATCGCTCGCCGGCACGCGCCGTGGTCCCGGCGACTTCGTCGAGAAGCTGGAAGCCGCCGGCGTCCCCGTCGCGGTCGTCGATTTCTACCTGGAGCCGCTGCGCGACACCGTGCCGAGCCTCAGGACGCTCGGCATCCTCATCGGCCAGCAGGAACAGACCGAACGCCTGATCGCCTTCTACGAGGGGCGGATGAAGCGGATCGCGAGCCGCGTCGCGGACGCGAAGCGCCCCTCCGTCTTCATCCACGCCCATGCCGGCGGCTACGATTGCTGCATGACGGCCGGACAGGGCACGTTCAACGAGTTCATCCAGGCGGCCGGCGGGCGCAACATCGCCGCCGCGATGCTGCCGGGCGCGACCGGGCAGATCGGCCTCGAACAGCTCATCGGTGCCGATCCTGACGTCTATATCGCGAGCGGCGGCACGCATCTCAGCAAGCTCGGCGGGCTCGTGCTCGGCCTCGGGGTGAGCGAGACGGATGCTGCGGCGAGCTTCGCCAAGCTCTTGGGCACACCGTCGCTCAAGATGCTCAGCGCCATCGAGAAGCGCCGCGCCTTCGGCTTCTGGCACCTGTTCAACGACACCCCGCTGCATGTCGTCGCGATCGAGGTTCTCGCGAAATGGCTCCATCCGGAGCGCTTCGCCGATATCGACCCCGCCGCGACACTTGCCGAGGGGGCCCGCTTCTCCGCGATCCCGCTCGACGGGACGCTCTGGATCGCGGCGCCACCGAAAGCCTAACGGAGACCCTCATGCTGGCCACCTCGACTCGGATCGCGCTCGCCAACCCCGCGGGCGTCCTGAAGCCGCTCTGCGAGCATCTCGTCGAGCACGAGGCCGTCATTACCGAGCAGGACGGCACGACGATCATCGCCCTCGACGGCAGCCGGGCGCGGATCGCGCTTTCGGCCAACGCGCTCGACGTCACCGTCGAGGCGCCGGATGTGGCCACGCTGCTGGGCATGAAGCGCGCGATCGCCAGCCATGTCATCGAATTCGCACCGAAGGACACAGCGCCCGAGATGCGCTGGATCGGCGACGGCACCGGCCCCGCTTTGCCGCCCGAGTTCCGCATCCTGACGGTGACCGGCGTCGAGCGGATCACGCCGCACATGGCCCGCATCCGCTTCAAGGGCGACGATCTCGCCCGCTACGACCATATTGACGCACTGCATGTGCGCCTGTTCATCCCGCCCGAAGGCGTAAGCGAGCCGAGCTGGCCGATGGTCGGCGATGACGGGCTCCTGCTGCCCTCGCCGGCTGAAACCCGTCCGCTGGTGCGGAAGTACACGATCCGCGAGATCGACACCGCTGCGGGCACGCTCGCGCTCGATTTCGTACTGCACGAGGATGCCGGGCCGGGCTCGGCCTTCGCCTTCCGGGCCAAGGCCGGCGACCGGATCGGCATGGCAGGCCCCGGCGGGCGCGGGTTCAAGCCGGCCGAGCGCTATGTCTTCCTCGCCGACGAGACCGGCATGCCGGCCGTGGCACGGATGCTGGAGAACCTGCCGGCCGAGGCCGTGGGCCAGGTCTTCATCGAGGTCGCCGATGCCAGCGAGGAACAGCCCCTGCGCCACCCTACCGGCATCTCGCTGACCTGGCTGCATCGTGGGGACGCCGCGCCGGGCAGCCTACCGCTGCTGCAGGATGCCTTCGCCACCATCGACTGGCCGGAAGACGGCCCCCCGACCTATCTCTGGGCGGCAGCAGAACATGCCGCGTTCAAGGCGATCCGAGCGGCGTCGCGCGGCAAGCTCAGGCCGGAGCGCGACCAGAACCTCGTCGTCAGCTACTGGCGCGCTGGCGCCTCCGACGAGGAGCATGTCGCCGCCAAGAAGACGGAAGCGGCCCGAAGCTGACCGCTTGGAGCTTGGCCATTCTGATGTGACTCGGAACCACGCGGGTCATCCCGGGCTTGACCCGGGATCCATGCCGGAGCGCTTCCGATGGAGGTTCAGGCATGGATCCCGGATCTCCGCTTCGCTGCGTCCGGGATGACTCCGCGTTTCAAATCAAAAGGCTGTAGGCCCTAACCTTCTCTAACGGCGACCACGAACAGGCGCGGGAAGCGCAGCAGCACCTTCCCGTCGCTCTCGACCGGGTAATGCGGCGCGATGCGTTCGAGATAGCGGGCGAGGAAGTCCTTCTGCTCCTCTGCCGTCAACCGGTCGAGATAGGGCTTCAGCCCGGTGCCCTTGAACCATTCGGCGATGGCTTCGAGATTGACGAGCGCGTGGACATAGGTCGTCTGCCAGATATCGACGCGGCAGCCAGCCTCGATCAGCCAGCGCCGATAGTCGCCGAAGCTACCGATCGTCGCGCGCTCGGCCTTGGCATTCGCGAGCTTCTCGGCCCAGGGGCCTTCCGCCGCGACCTCTCGCATCGCGACATGGGAGGGCTCGTTGAGGTTGTTCGGCATCTGCACGGCGAGGCAGCCGCCTGACGTCAGCGAACCTGCCAGCCGCGGGAATAGCGCGGCGTGGTCGGGCAGCCATTGCAGCACGGCATTGGCGAAGATCACGTCGCAGCCCGCCGCATCGGACCAGGTGTTCACGTCGCCGAGGATGAAGGAGAGACCGGGCAGGCGCTTGCGCGCCTTCTCCAGCATGTCCGGCGAGGAATCGAGGCCTTCAGTGACCGCGTCGGGGTAACGGGCCGCGACCAGCTCCGTGCTGTTGCCGGGGCCGCAGCCGAGATCGATGCAGCACTTCGGAGCGCTCAGCGGGACGCGGGCGAGCAGGTCGATCGAGGGCCGCGTGCGCTCGTCCTCGAAGCGCAGATACTGCGCGGCGTCCCAATCCGGCTTGGCGTTCATCGCTCGCTCCTGTCCCGCGACACCGCCTGAAGAAGCGGCGCGCTGTCCGTTCCTGTAGAGGATGCTGCCCCTTGACGGAAACATATCGTCATCCCGGACAAGCGGCGAAGCCGCGCCGATCCGGGATCCATCGGAGGGCTCCGAAGAGTAGCCGGCAGGCGCTAGCGCGAAATGGCGACAGCGGCAGGCTTGCGCGCGAGAAGGGCAAAACGGGTCGAGGAGGCCAGCCGGATCGCGTCATGCAGCGGCGCCGCACGCTGCTGCTCGCGCACGACCTGATGGTAATCGGCCGGGACGATATCGGTGAAGCCGGCGGCGGTCAGCATCGCTTCGAGACGCTCCCGGCTCAGGCCGTCCTTGAAGTAGAAGCGGCTGGTAATCGAGGCATGGGTATCGGCGTCGATCTGGTGGACGGCCGCGCCGCGCTTCTCGCGCAGCCAGTTGCCGAAACGGTTGACCAGCGCCTGCCAGCGCGTGCGGTTGACCCAGTCGCCGTCGATCACCAGCAGACGACCGCCGGGGCGCAGGACACGGAACCATTCGCTGAGCGCGGCTTCCGGATCGGTCAGCGTCCAGACGAGATGGCGGGTGATCGCCGCGTCGTAGCTTTCATCCTCGTCGAGCAGGCGCTCGGCATCGCCGAGCCGGAAGCGGGCAGCCTTGCCATGCTTGGCGCGGGCACGCTCCAGCATCGCCTCGGAGAAGTCGAGCGCGGTGACCCGGTGATTCAGCGAGAGCAGGGCGCGGGTGATCTCGCCGGTGCCGCAGGCAAGGTCGAGCACGTCGAGCGGCTGAGCGCCGAAGGAATCACCGATCAGGCGCTGGAAGGCCTTGAGCTCGCGATCCGACTTGATCGCGTGGCCGAAGGAGAGATCGAAACTCTCGGCCCGCGCCGACCAGTAGGCGCGGATCTCTTCCTTCAGGGTGAAATTGTCGTGCGTCGAGGGAGCGGACATGTGTCGGAAACTTTGCTTTCTCGCATTTTTGCTGACGCGGACCTTCGGTTCTTCACGCGAACCGGCGTCCGCTTCGCTCGAAAATGCTTCAGTGAACCTGGATATAGGGCTCGACCAGAAGTGTGCCCCGGGCCGACTGCTCCAGATGCACGCCGACCGCATATGTCTCCGAGACCGCCTCATGCGCAAGCACCTCGGCCGGCGCGCCGGCCTGCGCGATGCGCCCCGCATTCATCACCAGCACCCGGTCGGCGAAGCGCGCCGCGAGCGAGAGGTCGTGGATCGCCACCACGGTGACGATGTCGCGCCGGCGCGTCGCCTCGCGGATCGTCGCCATGACGTCGAGCTGGCGGCGCACGTCGAGCGCGCTGGTCGGCTCGTCGAGCAACAGCACGTCGGGCTCGCGCACCAGCGCCTGGCCGATCGCAGCGAGCTGGCGCTGGCCGCCGGAGAGCGTCGCGATATCGCGCGAGGCGAAGGGGGCCAAGCCCAGCTCCTCGATCACCGCCTCGACGGCATGGGTATCCGCGGGTGAAGCCGCGAGCGCATAGCCGCGGTGCAGGCTCTTGCGGGCGAGCAGGATGATGTCGAAGACCGAGAGCGCGACGCGCGCGCCGGTATCCTGCGCGAGATAGAAGACCTTGCGGGCCCGCTCGCGCTGCGAGAGCTGCGAAAGGTCATGGCCATCGAGCGCCACCGCGCCGCGCTCGGGCCGCAGCAGGCCGGCGGCGCAGCGGAACAGGGTCGACTTGCCGGAGCCGTTGGGGCCGACCAAAGCGGCGAGTTCGCCACGCGGCAGCGCTTCCGTGCCAAGCCCCTGCAGGACCGGCGTCGCGCCATAGCGGAAATCGAGATCGCGGATCAGCAACGCCATCGCTCAGACTCCCCGCCCACGGATCGACATGACCAGGCTGATGAAGAAGGGCACGCCGATCAGCGCCGTGATGATGCCGATCGGGTAGATCACGCCGGGTGTGATCACCTTCGAGACGGTGGAGGCGAGCGAGAGCAGCACGGCACTCGCAATCGTCGCGGTCGGCAGGAAGAAGCGCTGATCCTCGCCCACCAGAAGCCGCGCGATATGCGGGCCGACGAGGCCGATGAAGCCGATGCCGCCGACGAAGGAGACCGAGACGGCGGCAAGCAGCGAGGTTGCGACGAGGATTTCCAGGCGCAGGCGGTCGACGCGGACGCCGAGGCTCTCGGCCCGTTCGTCGCCGAGACGCAGCGCCGTCAGCGCCCAGCCGCGCATCAGGAAGAACGGTAAGGCGAGCGCGATCAGCAGCGCGGCGACGCCGACCTTCTCCCAGCTCGCGCGGGCCAGGCTGCCCAGCGTCCAGAACACGATCTGGGTGAGCTGCACCTCGTTGGAGCGGTATTGCAGCAAGGCGGTGATGGCGTTGCAGGTAAAGAGCAGGGCGATGCCGACGAGGATCATCGTCTCGGCGCTGACGCCGCGCAGCTTGGTCATGAAGAACAGGACGAGCGAGGCCGACAGCGCGAAGACGAAGGCATTGGCGGTGACGATATAGGGCCCGGCGCCGGGAATGACGCTCCAGCCGAAGACGATCGCGACGGAGGCGCCGACCGTCGCGGCGGCGGAGACGCCGAGCGTGAAGGGGTCGGCCAGCGGATTGGCGAGGATGGTCTGCATGCCCGCTCCGCTCAGGCCCAGCATGGCGCCGACGGCCATCGCCATCAGCGCGATCGGCAGGCGCAGGTCCCAGACGATGACGGAGAGCCGCGGCGTCGCCGATTGCGGATCGACCAGCGTGCGCAGGACATCGCCAAGCGGGAGATTGCCGGGTCCGATCGAGACATCGAGCGCCAGCGCAACCGCCAGCGCGACGACACCGAGCAGGACGAGCTTCAGCCGGCGCGCATTGCGCCGGCGATAATCCCCGGTGGCGGTTGCCGTCATGGGCAGGGTCGCGGCCATCGTCGCTCAGGCCGCCGTCACTGGAGCTTGGCCCAGAACACGCCGGAATAGGGGATCGGCAGGAATTTTTCGTGGAATTCCTTGAAGACCGCCTCCGGGTCGACGTCCTTGAAGCGGTCCGGATAGAACTCCTTCGCCATGGCGAGCTCGGCGATGAAGTAATAGGGCGCGTCGTAGAACTGGTGGTAGAAGGCCATCACCTTCTTGGCCTGCACGGCCTTAAGCTGCTGGAAGCCCGGGCGGCTCATCAGCGCCGCCATTTCCTTCTGCACCTTCTCCGGCGTCGCGTCATAGCCGAGGCTGACGGCGCTGCTGCCGGGATTGCTGCCGTACCAGTTGGCGCCGGTGAGGAAATAGACGTCCGGGTTGTCGGCGAGCACCTTCTCCTGCGCGGCCTGCGCCTGGAAGGCGGAGAAGAACTGGCTGCCCCAGTTGCGCCCGCCGGCTTCCTCGATGAAGCGGCCGAAGTTGAACGGGCCGAAGGTGGCGCAGCAGGGCAGCAGGCCAGCGGCGCGCTCGACGAAGACCAGCGGCTTCTGCTTGTCGGGGATCGCGCCGACACGGGCATAGATGCTGCGGGTCTGGCGCATGTAGTAGTCGGCGAAGGCGTTCGCTTCCTTCTCGCGGCCGAGGATGCGGCCGAGCAACTGCACGCTCGGCAGCACGTTCTGGGTCGGGTCCTGGCGGAAATCGACGAAGATGGTGGTGATGCCGGCCTTCTCGAGCTTGCCGAGCAGGCCCGTCTCCTGCGCCTTGAAGTAGTTGGAGAGGTCGAGAATGTAGACCTCGGTGCCGAGCGAGGCGATCTTCTCCATGCTGACATCGGCGGCATAGGGGTTGCCCATGTTCGCGATGTCCTTGGCCTTCGGGAACTTGGCCAGATACTTCTGCCAGGCGCCCGGATCGTTCTCGATGAGGTCGTTGCCCCAGCCGACGACGCGCTTGAACGGGTCATCGCGGTCGAGCATCGCGAGCGTATAGAGCTGGCGGCCTTCGCTGAGGACGATCTTCTGGGGGTCGCGCGTGACATTGACGACGCGCCCGGCGAGATCGGTGACCTCGATCGTCTCGGCGCTGGCTGCGCCGGCAAACAGCACGGACGCGCCGAACAGGACGGCGGAAGACAGACGGGCAAGCCAAAGGGGAGCGGGCATCGGACAACATCCTGCCGGGAAAGATGCCCTCGCGCTAACACAGCCCGCCTCAGGTCGGCAAAGCAATTCTAACTGTCTTGAATCGATCTAAATTGGAGCTATTTTAGAATAGCCACAGATTTTGAAAGCAAACAGCTTGTCTTGATCTCATCAAGTCCTGCCAGATCAGGGTGTCACCCCGGACAAGCTGCGCAGCAGCGCCGATCCGGGATCCATCATAGAGCGTTGCGCCCTCCGATGGCTTCCGGGTCAAGCCCGGAATGACGGCGCGGTTCCGCAGCAGACTCTCAGGACAGCCTCTCGGCTCCCACCATTGTTTCGTGCGCCCGCACGGCGAAACGCCGGGCGAGAGGCGCGACCTCGGCCGCGTTGGCCGCAGCGGCCGTCCCGGCGCGGACCCGGTCGGCGATACCGACGAAGATCACCGCGAAACGGAACAGCGCGAAGACGAGATGGAAGCGCAGGAGCGGCGCCGTCGGCACGGCATGGGCATAATAATGCGCGAGAAATTCGGCCTCGGTTGGAATGCCCAGCGCCGCACGGTCGAGCCCGAGAATGCCGCCATATTCGTCGGGCGCGGAGTGCCAGGGCATGGCGCAATAGCCGAGATCGGCCAAGGGATGACCGAGCGTCGACAATTCCCAGTCGAGAATGCCGATCACCTCCGGCTTGTCCGGATGGAAGAGCAGGTTGCCGAGCCGGAAATCGCCATGGGCGATCGCGACATGGCCGTCATCCGCAGGCAGATGCGCCGGCAGCCAGTCGGCGACCGCCTCCAGCTCGCCGATCCGCTCGCCCGGCGATTCCCGCAGCTGTTTGGTCCAGCGCGCGATCTGACGCTCGAAATAGTTTCCGGGGCGGCCGAAATCGCCGAGGCCGACCTCATCGGGCTTCACCGCATGAAGCTTCGCCAGCGCTTCGGCCATGCCGAGATAGAGGCCGTGCCGCTCCTCCGGAGCAAGGCCGGGCAGGGCGGCATCATGGAAGACGCGGCCTTCCAATCGCTCCATCAGATAGAACGGCGTGCCTAGCGGGGCGGGATCGGCATGGAACAGGACGGCGCGCGGCACCGGCACATCCGTCTTCGACAATGCTTCGAGCACGCGGAACTCGCGGTCGATCGCATGGGCACCGCGCAGGATCGGCCCCACCGGCTGCTTGCGCAGCACGAGGCGGCGCGTGCCCAAATCGACGAAATAGGTCGGGTTGGACTGGCCGCCGCCGATGCGTTCAAGCGCGAACTCACCGGCACCAAAACGCTCCCGCAGGAGGCTCACCAGCGCGGCCGGATCGAAATCGATGGCGGCGGGCGCTGGGGCTGCCATCGCCTCAGCCCTGCGCTTCACCAGCGACAGGCCAGTGCCAGAAATCACGCCCCTCCTGCGTCAGGAAGCGGTTCAGCACCATCTTGTGGACCTCGTCGGCGCCGTCGACCAGACGCGCCTGACGAGCATAGCGATAAATCCATTCCAGCACGGTGTCCTTGGAGTACCCGCGTGCGCCATTGACCTGGATCGCGACATCGGCGGCATCGTGCAGGACATTGGCGACCTGGACCTTGGCCATCGAGACCTCCTTGCGGGCGAAGCCGCCGCGATCGAGCTCCCAGGCCGCCTTCATCACCAGGAGGCGGCCGATCTCGATGCGCATGGCGAGGTCGCCAAGCTTGAGCTGGATGCTCTCGCGATCGGCGAGGCGCTGGCCGAAGCCGTAACGCTCGGCGGCATAGGCCTGCGCGATCTCGATGCAGCGCTTGGAGAGGCCGAGCCAGCGCATGCAATGGGTGAGGCGGGCCGGGCCGAGGCGAACCTGCGTCACCTTCATGCCCTTGCCCTCGCCGGCCAGCACGTTGTCGGCGGGGATTTCGAGCCCGTCGAACTCCAGCTCGCAATGGCCGCCATGCTCCTCCGGCCCCATGATCTCGATGCGGCGCAGGATGCGCCAGCCCGGCTGATCGGCATGAAAGAGGAAGGCAGTGAGGCCGTTGCGCGGATCGTCCGAGGTGCGGGCGATCAGAATGAAGTGCTTCGCCTCCTCCGCTCCGGTGATGAACCATTTCCGGCCGCTGACGATGTGCTTGTCGCCGCGCCGCTCGGCCCTGGTCTGGATCATCGAGGGGTCGGAGCCGCCACCCGGATGCGGCTCGGTCATGGCGAAGGCGGAGCGCACCCTGCCTTCGACGATCGGCTTCAGCCAGCGCTCCTTCTGCTCGGGCGTGCCGAGCGCCTCCAGCACCATCATGTTGCCGTCGTCGGGTGCCGCCGAATTGAACACGACGGGACCGAAGATCGAGCGATTCATCTCCTCGTAAGCGACGGCCATGCCCATCTTGCCGAGGCCCGCACCGCCGGTTTCCGGCTTGAGCTGCACGCACCAGAGGCCCGCGGCACGCGCCTTGGCCCGCATCGTGTCGAGCAAGGGCAGCGCGATATTGCCATGGGCGTCGTAGGAGGACCGATCGGCTTCAAGCGGCAGGATCTCCCGCTCTACAAAGGCGGCGATCCGCGCGCGGTAATCCTCAATGCGGGGGGAGATTTCGAAATCCATGGCGAGGCTCACAAGGACGAAACGAGATGGCCGCCATCGACTTCGATGGTAGAGCCAGTAATGTAGCTGCCGGCGGCGGAGGCGAGCAGCAATAGCGCGCCATCGAGCTCCTCCGGCTGGCCCAGCCTTCGCTGCGGGATGCGCTTGATCAGGTTCAGGCCAGCTTCGGTCGCGAAGAAATCGCGGTTGATGTCGGTCTCGATATAGCCGGGGCAGAGCGCGTTGACGCGGATACGATCGCGCGCCCATTCGAGCGCCAGCGCCTTGGTCAATTGGATCACGCCCGCCTTCGAGGCCGCATAGGCGCTGACGCCACCGGCAACCCGATGGCCGAGGATCGAGGCGATATTGACGATGGTGCCGCCTCGGCCGGCTTCGCGCATGCCGCGTGCCACTGCCTGGGCGACCAGGAAGACGCCCTTCAGATTGGTGTCGAGCACCGCATCCCAAGCTGCTTCCGAGAGATCGGCCGCCGGCCCGGCACCGCTGACCCCGGCATTGTTGACGAGGATGTCGAAATGCCGACCGTCGAGCGCATCCGCGATCGAGGCGGCATCGGCCACGTCCAGAACCAGATGTTTCGCGCTGCCGCCCGCCGCGGCGATCTCGGCGCCCGCCTGATCCAGCGCAGACTGCCTTCGCGCGGCCAGCGTCACATCGGCGCCGTGTCGCGCGAGCAGCCTGGCGAAATGCAGCCCCAGCCCGCCGGACGCCCCCGTCACCAAAGCCGTCCGGCCTGAAAGATCCTCGAACATCGCGGCGATTCCTCCACCAAAAATCGAGCGATCGCTCGCTATTTTTATGGCGATCCACCCACGCTTGCAATAGGCTTGCTTCGACAGCGGAAGCTTGGCTCAGGCAGAGGCGCGGACAGGGTGCAGCCGGCGGATCAAAAGGACGACGCCAGCGCTTTCTCGATGGAGGCGCTCTGCCAGCGCATCTTCGAACGGCATCGCGACACCATCCGCGTGCGCAAGCCGCATGTCGCCGTCGCCAATCTCGCGCGCATCGTCGAGGCCACGCTCAAACTCTCGAACCGGCAGGGCTTTCACGCCACCAGCCTGCGCGATCTCGCAGAGGCCTCCGGCCTCAGCATGGGCGGGCTCTATGCCTATTTCCCCAACAAGACGACGCTGCTGGCGATGATCCTCGGCGAGGTCGCGCACGCGGCGCAGGAAGCGCTCGGGACGCCGCCTGCCGCTATCGCCGGCGATCCGCGGCGCCATCTCGCCTGGGTGATCGAGAGCCATATCCGCCTGACCGAGGTCATGCAGCCCTGGTTCGTCTTCGCCTTCATGGAGGCGAAGTCGTTTCCTGCAGCTGAGCGCCGGCAGGCCATCGACAGCGAGGCCGCGACCGAGACGATGATCGCCGAGGTCCTGCGGCGCGGCACGGCCGACGGCGTCTTCTCGATCGCGGATATCGATCTCGTCGCCGCGCTGATCAAGCCGCTGCTGCAGGAATGGTATGTGAAGCGCGCCAAGTACCGGAAGCGCGGCACATCGATCGAGACCTATATCGCTGCGACCACCGATTTCATCATGGCGGCGGTGCGGGCGCGGCCGTCCAGCTGACCGGATTAAATTACCCGGATAAAATATTGCCTTATTAAAATCCGGGTACTATTAGAACACCCATCACGGAAGGATGGGTTGCACCGATGCAGATGGCTGACAGGAGGGCGGCGACGGCCGCCTACAAGGAACGGAAGACGGTGGCGGGCATCTTCGCCTTCCATTGCGAGGCGGCCGGGCTGACATGGGTCGGCCGCGCGCCCGATCTTTCCACGATCGAGAACCGGCTGCGCTTCACGCTCCGCCATGGCAGCCACCGCCAACGCTCCATGCAGGCGGCGTGGAACGCGCATGGCCCCGAGGCCTTCCGCTTCGAGGCACTGGAAAGGCTGGAGGACGAGGATATCGCCTATGTGCTGGATCGCGTGCTGAAGGAGCGCCTCGCCCATTGGCAGGCGAAGCTCGGAGCCGAGGCGCTCTGATCGATCGCAGCTTGCCCCACCCACGCTGGTCATCCCGGGCGTAGCGAAGCGAAGACCCGGGATCCATTCCGGAACGGTTTAGGCATGGATCCCGGATCGGCGCAGCTTCGCTGCTTGTCCGGGATGACGGCGTGTTTCCTGAAAGAACGAAGTACAGGCCGTGCCGGCTCAATCGTCCATCTTGAGGGCGGCGATGAAGGCTTCCTGCGGGATTTCGACCTTGCCGAACTGCCGCATCTTCTTCTTGCCTTCCTTCTGCTTCTCCAGAAGCTTGCGCTTACGCGTGGCGTCGCCGCCATAGCACTTGGCGGTGACGTCCTTGCGCAGCGCGCGGATGGTCTCGCGGGCGATGATCTTGCCGCCGATCGCGGCCTGGACCGGGATCTGGAACATGTGCGGCGGGATCAGCTCCTTGAGCTTCTCGCACATGGCGCGGCCGCGGGCGTCGGCACGCGAGCGGTGGACCAGCATCGAGAGCGCATCGACCGGCTCGGCATTGACCAGGATCGACATGCGCACGAGGTCGCCCTCGCGATAATCGGTGATCGCGTAGTCGAAGGAGGCATAGCCCTTCGAGATCGACTTCAGCCGGTCGTAGAAGTCGAACACCACCTCGTTCAGCGGCAGGTCGTAGACGACCTTGGCGCGCGAGCCGACATAGGACAGATCGGTCTGGATGCCGCGGCGGTCCTGGCAAAGCTTCAGCACGGAACCGAGATATTCGTCGGGCGTGAAGATCGTCGCCTTGATCCAGGGCTCCTCGATGAATTCGATCTTCATCACGTCCGGCATGTCGGCCGGGTTGTGCAGTTCCAGCGTGGTGCCGTCGCGCAGCTTGAGACGGTAGACCACGGACGGCGCGGTCGAGATCAGGTTGAGGTTGAACTCGCGCTCCAGCCGCTCCTGGATGATCTCCAGATGCAGCAAGCCGAGGAAGCCGCAGCGGAAGCCGAAGCCGAGCGCGGCCGAGGTCTCCATCTCGTAGGAGAACGAGGCATCGTTCAGCCGCAGCCGGCTCATCGCGGCGCGCAGCACCTCGAAATCGGCGGCGTCGACCGGGAAGATGCCGCAGAACACCACCGGCTGCACCGGCTTGAAGCCCGGCAGCGGTTCCGCGATCGGCTTCTTCTCGTCGGTGATGGTGTCGCCGACGGCGGTATCCGCGACCTCCTTGATCGAGGCGGTGAAGAAACCGACCTCGCCGGGGCCGAGCTGCTTGACCTCGGTCATCTTGGGCTTGAACACGCCGACGCGATCGACACCATAGGAGGCGTTGGCCCGCATCATCCGGATCGTCATGCCCTTCTTCAGCACGCCGTCGATGACGCGCACCAGCACGACGACGCCGAGATAGGCGTCGTACCATGAGTCGACCAGCAGGCACTTGAGCGGCGCATCGGGATCGCCCTTCGGCGCCGGCAGCTTCTGGACGATCGCCTCGAGCACGCCCTCGATATTGAGACCTGTCTTGGCCGAGATCGGCACCGCCTCGGAGGCATCGAGGCCGATCACATCCTCGATCTGCTGCTTGATGCGCTCCGGCTCGGCGGCCGGCAGATCGATCTTGTTGAGGACCGTTACAATCTCGTGGTTGGCGTCGAGCGCCTGATAGACGTTGGCGAGCGTCTGCGCCTCGACGCCCTGCGAGGCGTCGACCACCAGCAGCGAACCCTCGCAAGCCGCGAGCGAGCGCGAGACCTCATAGGCGAAGTCGACATGGCCGGGGGTGTCCATCAGGTTCAGGACATAGTCCTTGCCATCCTGGGCCTTGTAGTCCAGCCGCACCGTCTGCGCCTTGATGGTGATGCCGCGCTCCTTCTCGATATCCATCGAGTCGAGGATCTGCTCGCTCATGTCGCGGGCCGCGACAGTGCCGGTCTGCTGGATCAGGCGATCAGCCAGCGTCGACTTGCCGTGGTCGATATGGGCAACGATCGAGAAGTTGCGGATATTGTCGATGGAACGGGTGCTCATGCGCGCGCCATAGCAGTGATGCCGCGTCGCGCCAAGCGGTTGCGCGTTTCGAAGCTCGCCCGGTGACCATAAACTCTGCGGTCATCCCGGGCGAAGCGCAGCGAAGACCCGGGATCCATGCCTGAGCGTATCCAACGAAGGTTCCGGCATGGATCCCGGATCGGCGCCGCTTCACGGCTTGTCCGGGATGACGGCGGAGAGTTTCGAAATCTCCAAATGCAACTTGCAAATTCCAATATCTAAGAATTATTCTCAGCCATGGAGTTCGACCACGATACCGAGATCGACCGCATGCTCGGGCAGCGCCTCAAGGCTGCCCGCCAGCGCCATGGCCTGACGCTCGACGTGCTTGCCGAGCGCAGCGGTGTCAGCCGAGCGATGATCTCCCGCGTCGAGCGCGGCGAATCGAGCCCGACTGCGGCGCTGCTGGTCCGGCTCGGCTCCGGGCTCGGTCTCTCGCTCTCGGCCTTGCTGGAGGAGAATGCAGGAAGCGGGCCGCTGGCGCGCCACGACGCCCAGCCGGTCTGGCGCGATCCGACGAGCGGTTATCTGCGCCGCAACGTTTCGCCGCGTGGAACGGGGTCGGGCTTCGAGATCGTCGAGGTGGAGCTTCCGGCCGGAGCCGAGGTGAGGCTCGACAATGCGACGGGCGCCGCCGCGCTCGACCAGCAGATCTGGGTGCTGCGCGGCCGGCTCGACCTCACCGTCGAAGGCATCCGCCACGAGCTCGCCGAGGGCGACTGCCTGCAGATGCATCTGCGCGGCCCGATCATCTACCGCAATCCGGGCGACGCGCCCGTCCGCTACGCCGTCATCCTCGCTGCGAGAAGCGGCGCCTTTCCGGGACATATCGCATGAACGCGACCAGCCTCGCCGCTTCCATCGAAACGCTCGACGCCAAGGCTACCGAGGGGGCCATCCCGGCGCTGGCGGAAATCCTGCGCGACAGCGTCGCCAACGGCGCCTCGGTCGGCTTCATGAACTGGAATATGGCCGCCGATTACGAGCGCTTCTGGCGCGATGTCGCGGCAGGCGTCGCGAGCGGGCAGATCATCCTGCTGGCTGCGCGAAACGGCGACGGCCTCGTCGGCACCGCCCAGCTCCACCTGATCGGCAAGCCGAACCAGCCGCACCGCGCCGAGATCGCCAAGGTGCTGGTGCATTCGCGTGCGCGCCGACAAGGCATCGGCGAGGCGCTGATGCAGCGCGCCGAGGCGATCGCGCGGGAAAAAGGCCGCGACCTCTTGGTACTCGACACGGACGAGCACGGCGCGGCGCGGCGACTCTACAACCGATTGGGCTGGACCGAGGCCGGCACCATCCCGCGCTATGCGCTGATGCCGGATGGCGCCGATTGCGGCTCGACGTTTTTCTACAAGAGCCTGGCTTGAGCCACCGTTGTCATTCCGGGGCACGCCGCAGGCGTGAACCCGGAACCCACGACTGGGTGAGGCATTTGACATCCCACGACTAGCGGCTCGCCCAGTCGTGGTTTCCGGGTCCTTCGCTACGCGAAGCCCCGGAATGACAAGAAGGCTCAGCCCTCGGCGTTGCCGCGGACATAAGGCTCGACCGGGCCTTTGAGCGTGATCGTCATCGGACGGCCGAAGCGGTCCTTGGCGGTGCCGGCGGCGACCTTCACCCAGCCTTCGGAGACGCAATATTCCTCGACATTGGTCTTCTCGACGCCCTTGAAGCGGATGCCGATGTCACGGGCCAGCACCTCTTCATTGTAGAAGGGGCTCTCGGGATTGACGGAAAGACGGTCGGGAAGCTGCTCGGACATGGCTCGCACCTGAATTGCGGAAAGGAATGATTTGCCCGCTCGATAGCCGCTTCCGCCCGCAAAGCCAACTCAGGGCCTCGAGGCTGGCCTAGCGGCTGCCGTCGAGCAGGCGGCCGACGACCTTGGCGGTGTAGTCGACCATCGGGACGATGCGAGCATAGTTCAGGCGCGTCGGGCCGATAATGCCGACGACGCCGACGATGCGCTGCTCGGCGTCGCGGAAAGGCGCGGCGACCATCGATGACCCCGACATCGAGAACAGCTTGTTCTCCGAGCCGATGAAGATGCGCACACCGTCGCCATCCTCGGCCCGGGTCAAGAGGTCGATGACGTCGGTCTGCGTCTCCAGATCGCCGAAGAGCATGCGGATGCGCTCGAGGTCCTCCTGCGCCCGGAGATCGTCGAGCAGGTTGGCCTGGCCGCGCACGATGAGATGGCGGTCGCTGCCGGGGCCGGCCTGGGTCGCGATGCCGCTTTCGACGAGGCGGGCCGTCAGCACGTCGAGCTCGCGCTCCATCAGTTCGCGCTGCCCGCCGATCTCGCCGCGCAGTTCGGCCAGCGTCTTGCCGAGGATACGGGCGTTGAGGAAATTCGCGGCCTCGCTCAGTGCCGAGGCCGGGAGGCCGGGCGGCAAAGCCAGCAGGCGGTTCTCGACCGTGCCGTCCTCGGAGACGAGCACGACCAGCGCGCGAGCAGGGTCGAGCCGGACGAACTCGATATGCTTCAGCCGGACATCGGCCTTGGTGGTGACGACGACGCCGGCGCCGCGCGACAGGCCGGAGAGCAGGGCCGAGGCTTCGGTCAGGGTCTGGTCGAGATTGCGGTTGCTGGCAGCGACCCTGATCTGCGCCTCGATGCGCGAGCGCTCCTCGGTCGTGAGGTTGCCGACCTCCATCATCGCGTCGACAAAGAAGCGCAGGCCCCTCTCCGTGGGCAAGCGCCCGGCGGAAGTGTGCGGCGCATAGATCAGGCCGGCCATTTCGAGGTCGGTCATGACGTTGCGCACCGTCGCGGGCGACAGCGCCCTCGGCAGCAGGCGCGCGATATTGCGCGAGCCGACGGGCTCCCCCGTCGTCAGATAGCCGTCGACGATCTGGCGAAAAATCTCGCGCGAGCGCTGGTCGGTCTCGACCAGGCTGCTCATCGTCTCGGGGCGGGGCGTATGGGCGCTCATGAACCTTTTCAGGCGAACCGTCGTTCTCGTCCTATTGTCGTCATGCAAGGCGCAGGGATCAAGGGGCAGAACTGCTCCGTACCTTGCCGCGTGCGGCGCAAACGCCTACAAGCCGCCACTTCCCCGCAAGACAGGAATATTTCATGCGACCCTCCAAACGCGCCGCCGACGAGATGCGCAAGGTCACGCTCGAACGCGGCGTGGTGCGCTATGCCGAGGGTTCCTGCATGGTGACGTTCGGCGAGACCAAGGTGCTCTGCGCCGCGACCGTCGAAGAAAAGGGGCCGCCGTGGCTGCGCGGCACCGGCAAGGGCTGGGTCACCGCCGAGTATTCGATGCTGCCGCGCGCCACGCATGAGCGCACGCGCCGCGAGGTCACCTCCGGCAAGCCCTCCGGCCGCACGCAGGAAATCCAGCGCCTGATCGGCCGTTCCCTGCGCGCCGTGGTCGACCTGACCGCGATCGGCGAGCGCCAGATCGTCGTCGATTGCGACGTGCTCCAGGCCGATGGCGGCACCCGCACCGCCTCGATCACCGGCGCCTGGGTCGCGCTGCACGATGCGCTGAAATGGATGGAAGGGCGCGGCCTGCTCAAGGGCACGAACCCGCTCAAGGACCATGTCGCCGCGATCTCCTGCGGCATCGTCGCCGGCAACCCGGTGATCGATCTCGACTATGTCGAGGATTCCGGCGCGCAGACAGACGCGAACTTCGTCATCACCGGCTCCGGCGGCATCGTCGAGGTGCAGGGCACCGCCGAAGGCGCGCCCTTCTCCGAGGAGGAGCTTTTGTCGCTGCTGAAGCTCGCCAAGGGCGGCGTCTCCCAGCTCGTCACACTGCAGAAGGCGGCGGTGGCGTAGTCATCGTCATAGAACACGGCGTCATCCCGGACGCAGCGAAGCGGAGATCCGAGATCCATTGTAGAGTGGGACGCTCTTCGATGGATCCCGGGTCAAGCCCGGGATGACGGCGTGGTTCCAGAGGATAAGAAGAGATGTCGGAGCACCGCCTCCTCACCGGCAAGGTCGTGATCGCGACCCATAACCAGGGCAAGTTGCGCGAGATGCGCGAATTGCTGGCGCCCTATGGCATCGAGCTCGTCTCGGCCGGGGAGCTCGGCCTGCCCGAGCCGGTCGAGGACGGCACCATGTTCTCGGAGAACGCGGCGATCAAGGCGGTTGCCGCCGCGAGCGCCAGCGGACTGCCGGCGCTCTCCGACGACTCGGGCATCTGCATCGACGCGCTCGACGGCGCGCCCGGACTGTTCTCTGCCAACTGGGCGGGACCGGGCAAGGATTTCGCCCCGGCAATCGGGCGGGTGCAGATGGAACTCGCCAAGCGCGGCGCGATCACGCCGGAGAAACGCAAGGCGCATTTCGTCTCGGCCCTGGTGATCGCCTGGCCGGACGGCCATCAGGAATTGTTCGAGGGCCGCGTCTTCGGCACGGTGACCGAGCAGGCGCGGGGCCTCGGCGGCTTCGGCTACGATCCGGTCTTCCTGCCGGAGGGCCACGAGAAGACCTTCGGCGAAATGACGGCCGAGGAGAAGCACGGCATTCCGGCCGATGGCTCGCCCGGCCTGTCGCATCGCGCGCGCGCCTTCCATGAGCTGGCAGCCGCCTGCCTGAGGAAACCGGCGTGAGCGCCCCGGCCGCCCTCGCAGCGCGGCCTTCCATCCTGCATCCGACCGCGGATGCGGGCTTCGCCGTCTATGTGCATTGGCCGTTCTGCCTGGCCAAATGCCCCTATTGCGACTTCAACTCCCATGTCCGGCTGCAGCCGCCGGACCAGCAGCGCTATATCGCCGCCTTCCGCCGCGAGATCGCGCACCGGGCCGCGCTGGTGCCGGGCCGCACGGTGTCCTCGATCTTCTTCGGTGGCGGCACGCCCTCGCTGATGGAGGGCCGCACGGTCGGCGCGATCCTCGACGCCATCGGCGAGCATTGGGCTGTCGACCCCAATTGCGAGGTCTCGCTGGAGGCCAATCCGACCAGCGTCGAGGCCGGGCGCTTCCGCGATTTCCGGGCGGCCGGCGTCAACCGCGTCTCGCTCGGGGTGCAGGCGCTGAACGATGCCGATCTCAAGGCGCTCGGCCGGATGCATTCGGCCGAGGAGGCGCTCGCCGCCGTCGCGATCGCGCGCCAGTATTTCGAGCGCTACTCCTTCGACCTGATCTATGCCCGCTCGCCCTTGCAGACGCCCGCCCTGTGGCGCGCCGAGCTGGAGCTGGCGATCAGCCATGCGGCCGAACATCTCTCGCTCTACCAGCTGACGATCGAGCCCGGCACCGCCTTCGAACGGCTGTTCCGTTCCGGCAAGCTCGCCATTCCCGACCATGATGCGGGCGCTGCGCTCTACGAGACGACGCAGGAGATCACGGCCAAGCACGGCCTGCCGGTCTACGAGATATCGAACCATGCCCGGCCGGGGGCAGAGTGCCGGCACAACCTCGTCTATTGGCACTATGGCGAGTACGCCGGAATCGGCCCCGGCGCCCACGGCCGGCTGGTGACGAGCGAAGGCCGCATGGCGCATTCGACGGAGAAGCGGCCGGAAGTCTGGCTCGAACGCGTCGAGGCCGAGGGCCATGCGCTGGTCGAGGACGAGCGCCTCAGCGCGGAAGCCCAGGGCGACGAGTACCTGCTGATGGGGCTTCGCCTCGTCGAGGGCATCGATCCCAAGGTGTTCAAGGCGCTGGCCGGACGTGCGCTCAACGCCAAGCGCGTTGCCAGCCTGATCGAGCAGAAGCTGCTGATGGAGCGTGCGGGCGGGCGGCTCGCGGCGACGCCCGACGGCGCGCTGCTACTCGACGCGCTGGTGGCTGATCTGGCGGCTTGAGCTAGGCCGAGCTTACAGCTTCATGCTCGCCCTTGTGGCGAGCATCCACGTCTTGAACACCGCATGACACGAATGAAGACGTGGATGGTCGGGACGAGCCCGACCATGACGAAGAGCGCGAAATGCGCCCCTCAGCCCTTCCCCAGCCGCGCGCCCGTCTTCGGGTCGAAGACATGGACCTTGTCGGGATCGACAGTGATCCAGAGCCGGCCTTCCTGCGCCGCGACCTCCCCGGTCGCCGCCTGCATCACGAAGGGGTGGCCCGAGAGCTTGCCATGGAAGAGCTGGGTCGCGCCCAGTTCCTCGATGAACTCGACATCGAAGGGCAGCGAGCCCGCCTGCCCTTCCGAGGCGATCTCGACATCCTCGGGGCGCAGGCCGACCTCGACCGGCGCCTGCGCCGCCAGGTCCTCGCGGAGGTCACGAACCTCGATGATGGTGTCGCCGAGCGCGACGATGCCGGAGCCGTCGACGAGGCCGGGCAGGATGTTCATCGGCGGCGAGCCGATGAAGGTGGCGACGAACTTGCTCGCCGGCTTGCGATAGACCTCGGCCGGCAGGCCGATCTGCTCGACCTGGCCTGCATTCATCACGACAAGCTTGTCGGAGAGCGTCATCGCCTCGACCTGATCGTGGGTGACGTAGATCGAGGTGACGCCGAGGGCGCGCTGCAGCTTCTTGATCTCGACGCGCATCTGGACACGCAGCTTGGCGTCGAGGTTCGAGAGCGGCTCGTCGAAGAGGAAGACCTGCGGCTTGCGCACGATGGCGCGGCCCATCGCGACGCGCTGGCGTTGGCCGCCGGAAAGCTGGCGCGGCCGGCGCTCCAGGAAGGGCTCGATCGCGAGGATGCGGGCGGCTTCCTTGACGCGCTTGTCGATCTCGTCCTTCGGCGTGCCGCGGTTGCGCAGTCCGTAGGCCATGTTGTCGTAGATGTTCATATGCGGGTAGAGCGCATAGTTCTGGAACACCATGGCGATATCCCGGTCGGCCGGCTCGACCTGGTTGACGACGCGCTCGCCGATCGCGACCTCGCCGGACGAGATCGTCTCCAGCCCGGCGACCATGCGCAGGAGCGTGGACTTGCCGCAGCCGGAGGGGCCGACGAGGACGCAGAAGCCGCCATCGGGGATGTCGAAGGAGACGCCTTTCACGGCTTCGACGCCGCCGGCATAGACCTTCTTGACGTTGCTGAGAGTGACCTGGGCCATTCGCGGATTACTTCTCGGTTTCGACCAGGCCCTTCACGAAGAGCCTCTGCATGGCGATGACGACGAAGACGGGCGGCAGCATCGCCAGCATGGCGGTGGCCATGGCGAGCTGCCATTCCGTCAGGGCGTCGGCGGTGACGATCATCTTCTTGATGGCGATGACGATGGTCTGCATCGAATCCTTCGTCGTCACCAGAAGCGGCCAGAGATACTGGTTCCAGCCATAGATAAACTGGATGACGAAGAGCGCGGCGATCGTCGTCATCGAGAGCGGGAGCAGCGTGTCCTTGAAGAACCTGAAGGGGCCGGCACCGTCGATCTTCGAGGCTTCGAGCAATTCGTCGGGGATCGTCATGAAGAACTGCCGGAACAGCAGCGTGCCCGTCGCCGAGGCGATCAGCGGGATGGCGAGGCCCTGATAGGTGTCGAGCATGTTCAGGTCGGAGACGATCTTGAAGGTCGGGAAGATGCGAACCTCGACCGGGAGCATCAGCGTGATGAAGATGATCCAGAACGCCGCCATGCGGAACGGGAAGCGGTAATAGACCACCGCATAGGCCGAGAGCACGGAGATGAAGATCTTTCCGAGCGCGATCGTGATCGCCATGATGAAGGAGTTCACCATCATCCCGATCACCGGCTCGCGCGTCGTGCTCGAGGTGCCGACGAAGAGGATGCGCTTGTAGTTCTCCAGGAAATACGGGCCGGGATAGAGCGGCATCTGGCCGTTGATCACGGTCGCGGCGTCCCAGGTCGAGGCGACGAAGGTCAGCCAGACCGGGAAGGCGACGATCAGCACGCCGATCGTCAGGATGACATAGGCGATCGCGTCGCCCAGGCGGCGGTCTTCGACCATCAGGCGGCCCTCCCCATTTCGCGCAGCAATCCGGCCAGCGCGTCCGCACAGGCATCGAGGCAGGCCTGCCCCTTCTCGGGCGTGGCACGGCGGGCATCGCCGATCACACCGGTCTCGGTCATCTCCCGGAAGGAGCGGTGGCGCGAGACGGTCGGCCGCCCCGGCAGGCCGTCGCGGGCGCCGAAGGCCTCGGCCAGGCGCGGCTCGCGCACCGAGCCCGGCGCCAGCACCATCATCATCGAGGTCTCGACCTCGCAGGCATGCTGGACGCCCTTCTGGTCTTCAAGCAAGGGCGGGAACGCGTCCTGCGCCAGCATGAAATAGGTCGTCGCCTCGACATGCAGCCGTGTCTCGCGGGCGAAGTCGGGCAGGAAGGCGGTGAGCGCGGCGATGTTGCCGCCATGGCCATTGACGATCAGCACGCGGTGGAAGCCGTGGCGCTCGATGCTCCTGAGGAAGGCGAGCAACACCGCGCGATAGGTCGGGATGTCGAAGGTGAAGGTGCCGCCGAAGGCCATGTGATGCTCGGCCATGCCGCACCAGAGCGTCGGCGCGACGACGACGTCGACATCGCCGGCGCGCTCGGCCGCCGCCTTGCAGACGCCGCTGCACAGGATCGTGTCGACGCCGACAGGCAGATGCGGACCATGCTGCTCGATCGAAGCCACCGGCAGGACGACGATCGTGTCGGTCGCCGCCTTGGCGCGCAACTCCTCGGCAGTGAGGTCCATCCAGAGCACGGAGGACATCAGTAGCTGACCTTGCGCTCGATGAAGCGGAACTGCACCGCCGTCAGCCCGATCACCATGATCAGCAGCAGCACCGACTGGGCCGCCGAGCCGCCGAGATTGGAGCCGCCCTTGCCGTCCGAGAAGACCTTGTAGACCAGCGTCTCGGTCGCGCCCGAGGGGCCGCCTCCGGTCACCGTGTCGATGATGCCGAAGGTGTCGAAGAAGACGTAGACGATGTTGACGACGAGCAGGAAAAAGGTCGTCGGCGAGAGCAGCGGGAAGACGATGGTCCAGAACCGGCGCATCGGCCGGGCGCCGTCGATCACCGCCGCCTCGATCACGCTTTTCGGAATCGATTGCAGGCCGGCGAGGAAGAACAGGAAATTATAGCTGATCTGCTTCCAGGTCGCGGCCAGGATGACCAGCAGCATGGCGTGGTTGCCGTTGAGCCGCGGATTCCACGGGACGCCAAGCGATTGCAGGCCGCGGGCGAGCATGCCGAGCGAGGGATCGAACATGAAGATCCAGAGCACGCCGGCGATCGCGGGCGCCACCGCATAAGGCCAGATCAGCAGCGTCTTGTAGACCTCGGCGCCCCGGATCTGGCGGTCCGCCATCACGGCGAAAAGCAGCGCGATCGAGAGCGAAAACACGCAGACGAAGGTCGAGAAGACAGCCGTGTTGATGAAGGCCTTGAGGTAGCCGGGATCGGCGAAGAGCATCTGGTAGTTTTCGAACCAGACGAATTCCGTCGATGTGCCGAAGGCATCCTCGAGCAGGAAGCTCTGCCAGACCGCCTGGGTCGCCGGCCAGTAGAAGAACACGACGGTGATGGCGAGCTGCGGCAGAAGCAGCAGGAAGGGGATCGTCAGCCCCTTGAAGTATGCATTCTTCTGCATCGGCTTCCCTGGAACGAGACGGCCATCCCGGATGGAGAGTGTCCGGGATGGCCTTGGGTTTTCAAGAGCTAAGCGTTTAGCGGGCCGCGGTGCGCTCGAACTGGCGCAGCATCTGGTTGCCGCGCTCGGCCGCCGCATCCAGTGCCGCCTGCGGCGACTTCTGGCCGTTCAGCGCCGCCTCCAGCTCCTCCGACCAGATGTCGCGGATCTGGACCAGGCTGCCGTAGCGCAGGCCCTTCGAGTTGTCGGTCGGAGCCTTGTTGGTCAGCTCGAGGATCGGGGTCTCGAGATAGGGCTTGTCCTTGTAGAAGCCGGACGCCTTGACCTTCTCGTAGGCCGCCTTGGTGATCGGCAGGTAGCCCGACTCGGTATGCAGCTTCACCTGGCGATCGACATTCGAGAGGAAGGTGAAGAACTTCGCGACGCCCTTGTACTCGTCGGCCTTCTTGCCACCCATCACCCAGAGCGAAGCGCCGCCGATGATCGAGTTCTGCGGAGCGCCCTGCACGTCGGGATAATACGGCATCGCGGCATTGCCCCAGTCGAACTTGGCGTTCGCCCTGACATTGCCGAAGAAGCCCGAGGAGGTCAGGAAGATCGGGCATTCGCCCGAGGTGAAGCGGCCTTCGCCATTGTTGGTGCGACCGGAATAGTCATAGGTCTTGTCCTTCTGCAGCTCGACCAGATTGGTCCAGTGCTTGAGGAAAGCCGGGCTCTTGTTGAAGTTCAGCACGGCGTCGAAGCCGGCCATGCCGTTGACCTTGGTCGAGAGCGCCACGTTATGCCAGGCGCCGAACTGCTCGATATTGGCCCAGGTCGCCCAGGCGTTCGAGACGCCGCACTTGTCGTAGCCGGCGGCCTTCAGCTTCTTGGCGGCCGCGAAGGTGTCGGGCCAGGTCTTCGGCGGCTTCTCGGGGTCGAGGCCCGCCTTCTTGAAGGCGTCCTTGTTGTACCACATCACCATCGACGAGGAGTTGAACGGCATCGAGAGCATGTCGCCCTTGGCCGTCGAGTAATAGCCGGTGATGGCGGGCAGATAGGCGGTCGGGTCGAACTTCTCGCCGGCTTCCTTCATGACCTCGTGGACCGGCTTGATCGCGCCCTTGGCCGACATCATCGTGCCGGTGCCGACCTCGAAGACCTGCAGGATGTGCGGGGCCTGGCCGGCGCGGAAGGCGGCGATGCCGGCGTTCAGCGTGTCGGGATAGGAACCCTTGTAAACGGGAACGACCTTGTAGTCCTTCTGCGAGGCGTTGAAGTCCTCGGAGAGCTTGACGACGACGTCGTTGTTGGCGCCGGTCAGCGCGTGCCACCACTGGATCTCGGTCTGCGCCAGGGCCGGCGCGGCACCGGCCAGCGCGAAGGCAGCGACCGACATCAGGATGCGCGATTTGATGCTCATGGAATGTCTCCCTTCCGCAGGCGGGCGCCGCCGCGGTTCTTGTCGTTGGTGCGCAAGCTAGCATGAAGCGCAGGCGACATTTCAATGACAAATCGATGACGACCGGCGCAATCCGCCTTAGGTCTGGGTCCGGCCCGGCATGAATCGCGCCGGCCTCTCGCTTGCACATTCCGGCATAACCGGCTGATCTGCGCTCCCGACCCGAATCCGCCCGTGGATGCCGCCATGCCCAGTCTCGACCTCGCCATGACCACGACCCTGCCCGCGGATGCCGATGCGGCGGCGCTGGCCGGCCGCGTCTGGCGGCCCGATCTCGGCGGCCCGGCCGTGGTGACGCTCCGCGGCGGACAGGTCGTCGACGTGACCCGGAGCTTCCCCACCAGCCGGGATCTCTGCGAGAGCGCCGACCCGGCCGCAGCCCTGCGCGCAGCCGAGGGCGAGGCGATCGGTTCGTTAGCCGACATTCTCGCCAACACGCCTGTGGATGGCCGCGATCCGCAGCGCCCCTGGCTGCTCTCCCCGCTCGACCTGCAAGCGGTGAAGGCGGCCGGCGTCACCTTCGCTGTCTCGATGCTGGAGCGCGTGATCGAGGAGAAGGCACGCGGCAACCCGGCCGCGGCTGCAACGATCCGCACCGAGATCGGCAAGCTGATCGGCGACGACCTGTCGAAGCTCAAGCCCGGCTCGCCCGAGGCGATGCATCTCAAGGAGGTGCTGATCAAGCAGGGCGCCTGGAGCCAATATCTCGAAGTCGGCATCGGGCCGGACGCCGAGATCTTCACCAAGGCCCCGCCGATGTCGACGGTCGGCACCGGCGCGGATGCCGGCCTGCATCCGGCCTCGAGCTGGAACAATCCCGAGCCCGAAATCGTGCTGGTCGTCGCCTCGGACGGACGCATCGTCGGCGCCACGCTCGGCAACGACGTCAACCTGCGCGATGTCGAGGGCCGCTCGGCGCTCCTGCTCGGCAAGGCCAAGGACAACAATGCCGCTGCCGCGGTCGGCCCCTTCATCCGCCTGTTCGATGCCGGCTTCACGCTCGACCATGTCCGCCAGACCACGGTGACGCTGACGGTCGAGGGCGAAGACGGCTTCCGGCTGGAAGGCTCCTCCTCGATCGCAAAAATTAGCCGCGACCCGGCCGATCTCGCCGCGCAGATGATCGGCCCGCATCATCAGTATCCGGACGGGGCGGCGCTCTATCTCGGCACCATGTTCGCGCCGATCAAGGATCGCGACGCGCCCGGCGGCGGCTTCACCCATAAATACGGGGACATCGTCACCATCGCCGCGCTCGAGCTCGGCAGCCTCGTCAACCGGATGAAGCGCACCGACGCCTGCGCGCCCTGGACCTATGGCGCCTCGCATCTGATGCGTTACCTCGCCGGGCGCGGGTTGCTCTGAGCCAATGCCGGGACGGGTAAGCCAAAGCGTAACCACGTCTTGAAGCCGAGGCCTTTAGGTCAAGGTTCTTGCCGAAATCCGGCGAGAGCCTGCCTTTCCGTCAGGTAGCTGGTAAGTTTTTTCTGCCACAGAGCGGGCTGGACCAGGAGGGTTCGGCGTGGCGATGAGCGAGATCGGGAGGAAGAACTCCCAGGTCGACAGCAAACCTGTCGACGGCAAAGGGATGAGGGTGCGCGTGGCCGGCTCGCCTCTCGCCTGGATCATGGCTTTCGCGCTGGCGGCCATCGCCGGCCTGATCTTGCCCCTGCGCCTGCCGCTCGGGCCGAATGCCTGGGACACGGTCGTCTATCTCGACGCGATCCAACGCATCGAGCTCGGCCAGGTCCCCACTGTCGACTTCTTCGCGCCGATCGGCCCGCTCGGCTTCTACCTGGCCGCGGCGCTCGACATTCTCTTCCCCAACGCGCAGCCGATGCTGCTGATCAACTGGGCACTGCTGCCGGTCATGCTGCCGGTGCTGGCCCTGATCGCCCGCGAGGTCTCCCGGCGCTCCCGGCCGCAGGCGCTGGCGCTCGTCCTGCCCTTCCTGCTGTTCGCGGCGCTGCCGATCAACCTGCACGGGCTCTATCCCTCGCCCGGTTTCGACGGCTACGGCTTCTACAACCGCCATGTCGCCCTGCTGCTCTACCTGCTGATCGCCACGCTGATCTTCGTGCAGCGGCGCGGCTTGCAGGTCGGGCTCGTGGCCGCGCTGATGCTGGCGCTGTTCCTGACCAAGATCACCGGCGCGGTCTCCGGCACGCTGCTCGTCGGCTATGCCACGCTCAGCGGGCGGATGCGCTTCCGCGATGCGGTCATCGCCGCCGGCTTCGTCATCCTCGCGCTGGGCGTGCTGGAGCTCGCGACGGGGCTGAGCTCCGCCTATGTCATCGATATCCTGACCCTGCTCGGCCTCAACACCGATACGCTGCTGCCGCGCTTCCTGACCGTGGCCTCGGTCAAGTTCAACGTGATCGGGCCGTCGCTGCTGCTGCTCGCCGTGCTGGCCTATGCCTCCTGGCGCGATGGTTTGCCGGCGACACTCACCAGCTGGCGGGCGCTGGCCGATGCACCGATCGGCTGGTTCGCGGCCGGCCTGTTCGCGCTCGCCCTGTTCGAGACGCAGAACACCGGCTCGCTCGAATTCATCGGGCTGTGGCCGATCCTGCTGCCGCTGCTGCTCGACTGGTGGGAGCGGCGCGAGGACCGCATGCGGCCCGTGGTTCTCGTCCTGACGCTCGCGGTTACGCTGCCGAGTGCCGTGATCTGCCTGGAGCGGGGCATGCGTGCGGTGATGGGCGCGGCGACCTATGTCGCGCTCGACGTGCCCGATCTCGGCCCCCTCGGCCGCATCAGCGTGAAGCGCGACATCGCCGCGCGCGCCGCGGCGATGCTCGACCACTATGCGACGCAGCCGGAAGGCTATCGCGACCTGATCCAGCGCGACATCCTGCCCTCCTATATCCTCTATTCGGAGATCGACTATCAGGCGACCTGGATGCTCGAGATCCAGCAGGCGATCACCGCGATCAAGGCCTGGGAAGCCGCCAACAAGCGCGAGCTCAACGGCTTCTTCACCTTCGATTTCGTCGATCCGCTGAACCGCCTGCTGGAGCGCTCACCGCCGCGCGTCGTGCCCGTCGGCGTCGACCCCGGCCGCAGCACGCCGAACCTCCAGCCGGGGACCATCGAGGCCCTCCGGCAGACGGATGCGATGCTGATGCCGAAATGCCCGGTGACGACGCCGCGCGAGATGATCCGCAGCCATTTCGCCGCCGCGCTCGAAGGGCGCGAGCGGATCGCGCTCGCGCCCTGCTGGGACATGTATCTCAGGAAGTAGGCGGTAGAGCATTTTCGAGCGAAGTGGATACCGGCTCGCGTGAAGAAAATGCGATAAAACAAAGAACTAGAGTGTGCCTGGGTTTCGGAGAAACACGGGCACGCTCTATATATCAGCCGGCCGCCGTCTGCCCGGCTTCCCAGCCGAGGATGGCGCGCTTGCGCGTCAGGCCCCAGTGATAGCCGGTCAACGCGCCGGACTTGCCGATGACGCGGTGGCAAGGGACCACGAAGGAGATCGGGTTCTTGCCGACCGCCATGCCAACCGCCCGCGCCGCGCTGGGCTTGCCGATATGGCTGGCGACCTCGCCATAGGTGGTGGCGCAGCCGACGGGAATGCGCAGCAGCGTCTCCCAGACCCGGACCTCGAAATCGGTGCCGATCAGCACGACCCGCAGCGGAGTCTCCGGCGACCAGGCCTTGGGCTCGAAGATGCGGCCGGCATAGGGCGCGGTCAGCGCGGGATCATAGTGGTAATCGGCATGGGGCCAGCGCCGCATCATGTCGGCCAGCGCCTCGGCCCGGCCGCCGACGACCTTGCCGCCATCGGCGCTGTTCGAGACCCAGCCAAGGCCGGCGAGGCCGCGATCGGTGATCACCACCAGCGCCTCGCCGAAGGGCGAGACATGGAAGCCGTAGGAGAGCTTCAAGCCCTCGCCACCGGTCTTCCATTCGCCGGGCGACATCGCCTCATGCGTCACGAAGAGATCATGCAGGCGGCCGGGGCCGGAGAGGCCGACCTCGAGCGCCGTGTCGAGGATGCTGGCCGAGGCGGAGAGCAGCCCCTTGGCATGATCGAGCGTGATCGCCTGCAGGAAGGCCTTCGGCGTCAGGCCACACCAGCGCCGGAAGAGATGATGGACATCGGTCGGCGTCGCGCCGGCGGCCTCCGCGATCGCCTCGATCGTCGGCTGCTCGCGCCAGTTATGGGTGATGAAGGAGAGGATACGCCGGACGGTGTCGTAATCCGAGCCGGGCGCGACGGCCGGGAAATCGGCCTCGCTCGGCATGGCCTCGGCGGCACGCGCCAGCACCGCATTGGAGAAGCGCGTCGGGGTCATCGCCGTTTTCATGGAAGCATGAGCGTTCATGGGAGCCTCGCATCATTCGTCATGATGCGAATCTAGGGTCTCCACCATGCCGTTCCCACCCGAAAGCTGGCAAGGGCGGGGTTGCCCTCCACATCGTCCTCACTGATCAGCCTCATCCTGAGGAGCCGCGAAGCGGCGTCTCGAAGGATGGTCCAGATGGTTCAGGAGCCTCCGGGAACATCCTTCGAGACGGCCCTTGCGGGCCTCCTCAGGATGAGGGCTGATAGGGCCATGACTTCTCCCGCCGACGCGATCATCGATCTCTACCAGCGCCATGCCGCCACCTATGACGGCCTGCGCGGCAAGCTGCTGATGGAAGGCCCCTGGCTCGCGCGTTTCCGGGCCCTGCTCGCACCCGACGCGGCGATTCTCGATATCGGCTGCGGCACAGGCCAGCCGATCGCTCGCCATTTCAGCGAACAGGGCCATGCCGTCACCGGCGTCGATTCCGCCGCGGCGATGATCGCCCTGTGCCGGGAGCGTTTTCCCGAGGGCGACTGGCAGGTCACCGACATGCGCAAGCTCGCACTTGGACGCCGTTTCGGCGGACTGATCGCCTGGGATTCGTTCTTCCACCTGACGCCCGATGATCAGCGCGGGATGTTCAAGGTCTTCGCGAACCATGCCGCACCAGGGGCGGCTCTGATGTTCACCAGCGGTCCGGCGCATGGCGAAGCGATCGGCAGCTTCGAGGGCGAGGCGCTCTATCATGGCAGCCTCGATCCAAGGGAATACCGGTCACTGCTGGCAGAGCACGGCTTTGCGGTCATCGACCATGTCGTCGAGGACCCGAGCTGTGGCGGCCATACGATCTGGCTCGCCAAGGCGGAGACAGCTCAGGGCGCCCCGTAATCCGGCCCGCGGCGGGCGCTCGACAGGGCGGAACCCAGCGCATCGGCGAAACCGGCGCGCTCATGCGGCGAGAGCGCGGCGGCGACCGCGACGCTCTGCCCACGCGAGACCAGCTTCAGGCCGAGCAGGCCGTAATCCTCGTCGGTCTGGCGTTCGAGCCTTGTCCAGATCGGATTGAAGCGCCAGACCGTCTCGCGCCCGTGATGCGAAACCTTGCGCAGGAAGACCTCCAGCGGCGTCACCACGATGCGCTCGAAGGCGCGCGCATGCCGGAAATTGACGTGGAAGGCGACAAAGAGCGCGACGACATCGATCCCGAAGAAACCGGCGACCGGCCAGGCACCGAGCACGACGAAGGGGATCGAGGAGATCACGCTCGCCAGGCAGACCAGCGTCATCACGATGCGGAAGCCGTTCCGGCCGAGCGAGCGATGCGGCGTGATCGTGGCGTCGAAGACCGGCCGCTGCGACGCGTCCGCGATCTCGCTGCCAAGGCTCTTGCCGGTGGTCATGCGACGATTATAACGCCGTCATGGATCAGCGGAACAGGCCCCCTCGCATGGCTGCGCCGGCAAAGCGCATCACGTTGCCGCGCGCCCGCAAGCCGGCGGAGATCCGCGAGATCTTCAGCCGCTTCCAGGCCGCCAATCCCGAGCCCAAGGGCGAACTCGACCACACCAACGCCTTCACGCTGCTGGTCGCCGTCGTGCTCTCGGCACAGGCGACCGATGCAGGCGTCAACAAGGCCACCCGCGCCCTCTTCGCCATCGCCGACACGCCGGAGAAGATGCTCGCGCTCGGCGAGGAGGCCGTGCGCGAGTACGTCAAGACGATCGGGCTCTTCCGCACCAAGGCGAAGAACGTGATCGCGCTCTGCGAGAGGCTGATCGCCGAGTTCGGCGGCGAGGTGCCGGCGACCCGCGAGGCGTTGGAGAGCCTGCCCGGCGTCGGCCGCAAGAC
The DNA here is from genome assembly GCF_059817965.1 of Allobosea sp. TBD101. Classification (NCBI taxonomy): domain Bacteria; kingdom Pseudomonadati; phylum Pseudomonadota; class Alphaproteobacteria; order Hyphomicrobiales; family Alloboseaceae; genus Allobosea; species Allobosea sp. TBD101. The sequence goes on from NZ_CM187543.1 coordinate 106,290, forward strand.
CGCCAATGTCGTGCTCAACATCGCCTTCGGCGAGATCACCCACGCCGTCGACACCCATGTCTTCCGCATCGCCAACCGCCTGCGCATCGCGCCGGGCAAGAACGTGCTGCAGGTCGAACTCGGGCTGGAAAAGGCCGTGCCGCCCGAGTTCGGACGGCATGCCCATCATTGGCTCATCCTGCACGGGCGCTACACCTGCAAGGCGCTGCGCCCGGAATGCCTGCGCTGCATTCAGAACGACCTCTGCGATTCCGCCGACAAGCGGATCGCTTGAGCTTTCCGCGCAGACAAAGCCCCCGGCGCACAGCGGAGTTCGGGCGCGCCGGGAACCTTCGGATCGGAGCAGAGCGTGCTCCTCAGGCCGTCGCGTGCGGCTCGTGCCGATAATCCCACACTGCCCAGGCCGAAATCCCCGCGATCAGCAAACCGACCACGAGATGGCTCCAGAACGCGTGGAGATGGGTCGTGAAGCCGAGCATCCAGGGCGAGGCCACCAACCAGAGCCCGAGCGCGAGGTTCAGCCACTCTTCCCATTCGGCAAAGGCCGAAATCGCGGCGATCGCGATCAATGCGAGCACAGCGCCGACGATCCAGGCATTGCGCGCCGGCATCACATCGCCGGTATAGCCCATGAACCAGGGTGAGAAGAACAGCAGCGCGGCGAGGATCAGGTTAAGCCAGTCCTGCGTCCGTCCGGTCTTCATATTCGAGGTCATCATGATCACCTCCATCGGTGACGATCATCCAACCACTACGCCTCGCGCATGAGGCGCCAGGTCCCGATTATTATACGATCAGGTCGATAATATTTCAAGAACATATTGGGAACGACAGGTGACCGACCGAAGCCCGTCACCTGTCCAGCGATGTCTTCTGCGCGGCGGCACGACCGAACCGCGGTGAGCGAATTCACTTCGCGTCGAGCAGGTCCTTGACCGAAAGCAGGACCAGTTCGTTGTCGTCGGCCTTCTTCGGATCGCGCGAGGAGGAGAAGGGCAGGTTGTTGTCGTTGCCGACGACGATGATGCCATTGGCGCGATCGACCACGTCGACGTTCTCGATGGTGAAGAACGGGAAGGGCAGCACGCCGTCGATGGCGCCCTGCTTCGCCTTGCCGTCGGGATCGGCGATCTTCATGAGGTCGATGAAGCCGATCTTGCGCACGGGCTTGCCGACATTCACCTCGGTCAACTCGATCTTCACGATGCGCTTGAACTTGGCGAGGTCGTGGAAGCAGTCGGAGCCCTTCTGGCCAGCAGCGCAAGCCTTGTCGGCGGTGCCCTCGCCGTTATCGCGCTCGATGATCAGCGCTGTAGAGCCGTCGATCATGTTGAAATCGCCGATGGCATTGCCCTTCTGCTCCAGGGGATAGAACCAGGAGCGGCCGGTCCACTTCTCGCCCGCGACATCGAATTCGAGGATGCGCAGCACTTCCTTGCCATCGACCTCCTCGTTGCCCTTGGTTTCGGCGTTCCAGAGCGGGCCTTCGAGCAGCGGATAGAGGAAGCGGCCATCCGGCGACTGCGCCATGCCCTCATAGCCCTTGGAACGGCGCACGTTGAAAGCCGGCATCGGCGCGTCGGGCGCGCCGGGCGTGGTGATGGCATAGTGGTCGGGCGAGCGGGCAGGCTTGCCGTCGACCTGTGTCTCGAACACCGCCTCGACCTTGCCGGTGGCGTCGACGCGGATGAGATAGGGGCCGAATTCCTCGCCGATCCAGAACTTGCCGCCGATCGGCTGGATCGATTCAGGATCGAAATCGGCACCGGTCAGGTAGCGCTTTTCCGTGCCTTCCTGGACGATGCGGAACGGCACCTTCTTGTCGGGGTCGTGCAGGAAGGTGGTCGAGAGGCGCTCGACCGCGCCCTTGCCGAAATCGGCCCTGAGGCGATGGAAGAACAGCATCGCGTCCGGCGAATTCGCCTTGGCGCCGAAGCCGTTATCGGTCAGCACGAGGAACTCGCCATTCCCCAGCGAGCGGATGCCGGAAAAACCCTGCACGGGCTGGCCGGCGAAGGGGGTGGAGAGCCCGGTCGGGCGTCCGCCCGAGGTGCCCATCACGGTGCCGACCGCCTCGACGCGCTTGCCGGGCGTGACGAACTTGCCGGAGATCTTGAGATCGGCCGGCGCATCGGCCGGAGCCGGGATGATGGTGTTCGCCGGCAGCAGGGCCTGGCCGACGAGCTTGGCGGGGAATTCCTTCTGGGGCGCCTCGGCTCCGGCGAGAATCGTCGAGGACAGCAACAGGGTGGCAATGATCGGCAGGCGCATGGAATACTCCGGGATGAAGCGAAGCCTTCGCTTCGCCCGTCTCGATTGCGCTGCGACGACAGCTCGGCGACCGTTCCGTGACGGTTGCCGGACCAGATCATCAGACCGAATGAGATATTCAGTCTGATGATCTGGTTTTTCGTTTTTGCATCGGCATTTTCCGAAAACCGGGCCCCACTTTTCGGGCCGATGCCCTAGCGCTCAGTAGCCCCGCGCCGGATCGACCACGTTGATCAGCGGTTCTCCGGCTTCCAGACGTCCGACCTGCATGGCAATCGCCGTGGCGATCGCGGCGGGTTCCGACATCGCCGAGTTATGCGGCGTCACCGTCACGCCCGGATGGCTCCAGAGCCGCGATTCCACCGGCAGCGGCTCGACCTCGAAGACATCGAGCGTCGCGCCCTTGAGCGTGCCGGCATCGAGCGCGGCGAGGATATCGTCCGCGACCTGCAGGCCGCCGCGCCCGGCATTGATCAGGAACGGCCCGCCGAGGCGCCCGTCCTGCGCGAGGCCCGAGAGCATCCCGGCATTGATGATGCCGCGCGTGTCCGGGGTCAGCGGCAACAGGCTGACGAGGATGTCGGTACGGCCCAGGAAAGCCTTCATGCCGTCCTCGCCGGAGAAGGTCTGGAGACCCTCGATCGTCTTGGGCGAACGGCTCCAGCCGGCGACGTCGAAACCCATGACGGCGAGCTTGCGCGCCGCGTCCTGGCCGAGCTCGCCCAGACCCATGATGCCGACGCGGACCGAGCGGGCGGCCGGCTGGTTGCGGTCGTCGTCCCAGCGTTTTTCGCGCTGTTGGCTATCGTAGCGGCGCTGCTGGCGCAGGTAGCTCAGGCAATGCAGGACGATGTACTCGCTCATCCGCGTCGTCAGGTCGGGGTCGACGATGCGCGCGATCGGCACTTCGGGCAGCTTGTCGTCGGCGAAGAGGAAGTCGACGCCGGCGCCCAGCGAGAAGATCGCGGCGAGATTGGGCAGGCCCGTCAGACTGCCGGGCGGGTGCTTCCAGCTCGCGACGTAGTGGACGGCGCGACGGTCGAAGGGCTCGCCGAGGACGACGATCGGCATATCCGGCAGCAGCGCCTGGAAGCGCGCGCGCCAATCCTCGACATGCCAGCCCGTCATGGCCAGAAGCAGACTCATCCCGTAACCCTCTCCGTAACCCGTTCCGCGACCAGCGGGCCGCGCGCCGCACCGTCTCCGATCCGATAGGCCTTGCGCAAGCGCTCGCTCGCCGCTTGGTAACCGGCCTCATTGCGGGCATGGACGATGCCGAGTGGCCGACCCGGCCCCACCGCATCGCCGATCCCCGCCAGCCCGACGATGCCGACGGCATGGTCGATCGGGTCCTGCGGGCGCACGCGGCCGCCGCCGAGCGCCACGACGGCAAGCCCGACGGCGCGCGTGTCGACGGACGCGACCGTCCCGGCCGTTTCGGGATGGACCGGCTTCACGACCGGCGCGGCGACGAGGTGCTTCTGCGGCGCCTCCAGCAGGTCCGCCGGGCCACCGAGCGCCACGATCATGCGGGCGAAGCGCTCGGCCGCGGCGCCGGAGGCGAAAGCCTGCTCGATCTTGGCGCGGGCGGTGTCGAGATCCGGCGCGAGCTTGCCGAGCAGCAGCATCTCGGCTGCGAGCGCGACCGTGACCTCGTGGAAGCGCGGTTCGCGATGGCGCCCGGTGAGATGGTCGAGGGCATAGGCGACCTCGAGCGCATTGCCGGCGGCGGAGGCGAGCGGCTCGCTCATATCGGTGAGGAGCGCAGTGGTCGGCAGGCCCGCGCCGTTGGCGACGCCGACCAGGGCCCGCGCCAGGGCCTGCGCCTTGCCGTAATCCGGCAGGAAGGCGCCGGAGCCGAATTTCACGTCCATGGCGAGGCCGTGCAGGCCGGCGGCGAGCTTCTTCGACAGGATCGAGGAGACCAGCAAGGGAATCGTCTCGACCGTCGCGGTGACGTCGCGAATGGCATAGAGGCGCTTGTCGGCCGGGGCGAGATCGGCAGTCTGGCCGATAATGGCGCAACCCGCCTCCCGCACCACCTTGCGGAAGAGGTCGATGCCCGGTTGCGTGACGTAGCCCGGGACCGCGTCGAGCTTGTCGAGCGTGCCGCCGGTATGGCCGAGGCCGCGGCCTGAGATCATCGGGACATAGCCGCCACAGGCCGCGACCGCCGCCGCCAAGGGCAGGCTCACGGTATCGCCGACGCCGCCGGTCGAATGCTTGTCGAGGGCGGGACCGGGCAGGTCGTCCCAGCGCAGCACCGTGCCGGAATCGCGCATGGCCAGTGTCAGCGCCACGCGCTCGCGCTCGTTCATGCCGTTGAAATAGACCGCCATGGCGAAGGCGGCGGCCTGGCCCTCGCTGACCGAACCGTCCGGCAAACCGGCGATGAGCTGGCGGATATCGGCCTCGGACAGTTCCGCCCCGTCGCGCTTGGCGGCGATGATCTCCTGGGTCAGGCGCATCAATAGCTCCCACGCGGCGCGGCATCGGGCCCGGCGCCATCAATAGCCGCGACGAGCGCGCCGTAGAGGCCGCTGGCGCCGAAGCGGAAGGCTGTCGGCGAGGCCCAGTCGGGCCCCATGATCGCGTCAGCGAGATCGAGGTAGCTTCTGGCGTCGGCGAGCGTCCGGATGCCGCCCGAGGGCTTCAGCCCGACGGGGCGTGAAGTTCCCGCGATGACGCTCAGCATCACGCGCACGGCGGGGATGCTGGCCGAATGCGCGGTCTTGCCGGTCGAGGTCTTGATGAAATCGGCGCCGGCAGCGATGGCCAGCTCCGAGGTGGTCCTGACCTTGTCGAGATCGGGATACTCGCCGGTCTCCAGGATCACCTTCAGCCGCCGCTCGCCGCAAAGCCCCTTGACGTTGCGGATCATCGCTGCCGCCGCCGTGGTCTGGCCGGCAAGGACGGCCCGCCAGGGCAGGACGAGGTCGATCTCGTCGGCGCCGGCGGCGAGTGCCTCTTCCGTCTCGCGCATCGCCGGGGCGATCGGCGTGTCGCCATCGGGAAAGTTAACGACCGTCGCGATGCGGACGGGGCCGTCGCCGAGTTCCGCTCGCGCTGTCGCGACGAAGCGCGGCCACAGGCACACGGCAGCGACCGGCACGGGGCCGGAGACGGCGCGGCGGCAGAGATCGCGCGTGCCTTCCTCGGTGGCATCGTCGGCGAGATCGGTGAGATCGAGCAGGGCGAGCGCGCGCCTGGCGAGATCGGCATCGGACATGACTTACAACTCCGACAGGAAGGCGCGCAGCAGGCGCCTGAGCGCGCCCGCCGCGAGGCCCGCGACATCGCGCGTCTCGGCATGGTGCGGCGTGCCGCCAAGGAGGCCTGCACCCATATTGGTGACGATCGACAGGCCGGCGACGCGCAGACCGTGACGGCGCGCCAGGATCACCTCCGGCACGGTCGACATGCCCACGAGATCGGCGCCGAGGATCTTCGCCATGCGGATCTCGGCCGGCGTCTCGAAGCTCGGTCCGGTGAACCACATATAGACGCCCTCGCCGAGCGGGATCGCCGCCCTCTGGGCCGCGCGCTTGAAGCGGCCGCGCAGATGCGGATCGTAGGCGTCGACCATCGGCACGAAGCGACCGTCGCCGGTGTCACCGATCAGCGGATTGGGGCCGTTCAGGTTGATGTGGTCGGTGATCAGCGCGAGGCTGCCCGGACGCATCTCCGGCGAGAGCGAGCCGGCCGCATTGGTCAGGATCAGCGGCGGCGAGCCGAAGGCGGTGAGTACGCCGAGCGGCACGCGCATCACGGCGGAATCGCCGCCCTCGTAATAATGCGCGCGGCCTTCGTAGATCAGGACCTTGCGGCCATGCAGCGTGCCATAGCGGAGCTGGCGGGCATGGCCGGAGACCTCGCCGCGCGGAAAGCCGGGCAATTCGGCATAGGGGATACGCACGGCATCCTCGATATCCTCGGCGACGGCGCCAAGGCCGGTGCCGAGCACGATCGCGCAGTCGATCGCATCGACGCCGCGGTCCGTCAGGATGGACGCCACCGCGTCAAGGGCCGGATCGGCCGCCATGCATGCTCTCCCCTGGCCGCAGCGGGCGGCCCCAAATCACCGCGGCAAATTGGCCGGTCCGAAGGAGGCTGGCAACAGCTCCTCCAGCGTGAAATGCGCCCGGATGCCTTCGGGGCCGGCGATCGCAATGCGCGTCTCAGGCGCGGCGAATTCGCGGATGCGCTGGCGGCAGGCGCCGCAGGGCGTGACCAGCTCGGAGCCCTCGCCGAAGACGAGCACGGCGCGGATCGCCCGGCCACCGGCCGCGACCATCGCCGCGATCGCCCCGGCCTCGGCGCAGGAGCCGACCGGATAGGCGGCGTTCTCGACATTGCAGCCGGCATGGACCGCGCCGTCATCGGCCAGCAGCGCGGCGCCGACCTTGAAGCGCGAATAGGGCGCGTAGGCGCGCGGCTGGATGGCGGCGGCGGCAGCGAACAGGGCCTCGAAATCGGGATCGGCCGGCAAATCAGCGTTCCTTGACATAGGGCAGGCCGGAGGCCCTGGGCGGCGTCGCCTTGCCGATGAAACCGGCAAGCAGGACGATGGTCATCAGATAGGGCAAGGCCTGGATCGCTTCCACTGGAACCAGTCCGATCCCGGGCAACGTCACGCCCTGAAGCCGGATCGCGACCGCATCGAGCAGGCCGAAGAGCAGGCAGGCTCCAAGCGCCGGCCAGGGCCGCCAATTGGCGAAGATCACGGCGGCGAGCGCGATGAAGCCGCGCCCCGCCGTCATATGCGGCAGGAAGCCGGCGGATTGCGCCACCGCGAGATAGGTGCCGCCGATGCCGCAGAGCACGCCGCAGATCGCGACGGCACCATAGCGCAGGCCGGCGACCGAGATGCCGGCGGTATCGACCGCTGCCGGATTCTCGCCGACGGCACGGATGCGTAGGCCGAAGCGGGTGCGCTTCAGGACGAAGGCCGTGACGAGCACGCAGAGCAGGGCGAGATAGGCGGGCGCCCCATGGCCGGAGACGACCTCGTCATAGATCAGGCCGAGCCCGGGCACGTTTTCGCGGGCCCAGCGGGCGAAGGGCAGAGTGATCTCGCCGAAGCGGGCCGGGCCTTCCAGCGAGGGCGTGCGTCCGCCCTGCCCGTACCAGGCATTGCCGAGAATGACGGTTAGTCCGGCCGCCAGCATGTTGATGGCGACGCCAGAGACGATCTGATTGCCGCGCCAGGTGATGGCGGCGAAGCCATGGACCAGCGCCAGCGCCAAGGCGGCGAGGATGCCGGCACCGAGCCCGATCCAGGCCGAGCCGGTGACGAAGGCCGCGACCGCCGAGGCAAAGGCGGCGATCAGCATCTTGCCTTCAAGGCCGATATCGACGACGCCCGCCCGCTCCGACCACAAGCCCGCCATCGCCGCGCAGATCAATGGGATCGACAGCCGGATCGTGGAATCGAGGACGACGGCGATGAGCTGGAGCAGCTCCATCGTCAGTTGCTCCCCCTTGTCATTCCGGGGCTTCGCGCAGCGAAGAACCCGGAACCCACGGCTGGGCGCGCGCTTTCGGAACGGCGGCAGGCGGGCTCACCCGGTCGTGGGTTCCGGGTTCGATCCTGCGGATCGCCCCGGAATGACAAAGGGGCTCGCGCCGTCATGGTGTCCGCCCCATCCCAAGCACGACCGCCACCAACCGCCGGAACAGCCCATCCAGCGCCCCGGCGAAGAGCACGAGCACGCCGCCGATGACCACGACCATGTCGCGGGTGATGGCCGGCTTGTCGAAGGAGAGCTCGGCGCCGCCCTGATAGAGCACGCCGAAGAGCAGGGCGGCGAGGCCGACGCCGGCCGGATGGCCGCGCCCCATCAGCGCGACCGCGATGCCGACGAAACCGTAGCCGGCGGTGAAATCGAGCACGAGCCGATGCTGGACGCCGAGCGCCTCGTTGACCGCGAGCCCGCCAGCCAGCGCGCCCGAGATCGCCATCGCGACCATGGTGACGGCAGCCGGCGAGATGCCGGCATAGGCGGCGGCGCGCGGATTGGCGCCGACGGTGCGGATCGCATAGCCCAGCCGCGTGCGCCAGATCAGTAGCCAGACGGCGACGAGTGCCATCAGGGCAAGGAAAAAGGCGCTGTTCAGAGGCGTCGAGGGCAGTTTCAGGCCCAGCGGCGCGAGCAGTTGATGCATCGGCGTCAGGATGGCGCCGGCCGGGAAATCCGGCGTCTCCGGCTGCATCGAGCCGGGTTTGCCGATGACCTCGCGCAAGAGATAGACGATCAGCGTCGCCGCGACGAAGTTCAGCATGATCGTGGTGATGACGACATGGCTGCCGCGCTTGGCCTGGAGCCAGCCGGGAATGAAAGCCCAGAACGCGCCACCCGCTGCCGCTCCCAGGATCGCGAAAGGCGCGGCAAGAAAACCGGGCAGCGTGGGAAGCGCGAAGCAGGCGATCGCCATGGCGATGCCGGCGACCGTCGCCTGTCCCTCGCCACCGATATTGAACAGGCCGGCATGGAAGGCGACGGCGACCGCGAGCCCGGTGAAGATGAAGTTCGTGGCGTAATAGAGCGTGAAGCCGATGCCCTCGGCGCTGCCGAGCGCGCCACGCAGCAGCAGGGCGGTTGCCTCCAGCGGGTTCTCGCCGATGCCGATGACGACAAACCCGGCGACGAGCAAAGCCGCGATCACCGAGACCAGTGGCACCAGCGCGATATCGGCCCAGCGCGGCAATTCGACGGGGGCGGCGCTCATGCGGCCTCGTCCGTGACGCCGGCCATGAGCAGGCCGAGATCGCGCTCGTCGGCCTGTTCAGCGACCCGCTCGCCGGTGATCCGGCCGCCGCACATGGCGATAATCCGGTCGGAGAGCGCCATCACCTCCTCCAGCTCGACCGAGACGAGCAGGATCGCGACGCCCTGATCACGCAACGCGACCAGCCGGCGATGAATGAACTCGATCGCGCCGATATCGACGCCGCGCGTGGGCTGGCCGACCAGCAACACCTTGGGGCCTCGCTCGATCTCGCGGGCGAGCACGATCTTCTGCTGGTTGCCGCCGGAGAATTTCGCCGTCTTCAATGCCGGATCGGGCGGGCGCACGTCATAAGCCGCGAAGGCCTCGCGCGCATGGGCCTCGATGCGGGCCGGCGAGAGCAGCGGACCGGAGCCGAAAGTGGGATCGTGCTGGTAACCGAGGATAGCGTTCTCGGCGGCGGAGAAAGCCGTGACGAGGCCGCTGCGATGGCGATCCTCCGGGATGTGCATCAGCCCGAGATCGCGCAGCCGCGCCGGATGGCGATCAGCGGTGGCAAGAATCTGCCCGCCCAGCCGGATCACGCCGCGGCTCGGCTGGATCAGGCCGGCCAGCACCTCCAGCAATTCGCTCTGGCCGTTGCCGGCGACCCCGGCGATGCCGACGATCTCGCCTTCATGGAGCGTGAGATTGACGTCCTTCAGGGTCTCGGTGCCGCGCCCGTCGCGGCAGGAGAGGCCGACCGCCTCCAGCACCGGCGCGCCGCGTTCGCGTGGCTGTTTCTCGACACGCAGCAGCACGCGCCTTCCAACCATCGCCTCGGCCAGGGCCGGCGGCGAGGTTTCGGCGGTGGCGACATGAGCGACCATCTCGCCACGGCGCATCACCGAGACCCGGTCGGTCACGTCCATGATCTCGCGCAGCTTGTGGGTGATCAGGATCACCGTCTTGCCCTGCGCCTTCAGCGCCCGGAGCAGGGCGAAGAGCTGGTCGGCCTCGGCCGGGGTCAGCACGGCCGTGGGCTCATCGAGGATCAGGATCTCGGCGCCGCGATAGAGCGCCTTCAGGATCTCGACGCGCTGCTGCAGGCCGACGGAAAGCTCGCCGACGACGGCATCGGGATCGATCGCGAGGCCATAATCCTGCGAGAGTTTTGCGAGCGCGGCGCGCGCCTTCGATACGCCGCCCTTGAGCAGAGCCCCGCCTTCGGCGCCGAGCACGACGTTCTCCACGACGCTCAGCGTCTCCACCAGCATGAAGTGCTGATGGACCATGCCGATGCCGGCCGCGATCGCATCGGCCGGGGAGCGAATGCGGCGCGGCTCGCCCGCGATCCTGATCTCGCCGGCATCGGCCTCGTAGAAGCCGTAGAGGATCGACATCAGCGTCGACTTGCCGGCGCCGTTCTCGCCGACGATGCCATGGATGGAGCCGGCCGCGACCGAGAGGGACACGTCCCTGTTGGCGGCGACCGGGCCGAAGCGCTTGGAGATGCCGGTGAGCGCGATGGCGGGCTCAGAACTCAAGGGAGCCGCCCGCGCCTCACATCGTGCATTTCTGGTCGGACATGTAGTCGTGGACCTTGACCGTGCCGGCGATGATGTCGGCCTTGGCCTTGTCGGCGGCGGCCTTCATTTCCGGCGTGATCAGAGCCTTGTTGGCGTCGTCCAGCGCCCAGTCGATGCCCTCTTCCTTCAGGCCGAGCACGGAGACGCCGGGCTTCCAGGAGCCGTCCTGCGCCGCCTTGAAGGAGTTGTAGGCGGCGGTGTCGACGCGCTTGAGCATCGAGGTCAGCACCTTGCCGGGATGCAGGGCGTTCTGGTTGGAATCGACGCCGATGCCGAGCTTGCCGGCATCCGCCACGGCGCGGAGCACGCCGATGCCGGTGCCGCCGGCCGCGTGATAGACCACGTCGGCGCCGCGATCGATCTGCGACTTGGCGAGCTCGCCGCCCTTGACCGGATCGTTCCAGGCGGCCGGGGTCGAGCCGGTCATGTTCTGGAAGATCTCGGCGCCGGCCTTGCCGGCCTTGACGCCCTGGACATAGCCGCAGGCGAACTTGCGGATCAGCGGGATGTCCATGCCGCCGACGAAGCCGACCTTGCCCGATTTCGAGGCCAGCGCCGCGAGCAAGCCGACGAGATAGGAGCCCTCATGCTCCTTGAAGACGACCGACTGCACGTTCGGCAATTCGACGACCATGTCGATGATCGTGAACTTCAGGTTCGGGAACTCGGCCGCGACCTTCTGCAGGGCGGTCGCCTGCGAGAAGCCGACCGCGATGATCGGCGAATGACCGTCGCGGGCGAAACGGCGCAGGGCCTGCTCGATCTGGGCGTCGTTGGTCGGCTCGAAATCGCGGAAGTCGACATTGGTCTCCTTCTTGAACTTCTCGGCGCCCATGAAGACGCCCTCGTTGAAGGATTTGTCGAACTTGCCGCCCTTGTCATAGACGATCGCGGGCTTGATCGTTTGCGGCTGCGCCAGAGCCGCGACAGTGGAAAGCGCAACGCCGGCGAGAGCCGCCGCGAAAGAACCCAAACGCATCGAACGATCCCCTGTCATAGCCGGGCGCCGTTGTCCGGCCCTCGATCGCGGCACGATGGCATGGCCCGGGCGCGCGGCCAAGCTGGCGAAAAGTCATGTTTGTCGGGAGAGTGCGGCCGAGCCGGCATGGCGATTGCCGAAGGACCGCTGCCGGCCTTAGGCTGCGATCCATGATGCTGAACGACGACGAGATCGAGCGCTATGCACGCCACATCGTCCTGCCCGAGATCGGCGGGCCGGGCCAGCAACGGCTCAAGAACGCGCGCGTGCTGGTCATAGGCGCCGGCGGGCTCGGCGCGCCCTTGATCCAGTATCTCGCGGCGGCCGGGATCGGGAAGATCGGCATCGTCGACGACGATATCGTCTCGCTCTCGAACCTGCAGCGCCAGACCATCTTCACCACCGAGGATATCGGCGCGCACAAGGCGGTGGCCGCTGCCCGCTTCGTGCGGAACCTCAACCCGAATGTCGTGGTCGAGGAGCACGTCACGCGGCTCGACCCGCATAATGCCCGCGCGCTGATCGCCTTCTACGACATCGTCGCCGAAGGTTCCGACAATTTCGCGACGCGCTATGCCGTCTCCGACGCCTGTTTCCACGAACACAAGCCGGTGGTGATGGGCGCGCTGGGCCGTTTCGACGGCTCGCTCACCACGATCCGCGCCCATGAGACCGGGCCGGACGGAAAGCCGAACCCCACCTGGCGCTGTCTCTTCCCGGAAGCGCCGCCGCCCGGCGCGATCCCGACCTGCGCGGAAGCCGGCGTGCTCGGTGCCCTGCCCGGCATCATCGGCTCGATGATGGCGCTTGAGGTGGTGCGCGCCATCACGGGCTTCGGAGAGCCGCTCGTCGGCAAGCTCCTGCTGCTCGATTCGCTGGCGATGCGCTTCGAGACGCTGCGCTATGGCTGGGACGAGGCCAATCCACTCAACGGCACGGGCACGAACGAAGGTCGATCTTAACCGGTTGCTGCTAGCAAGCCCCATCGACAGCGATGGGGAAGAGCGCGATGCAGGCCGGTGGCACGATCGGAACACCCGTTTCGACGCGAGCGACCTGGCTTCCCAATTGGCCCCTCGGCCTGCTCGGCACCGCCGTCCTCGCCTGCGCGCTGCTGCTGACGCTGCCCCTGACATTGCCGCTCGGACCGATGTACTGGGACCTCGTCCTCTACCTCGACGCCGCCAATCGGATCGGCGACGGGCAGGTCCCGCTGATCGATTTCATCGCGCCGGTCGGACCGCTCGGCTACTGGCTCTTCGCCGGGTTCGACGCGCTGTTCCCGCGCGCGCATCCGCTACTGCTGGCGCAATGGTGCCTGTTCGCCGTGACAGCCCCGGCCATGGCCGTGGTCCTGCATGCCATCAGCCGGCAATCGCGCGCCACGGCCATGGCGCTGCTCCTGCCCTATCTCGCCTTCCAGATCCTGCCGATCAATGTCGAGCACTATTCCTTCTTCCCGGGCACGGACGGGTTCGGCATCTACAACCGGCATGTCAGCATCGTGCTCTACGTGCTGGTCGCCGGCCTCCTCTTCCTGCGCGGCCCCGCGCTTGGCGCCGTCATCGGCTGGACACTCACCGCCCTGTTCCTGATCAAGATCACCGGCTTCCTTGCCGGCGGCCTCGTCACGGCCTTCGCACTCGCGGCCGGGCGGATCGGCTGGCGCCAAAGCCTGCTGATCGCCGCCGCAGGCGGGCTGGCGGCGCTCGGCCTCGAACTCGCGACCGGGCTGGTCAGCGCCTATCTCGACAGCATCCTCGCGCTTGTCGCGATCAATGCCGGCGGCATCCTGCCCCGCTTCGTCCAGGCGGCCTCGCTGCATCTCGACATCGTCGGCGCCGGAACGGCACTCGGGCTCGCCCTGCTCTGGCTCGACCGACGCGACATCGCGGAGGCCGCCCTTGCGCTGCGCCGCCAGCCGTCCACGGCCGGCTTCGTCCGCCTGCTCGACCGCGATGTCGCCTGGCTCGCGGTCGTCATGGTGGCAGGGCTGTTCTTCGAGACCCAGAACACCGGCGGGCAGGCCTTCATCTTCATCTGGCCGGTGCTTCTGGTGATCCTGTCGCGCTGGCTCGGCAGCAGCCGGCGCGGCGCGCTCGTCGTCTGTGGCCTCGTCGCCGCCACCGCGATCCCGCCAGCCGAAACCGTGCTCCAGCGCGGGGCGCGGGCGCTGATGGCGCAGGCTGGCTATGCCGCCCTGCCGAACCAGCATCTCGGCCGGCTCGGGCTGGTCTCGCAGCACGCCAACGTCATGGACCGCGCGAGCGCGATGCTCGACATCTACGCCAGCCATCCCGCGACCTTCCGGGAGTTCACCGCCCGCGAGATGCTGCCGAATCCGCAGCTCTATTCGGAGCTCGACTTCCAGGCGTCCTGGCTGATGGCGGTCGACGAGGGCGTTTCGGCGATCCTGGCGCATGAGCAGGCCAGCGGGCGACGCTTCGAGACGATCATGAGCCTCAACTTCGTCAACCCGTTCCCGTCCGTGATGGGCCGCAGCGCGCCACGCGGCATCGCCATCGGCGCCGACCCGTTCCGGGCGGTGCCGAAGCCTGACGACGCCGAGATCACGCTCGCCCGCGAGGCCGACCTCGTGCTCTATCCGCTCTGCCCGGTCACGGTCGCGAACGAGGCCCTGCGCAGGATCTACGCGCCGGTCCTGACGGGCCGGCGGGAGATCGCGCTCGGGCGCTGCTGGAAGGGCTATGTCAGGGCGGATTAGAGGCTTTGTCTTATCGCATTTTCTTCACGCGAACCGGTGCCCACTTCGCTTGAAAATGCTCTAGCGCCCGCGCTTCGCCTCGATCACATCGAAGAGCTGGGCCGCGAGGTCCGGGCCGCCGAGCTTCTTGATCGCGCGCACGCCGGTCGGCGCGGTGACGTTGATCTCGGTGAGCTTGCCATGGATCACGTCGATGCCGACGAGCAGCAGGCCGCGCTCGCGCAAGGTCGGGCCGATCGCCTCGCAGATCGCGAGCTCCTGCTTCGACAGGTCGGTCGGGCGCGCCGCACCGCCGCGCACCATGTTGGCGCGGAGATCGCCGACCGCCGGGACGCGGTTGACGGCGCCCGCCGCCTTGCCGTCGATCAGGATGATGCGCTTGTCGCCCTCGGTGACCTCCTTGATGAAGCCCTGAACGACCCAGGGCTCGCGGAAGAGGTTGCTGAACAGATCGAAGAGCGAGCCGAAATTCGGGTCGGTCCTGCTTGTCTTGAAGACGGTCGCTCCGCCATGACCGTAGAGCGGCTTCATGACGATCTCGCCATGCTCGTCGCGGAAGGCCTCGATCTCCGCCTTGTCGCGGGTGATCAGGGTCGGCGGCATCAGCTCCGGGAAATGCGTGACGAGGATCTTCTCGGGGGCATTGCGCACCGAGGTCGGATCATTGACCACCAGCGTTTTCGGATGGATGCGCTCCAGCATATGGGTCGTCGTGACATAGGCCATGTCGAAGGGCGGGTCCTGCCGCAGCAACACGACGTCAAGCGTCGACAGGTCGACCTTCTCCTCGGCGCCGGCGGTGAAATAGTCGCCCTCGACGTCACGCACCTTCACCGGGCGCATCGGCGCGGTGACCTTGCCGTCGCGCATCGAGAGCTTGTCGGGCGTGTAGGTGTAGAGCGAGTGGCCGCGCGCCTGCGCTTCCAGCATCAGCGCGAAGCCGGTATCCCCGGCGATCCGGATGCGCTCGATCGGGTCCATCTGGATGGCGACGTTGAGGCTCATGACAGGCTTCCTGTTGCAGGCAGGCGGTTCTTATCGGACCGCGGACCGGGTTCCTGCAAGTGGGGCGCCCTGCATCACAGGACAAGCGCGAAGGCGGCGGGAACATGGCGCGGCCGGCGCCAGGGCGCCAGAAAGACCGCATCGGCGCGCAGAAAATGCTCGCTGGCCCAGGGATTGCGCGAGAGCCAGTGCCGGATGCGCCGCTCGACCAAGCGCTGTTTTTCCGGGGTGATCGCGATCATGGCGTCGTCGAGCCGGCCGCGCGCCTTGACCTCGACGAAGGCGATGGTGCGGCCGCGCTTCATCACGAGATCGATCTCGCCGCCCTTGCCGCCGAAGCGCCGCTCCAGCAGGCGATAGCCCTTGGCGGTGAGCCAGAGGATGGCCAGCCATTCGGCGCGGCGCCCGGTCAGGCCGGAGCGCTTCGCCTTGCGGCTACGCCCGCCCGGATCGGCACCGGCCTTGCTCACGGATCATCGCGGGTGAGTTCGAGCGCACGGGCATAGACCTTGCGGCGCGGCTGGCCGGTCTCGGCCGCGACCTGCGCAACCGCCTCCTTCAGCGAGACCCTGGCCATGGCCGCGCGCAGGCGCTCGTCGATCGCCTCGTCGCTGGTGACGAGATCGGCAGCGCCGGGCGGACCGATGATCACGACGATCTCGCCGCGTGCCTCTTCCTCGCTCTCGTAATGGGCGGCGAGATCGGGAAGCGTGCCGCGCCGGACCGTCTCGTAGAACTTGGTGAGCTCGCGCGCGACCGCACCGGGCCGCGCGCCGAGCACGGCGGCTGCATCACTCAGCATCTCGGCGAGGCGGCGGGGCGATTCGAAGAAGACGAGCGTTCCGGGAATCGCGGCCAGCTCGGTCAGGCGGGTGCGGCGCCCGCCCGATTTCGGCGGCAGGAAGCCCTCGAAGAAGAAACGGTCGGTCGGCAAGCCGGCCAGTACGAGTGCCGCCAGCACGGCGGAGGGGCCGGGGATGCCGGTGACGGGCAGGCCTTCCGCCACCAGTTCGGCGACGAGCTTGTAGCCGGGATCGGAGACGAGCGGCGTACCAGCGTCCGAGATCAGGGCGAGCTTGCCGCCCTCGCGCAGCTTCGCCAGCACCTTGGGGCGCATCTGCGCGGCATTATGCTCGTGATAGGGCAGGAGCGGGGTCGATATCCCGTAATGCGCCAGCAGCGTCTTCGACGTCCGGGTGTCCTCGGCCAGGATCGCATCGGCGGCGGCGAGCGTCGCCAGCGCCCGGAACGAGATATCACGGAGGTTGCCGATCGGCGTCGCGACGATATGCAGGCCCGGCGCCAGAGGCTCGGCCTCTGCCTTCAGACCAAAGGCGGTATAGCTGGGGGAGCGGGCGGCGGCATCGGTCGACATCCGGTCACGCTGCCACAGCGGCCGCGCCCGCGCCATGGCAAGGCACGCGCCGACCCCTGCAACCTATAGTTAACAACTTGAAAATAGACTTGCGCACTGGCACGAGAGGTCCGGGGGTAGAACAGTTCCGCAGGACCCATCGCCGGGCCGCGTTTGGCCGGCCCGGTCACGACTGGAGATCGCCCGTGTTCCATCATCGGCACATCGCACCGATCCTGCGGTCCAAGGCACGGACCTTCGCCGTCCTGCTGCCGCTCGCGCTCGCGGCTTGCAGCGGCGGCACCTCGGGCCTGCCCGGCTTCGATTCGGGCACGCCCACAGCCGGCGGAGCCACGCCGACCGGCCAGACCATCGGCACCGGCAAGGTCAAGGTCGGGCTCATCCTGCCGCTCACGGCCGAGGGCCAGGGCGCGGTCGTCGGCAATTCGCTGAAGAACGCGGCCGAGATGGCGCTCGCCGAATTCCCGAACGCCGACCTGACGCTGCTGGTCAAGGACGATCGCGGCACGCCGGAAGGCGCCCGAGCCGCCGCGCAGGAGGCCCTGTCGGAAGGGGCCGAACTGATCGTCGGCCCGCTCTTCGCGCCCTCAGTCCAGGCGGCCGGGCAGGTCGCGCGCGGCGCCAACAAGCCGGTCATCGCCTTCTCCAGCGATTCCAACGTCGCCTCGCGCGGCATCTATCTCCTCTCATTCCCTCCCGAAAACGACGTCAACCGCGTCATCGGCTATGCCGCCCAGCAGGGCCGCAAATCCTTCGCCGCGCTGGTGCCGGACACCGCCTATGGCAAGGTCGTCGAGGCCGCCTTCCAGCAGGCCGCCGCCAATCGCGGCGTGCGCGTCGCCGCGATCGAGCGCTTCAGCTCGGACCCGGCCGCGATGAAATCCGCAATCCAGCGCCTGATGCCGTCGCTCGCGCAAGCCGATGCGCTGTTCGTGCCGGCCGCCGCCGACACGATGCCGACGCTCGGCCAGCTCCTGCAGGAGGCCGGCTACAATCCGGCCAAGGTCAAGCCGCTCGGCACCGGCGTCTGGAACGATGCGAGCATCGCCCGCGTGGCGGGCATCCAGGGCGGCTGGTTCGCCTCGCCCGATACGGCCGGCTTCAACGCCTTCGCCGGCCGCTACCAGCAGCGCTTCAACAGCGCCCCGACCCGCACCGCGACGCTGGCCTATGACGCAGTCTCGCTGGCGGCGGCGCTGGCGCGCACGCAAGGGTCGCAGCGCTTCTCCGAGGCCGTGCTGACCAATGGCTCGGGCTTTGCCGGGGCGGACGGCGTCTTCCGCTTCCGCCCGGACGGACAGGTCGAGCGCGGCCTTGCGGTGCTGGAGCTGCGCAACGGCCAGATCGTCACGATCAACGCCGCCCCGCGCGATCTCGGGCCGAGGTCGCAGTAGTCGAAGACCTCACCTCCCGTCCGCAGGCCGCGGGTTTGATCCGGGCCTCTCTCTCACGCCGTCATTCCGGGCGACCGAAGGGACCGCTTTCCGATGGATCCGGATCGGCGCCGCTTCGCGGCTTGTCCGGAATGACGTGGTGGCGGGTTGCGGAGCCTTCTGCCTAAGGCAGCGCCGCCGTCTTCACGTTACGCCCGGCCGCACGCTCGGCCGCTGCGATCAGGCCATCCACGGTGAGAAGCTGCGGCAGGATCTCGGCCTGCGCCTCCTTGCGGGCGGGATAGAACAGATAGAGCGGCACGCCGGCGCGGCCCTGCTCGGCCAGCGCCTTGGCGATGCGGCTGTCGCGATTGGTCCAGTCGGCCTTGAGATAGACGACGCCGAGCTTCGCGAAGGCGTCCTTCACCTCTTGCCGGGAGAGCGCGACGCGCTCGTTTGCGATGCAGGTGATGCACCAGGCAGCAGTGAAATTGACGAAGACCGGCTTGCCCTGCGCCTGCAAGGTCGCGACCCGCTCGGGCGACCAGGCCTCGATATCGCCGGCCCGCGCTTCGGTCGCCGCGCCGGGAACGGCGTTCTGCACAGTGAACCAGCCGGCGCCGAGCACGACCAGCGCCGCGAGAGCCGAGCCGAAGGCGCGGCGTGCGAAAGAGCCGCGCGTGACGCCGACGAGCCAGACGGCAAAGCCTGCCGCCAGCACCGCGACCAGGGCGGCGAGCACGCCCTGCGGTCCGCTCTGCACCGAGGCGACCCAGATCAGCCAGATCGCCGTCGCGAACATCGGGAAGGCAAAAGCCTGCTTCAGCACCAGCATCCAGCGGCCGGGCTTCGGCAGCAGGCGCAGCAGGCCGGGCGCGAAGGACAACGCGACGACCGGCAGGGCGAAGCCCAGCGCCAGCGCCATGAAGACGGAGAGGGCGACGGCCGGCGGTTGCGTGACCGCATAACCCATCGCCGCGCCCATGAAGGGTGCCGTGCAGGGCGTCGCGACCACGACCGCGAGCACGCCGGTCATGAAGGCGCCGAGCCGCCCGCCGCGGCCGGCGAGGCCATCGCCGAGACCGGTGACGGACGTGCCGATCTCGAAGGCGCCGAGCAGGTTGAGGCCGATCAGCACCATCACCACCGCGAGCGCGATGACGAGCGGCGGGGACTGGAGCTGGAAGCCCCAGCCGACGCTGCTGCCGAGGCTACCCAGCGCGATCACTGCGCCGGCCAATATCAGGAAGGTCAGCAGCACACCGCTCATGAAGAGCAGGCCCTGCTCGCGAACCTCCAAGCGATTGCGATGCGCGAGCTGCGCGAAGCCAAGCGCCTTGATGAACAGAACGGGCAGGACGCAAGGCATCAGGTTGAGGATCAGGCCGCCCGCGAAGGCGAAAGCCAGCGCTGCCCAGAGCGTCAGGTCGGCGCCCTCGGCCGGCATCGGAATCCGCACCACCGCCGGACGAGCCTCAGGCGTTGCTGCTCCACCGGCCGCCATCAGGGCCGGATCGGCATCGGCGAGGAGGGTCACGGCCCTCGGCGCCCCCGCTTCCGTGAAGGTGAGCACGCCGGAGATTTCAGGCTTCGCCAGCTTGAAGGCGTTTGAGCGGGTCAGCGTCAGGACGGGCTTGTCGCCGGCCACCAAGGGCTGGTCGGCCGCATGCTCGATCAGCGTGTCGGAGATCGGAAAGAAGCGCAGATCGGCCGCGCCAGCCGGCAGGCCCGGCAGGTCGAGCACGAGCTTGCTGGCATCGTCGCGGAGCTTGCCACGGAACGAAGCCTGCTTCGGCAACGATGCGATGGCGGCCTCGATCCGCGCCTCGGCGGCCTGGTCGACCGCACTCGCGGCGGCGATGGGGAGGTCGAGCGAGAAGGAGCCTTCCTCGGGAATGCAGATCTTCTCGCAGACGAGCCAGGTCGCCTCGGCCTTCAGCGCAAAGTTCTCGCCGGGCTTGGCATCGGCGGGAACCGTGATCTCGAGCGGCAGCAGGACCGTGCCTTCGAAGCCGAAATTGACGAGGGGCTCGACCCGGATCGCCTTGGGCGCCGGCCACTGGATTTCGCCCGCGCTCGCGCCGGCCGGCAGATCCCACTTGATCTGGGTCGGCTCGCCGGAATCGCCGGGGTTGAGCCAATAGGTATGCCAATGCGGCGCGAGTTTCTGGACGAGCGCAACCTTGAAGCGCTCGCCGGGCGCGACCGCATCGCGGCTCGACAGCAGGGTCGCGGTGACGCGCGGCGAGGTGACGGCGGCGGATTCAGCGGCGAGCGCAAGGCCGGGCGCAAACAACCCCAGCGCCAAAGCCGCTCCACGCAGGAAACGCTTGCCGAAATGAAGCCGCATGATGCCGTCGCAATCCCTGATCATCCGGACCCCATGCCTCAATCCGCCTTCATCCGCCAATGACAAGGCAGTGAGGCGGGGTCATGGGCCATTCTGGGCGATCCGCGCCTGAGAGGCAGCGTGCCATGATGTCGCCGCCCCATCGAGGAGGGCGCGATGTCCGTCATGGTCGGGCTTGTCCCGACCATCCACGTCTTCCTTCAACGAAGGCGGTGTTCAAGACGTGGATGCTCGCCACAAGGGCGAGCATGACGGTCGTGGTCAGTCAGATCGCGGCGCCATCCGTGACGATGTCGGCGCCCAGGCCCTGGCGGACCGCGCGCACGATCTCAGCCTCCGCCGCCGCGCCGCGCTTGCGCGGGCGGCTCGCGTCGATGCGGTGCTCGGCGATGATCTGGCCGGGCGCACCCGACAGGACCACGACGCGATCGGCGAGATAGGCGGCCTCGTCGATATCATGGGTGACGAAGAGCACGGTCTTGCCGGTGCGCTGCCAGACGCGGATCAATTCGTCCTGCAGGTTTTCGCGCGTCAGGGCATCAAGCGCCGAGAAGGGCTCGTCCATCAGCAGGATTTCCGGCTCGACGGCGAGCGCGCGGGCGAGCGAGACGCGCTGACGCTGGCCACCGGACAACTGGTGCGGCCAGCGCTGCGCCAGCGGCGCGAGACCGACGAGATCGAGCATGGCAGCAGCCTTGGCGAGGCGCTCGGCACGCGGGGCGCGACCCTCGAGCCCGAAGCCGACATTGGAGACGACCTTGCGCCAGGGCAGCAGGCGCGAATCCTGGAAGACCAGCGCGACCGGCCGGCGCGTCCGATCCTTCGCATCGATGACGACCTCGCCGCCGCTCGGTTTGGCAAGGCCGGCGATGACGCGCAGCAGGGTCGACTTGCCGACGCCGGAGGGGCCGACGATGGCCAAGAATTCGCCGCGCCCGACCGAGAGGTCGAGCTTGCGCAGGACCTCGGTCTCCTCGCCGTCGCGGGTGAAGGTCAGCGACAGGCCCCGAATCTCAATCGCACTCTTCTCGATCACGCTTTCCAACGCAGCACCCATTTCTGGAAGGCGACGAAGCCGGTGTCGAGCAGGCCGTAGAGCGCCGCCATCGTCAGCATGTAGACCACGACGATATCGGTCGCGAGCAGGCTGGACGCCTGCATCATGCGCTGGCCGACACCGGCGACGCCGAAGATCTCGGCCGCGACCACCGCCATCCAGGCCTGGCCGAGCGCCGTCCTGATGCCGACGAGGATGCCCGGCAAGGCGGCCGGCAGCAGGATCTTGAACAGGCGAGCCCAAGGCGAGCGGAAGCCGAAGGCATCGGCGACCTCGATGAGATCGCGGTCGACGCCGCGGATCGCGCCCTGCGCCGCGAAGAAGACGATCCAGAACACGCCGATGGCGATGATGAAGACCGCCGCGCCCGGCGTGACGCCGAACCAGATGATGGCGAAGGGCACCCAGGCGAGGCCGGGAATCGGGCGTAGGACCCGGACGACCCAGGCCGTCGCCTCCTCGGCGACGCGGGACATGCCGACAGCTACGCCGAAGGCGATGCCGAGGCCGGCGCCGACGAACAGTCCGACGAAGTAGTGCCAGAGCGAACCGAGTATGGCCGCGAACCAGGCGCCGGAAGACAACTCCCGCATGAAGGCCTTCGGCAGGGCGCTCGGCCCCGGCAGGAAAGCCGGATTCACCAGTCCGAAATAGGGCATCGCCTCCCAGAGCAGCAGGAAGGCGACGAGGCCCAGAAGGGCGAGGGCGGGAGCCCGCAGCGACTGCAACGTCAAACCACTCAACCTCTGGCTCGTAAACGCGCCGTCATCCCGGGCGAAGCGAAGCGCAGACCCGGGATCCATGCCTGAAACTTCTTCGGGGATGCTCCGGCATGGATCCCGGGTCTCCCTGCGGTCGCCCGGGATGACCCGCGTTTCATAGTCTCAACGACATCGATGAGGGTCGGCATCAGCCGCCCGCCTTGATCGCGCGCTCGTAGTACTGGGTCTCGAACAGCCCGTCGAAGGGGAGTTCCTTCTCCAGCGAGCCGAGCTTGACCTGGTAGGCCTGCATCGCACGGGACGGCTCGATGATCTTGCGCGGGTCGATCTCGAAGCGGCTGGCCGGCGAGACCAGCGCCTTCTGGATCAGCTCTGGATCGACGATGCCCTTGCCGAGCGCGGCGCCGACATGGGGGGCGGCCTTGTTCGGGGCGGCCTTGATCAGCGCAGCAGCCTTGACGAGGCCGGAGACGAGGCTCTGCACGGCCTGCGGATTCTTGGTGGCGAAGGCGCCGGAGACGGCGACGACGGTGCCGGGCTGGCCCGGGAAGACCTCCTCGCCACCGGCGACGAGCTTGATCTGCGGGTTGCGGGTCTGGAGGATGGTCAGCGCCGGCTCACGGACGGAGCCGCCATCGACCGCGCCGGCCAGGATCGCCTGCTGGGTCGCGTCGATGCCCATCGGCACGATCTCGACATCGGCCTTGTCGACCTTCGCGACCTCCCAGAGCCAGTATTGCAGCGTCGTGTTGGGCACCGAGCCGGCCGGCTGGGTGGCGAGGCGGGCGGCCTTGCCATTGGCGGCGCGGAACGCCTTGAAGGCCGCAGCGGCATTGGTGCCGGCCGTGAAGAACTTGGTCAGCGAGGGCGCGCTGACCACGACATTCTCGCCGATCGCGGTCGAGGCGACGACGCGGATGTCGATGCCGCGAGCGCGGGCGACGGCCAGCGGCGCGACGCCGGCAACATAGACATCGATCGTGCCGGAAGCGAGCGCCTGGATCATGTTCGGGCCGGATTCGAAGACGGTGACCGCAACGTCGATGCCGCCCTGCTTCAGCCAGCCCTCGCCATTGGCGACGAAGAACGGCGCCGTGCCGACGATCGGGATGTAGCCGACGCGTGCCGCGACGCTCTGGGCGCGAGCCGGGGCGGCGAAGGGCATGGCCGCCGCGAGGCTCGACCCGGCGATGAGGAACTGGCGGCGATCCATCGTTCAAACCCCTTTCAAAAGCAGGCCCAAACGAGCCCCCATTGACAGATTGAGAAAAGGATTTTCTATCTTGATGCAATAGATCAGCTAGAAAAAGATAATTCGTCTCTTTCGTGCGAAGTCTGCGAAACGAATTTCTCCAGATAGCGAGCTTGAGAGAATGGACGCCATCGACCGCAAGATTCTGACCGTGCTCCAGGCGGACGCGAATATTTCCATCGCCGAGCTCGCCGACCGCGTCGGGCTCTCGCAGACCCCGTGCTGGAAGCGCATCCAGAAGCTCGAACAGGCCGGCGTGATCCTGAAGCGGGTGGCGCTGGTGGCGCCGGAGAAGATCGGGCTCGGCCTCACCGTCTTCGTCCAGATCGAGACGGCCGACCATTCCGGGCCGTGGCTGGACAAATTCGCGCAGATGGTCGCGGCGATGCCGGAGGTGATGGAGTTCTACCGAATGGCGGGCGATGTCGACTACATGCTGCGCGTCGTCGTCGCCGACATGGCCGCCTATGACGGCTTCTACAAGAAGCTGATCGAGACGATCCCGCTCAAGAACGTCACCTCGCGCTTCGCGATGGAGCGGATCAAGGCGACGACGGCCTATAAAGTGCCCGATCTGCCCCGCAACTGAGGAACGGCGGACAACGCGCGGCGCATGACAGCGCGGCACGGCAGATGCTACGTAACGGGCCGTTCGCCATCCGCGCTGCCCGAGGAGCCGCCTTGTCCGCTTCCCGCTCCGTTCTCCTGATCATCGGCGGCGGCATCGCCGCCTACAAGATGCTGGAGGTCATCCGCCGGCTGAAGGATCGCGGCATCGCCTCGCGCTGCATCGTGACCAAGGCCGGCGAGCAGTTCGTCACGCCGCTCACCGTGTCGTCGCTGGCGGGCGAGCGCTGCTTCACCGACCTGTTCTCGCTGACGGACGAAGCCGATATCGGCCATATCCAGCTTTCGCGCTCGACAGATCTCGTCGTAGTCGCGCCAGCGACCGCCGACCTGATCGCCAAGATGGCTAACGGGCATGCCGACGACCTCGCCTCGACCGCGCTGCTCGCCACCGACAAGCGCGTGCTGATCGCACCGGCGATGAACCCGCGCATGTGGCAGCATCCGGCGACGCGCCGGAACATGGCGCAACTCGAAAAGGACGGCATCCTCGTCGTCGGCCCCAATGTCGGCGCCATGGCCGAGCGCGGCGAGAGCGGGCCGGGCCGCATGGCCGAGCCGCCGGAAATCCTCGCCGCGATCGAGCTCGCGCTCGCCGGAGAGAAGCCCAACAGCCAGCGCGCCATCGGCTTCCTCGGCCGGCTGCCGGGCGGCGAGCCTACGACAGGCTCGCTTGCCGGGCGGCATGTGCTGATCACCTCGGGGCCCACGCATGAGCCGATCGACCCCGTGCGCTACATCGCCAACCGCTCCTCCGGGAAGCAGGGCCATGCCATCGCGACTGCGGCCGCCGCCGCCGGAGCGCGCGTGACGCTGGTCAGCGGGCCGGTGAACCTGCCCGATCCGGCGGGGGTCGAGACCATCCATGTCGAATCGGCGCGCGAGATGCTCGCCGCGGTCGAGACGGCGCTGCCGGCCGATATCGCGATCTTCGCCGCTGCCGTCGCCGACTGGCGGGTGGCCGACGCGGCCTCCGACAAGCTGAAGAAGGACGGCAAGGCATTGCCGCCGCTTTCGCTGGTCGAGAACCCCGACATCCTCGCAACGATCGCGCATCGCAAGAACGGGCGCCCGCCGCTGGTCGTCGGCTTCGCGGCCGAGACGCGGAACGTGATCGACTATGCCCGCGCCAAGCTCGCGAAGAAGGGCTGCGACCTGATCGTCGCCAACGATGTCGGCGGCACCGGCGTGATGGGTGGCGATGCCAATACCGTGCATCTCGTCACGACATCGGGCGTCGAGACCTGGCCGACCCTGCCGAAGGGCGAGGTCGCAAACCGCCTGATCGCCCATATCGCCGGGCTCGCGCCTGCCCGGCAGGCGGAGTGACGATGGTCACGGTCCTGTTGCAGCGCCTGCCGCATGGCGCCGACCTGCCCTTGCCGGCCTACGAGACGGAAGGTGCGGCCGGGCTCGACCTGCGTGCCGCCATTTCCGGAAGCCTCTCGCTCGTCCCTGGCGAACGCGCGCTCGTCCCGACCGGGCTCGCGATGCAACTGCCCGCGGGCTTCGAAGGGCAGGTGCGCCCGCGCTCGGGGCTGGCGCTTCGCCACGGCGTCACCGTCCTCAATGCGCCCGGCACTGTCGACAGCGATTATCGCGGCGAGGTCTCGGTCGTGCTGATCAACCATGGCAGCGAGACCTTCACGGTCACGCGCGGCGACCGCATCGCCCAGCTCGTCATCGCTCCGGTCAGCCATGTCCGCCTCACGGAGGTCGTAGCGCTCGATGAGACGGCGCGCGGCGCCGGCGGCTACGGCTCGACGGGCATCAGCGGCGGCAAACGCGCTGGAGACAGGTCATGATCCTGCTCTCGCGCCGCAGCCTGCTCGCCATCGCCGCCGTGGTCGATATCGCCTTGCATGCCCGCCCCTCGCCGGTCGCGGCCAAGCTGCTCGCCGCGCGCCATGCGCTGCCGCCGCGCCATCTCGAAACCCTGCTGCAGACGCTGGTGCGCGTCGGCATCCTCAAGGGCGTGCGCGGGCCGCGCGGCGGCTACGAGCTCGCCCGCGAGCGGCGCAGGATCACCGCCGGCGACATCGCCAGGGCCGCGATGCAGGAAGCCATCGAGGACGGGCTCGGGCCGGAGCCGCAGTCGCGCCTCGTCGACGAGGTCGTCGGACCGGAGGTCGCGCAGGCCTCGGCCGCGTTCCTCGCCGCGCTCGATACGGTCACGGTCGAGGAATTGTGCCAGAGGGCGCAGGCGAAGGCCGTCTTCGGCGGGCCCGATGCGAAAGCAGATTTTACAATCTAAGAATGTTATTTATTTCTTTTTATCGACAGTTTCTGTGAATTGATCTAGCGTCACGGTTGAACGGTCTCTCGTCCAGAGGAGTCATGTCATGGCCGAAGCACAGAAGACGACGAAGGCGCCCGGACGCGGACGCATCTACAACTCGATCACCGACACGATCGGCGACACGCCGCTGGTCAAGCTCAACCGCCTGCCGGCCGAGCGCGGCGTCAAGGCGACGATCCTTGCCAAGCTCGAGTTCTTCAACCCGATCTCGAGCGTCAAGGACCGGATCGGCGTCAACATGATCGATGCGCTGGAAGCCTCCGGCGCACTCAAGCCCGGCGGCACGCTGATCGAGCCGACCTCGGGCAATACCGGCATCGCGCTCGCCTTCGTCGCGGCCGCGCGCGGCTACCGCCTGATCCTGGTGATGCCGGAGACGATGTCGCTGGAGCGGCGCAAGATGCTCGCCCTGCTCGGTGCCGAGTTGGTGCTGACGCCCGGCCCCGGCGGCATGCGCGGCGCCGTCGCCAAGGCCGAGGAGCTCAAGGCCGAGATAGCGGGCTCGATCATCCCGCAGCAGTTCGAGAACCCGCATAACCCCGAAATCCACCGCAAGACCACGGCGGAGGAGATCTGGAACGACACCAACGGCGCCGTCGATATCGTCATCTCCGGCGTCGGCACCGGCGGCACCATCACCGGCGTCGGCCAGGTGCTGAAGGCGCGCAAGGCGAGCGTGAAGATGATCGCGGTCGAGCCGGAGGATTCTCCCGTCCTGTCCGGCGGCCAGGCCGGCCCGCACAAGATCCAGGGCATCGGTGCAGGCTTCGTGCCGGGCATCCTCGATCGCGGCGTGATCGACGAGGTCGTCACCGTCGGCAACCAGACGGCGTTCGAGACGGCCCGCGCGCTCGCGAGGAGCGAGGGCATTCCGGCCGGCATCTCGTCGGGTGCTGCCGTCGCGGCGGCGCTCGAAGTCGGCGCCCGGCCGGAGAATGCCGGCAAGACCATCGTGGTGATCATCCCCTCCTTCGCCGAGCGCTACATCTCCAGCGCCCTGTTCGAGGGTCTGTGACCGCAACGGCCATCCAGATCGTCCGGCTGGCGGACAGCCTGCCGGACGATTTCGAGGCCTTGCGCCAGGAAGCGAGCGCGGAAAGCTATCGCTTCGTCGAGGGACTGCGCGAGGAATGGCTGGCCGGCCATTATGGCGGCGAGGACGAGCGTTTCGTCACTTTCGCCGCCTTCCATGAGGGCGAACTCGCCGGCATCGGCGCGCTGACGCCCGACCCTTACGATCCCGCGCCCGATCTGCTGCGCGTCCGGCATGTCTATGTCCGGCCGCTGCGTCGCGGGTCCGGTATCAGCCGCGTGCTGGCCGCCGCCTTGATCCAGCAGGGGCTCGATCTCGCGCCGCGCTTGTCGCTGCGCGCGGCCGATCCGCGCGCATGCGCCTTCTGGGAAGCGAACGGCTTCACGCCCGACACGAGCGGAACGCGCCGCTCGCATCTGCTGACGCGGTAAGCAGATTCCCGACCCGATAGGCGCAACCAGCAGGATGCCGTCATCCCGGACAAGCCGCGTCAGCGGCGCCGATCCGGGATCCATCGAAGACCTCCAGCGCTCCAAGATGGATCCCGGGTCAAGCCCGGGATGACGGCGTGGTTCTTCAGAAAACCAACCGAGCCTTTATCGCACCAGAACCAACCGGTTGTTCCAGGGGTCGGTGACGCTCGGCACGCCGTCAGCCTCCTTGCCGCCGGCCGCCAGGATGCGCTGGCGCATTGCCGCGAAATCCGCTGCGTCGCGCGCGACCAGCTCGAAGCAGTCGAGCCCCGCTTCGCCCGGCTGACGCGGGCCGGCGCCGCGGCTGCCCCAGATATTGCCGGCGATATGGTGGTGATAGCCGCCGCTGGCGAGGAAGCTCGCGCCGGGATAATGCACCATCAGATCGAAGCCGAGCAGGTCGCGATAGAAGGCTTCCGCGGCAGGTGTATCGCCGACGCGCAGATGGATATGGCCCATCCCCGTACCCTCGGGCATGCCAGCGTAAGCTGCGTCGTCGGCTTCGCTCAGAAGCTTGTCGAGATCGAGCCGCTCGGTCGCCATGGCGATGCCGCCATCGGGCTTACGCGGCCATTCCTCGCGCTTGCGGTCGCGATAGATCTCGATGCCGTTGCCTTCGGGATCGGAGA
This sequence comes from Allobosea sp. TBD101, assembly GCF_059817965.1. Taxonomy (NCBI): domain Bacteria; kingdom Pseudomonadati; phylum Pseudomonadota; class Alphaproteobacteria; order Hyphomicrobiales; family Alloboseaceae; genus Allobosea; species Allobosea sp. TBD101. Next base: position 134,757 of record NZ_CM187543.1, read on the forward strand.
GATAGAGCGCCTCGCTGACGAGATGATCGGAGGCACCTTCGAGCGGGATGCGCGTCACGGCGGCATGCCTCAGCCAGTTGGCGAGGTCGCGCCGCGACGGCAGCAGGATGGCCAGATGGAACAAGCCGGCGGTCGAGGTCGGCCGGGCGGCGCCCGCCACCAGCCGAACAAGCACCTGACCGCCGACGCCGAGCTCCGCGCTCCCGGCATCCTGCCGGATCAGACGCAGCCCGATCGCATCGCGATAATAGGCGGTCAATGCCTGAAGATCATGCGCCCGCAGCGTCACCGCGCCGATGAAGACGGGCGCCTGGTGGGCTTCGAGTGTGGCGGCCGGAGCCGCCCGTTCGATCGTTGCGACCATGGGAATTCCTTTCGCGGCGGCCCCGCCGGCCGCATTCCCAAAATGGCGCTTCCAGCACGCCTTGTCGCCCACCCGGGCAGCAAGGCTGCGATTGCATGGTTGCAATGATAGGTCGCGCCGCGCTTATCCCGCCCTGGGCGGGCCGACCCTGTCCGCCATGGTAGCACCGCGCTGGCCGAGCGGCTTCGGCCGGCCGGTGGTGGTGTCATGCGCCGTCTGGTGCTCCAACTCGGCATTGAGTTCGGCGCCGGCCAGCACGATCGTCGCCGAGAGCCAGAGCCAGGTCATGAACACCACGACGGTCGCAAGCGAGCCATAGGCGGCCGTGTAATTGCCGAGCGTCGAGACATACCAGGAGAAGGCATAGGAGGCCGCGCCCCATAACAGGGCAGCCGCGATGGCGCCGGGCATGACCCAGATGAAGCGCACGCGCTCCCGGCTCGGGCCGATCCAGTAGAGCACCGCGATCGAGAGCGTCGCCATGACGAAGAAGGACGGCCAGCGGACGAGCCGGATCAGGCGTTCGAGTTCGGAATGGAAGGGAAAGAGCGCGGTCACCACCGGCAGGCTGGCGATGGCAACGAGGGCGGCGGCAAGCAGGACGACGCCGCTGACCGTGGTGAACAGCGAGATCGCGTTGAGCTTGAGGAAGCTGCGCTTCTCGCCCTCGCGATAGATGATGTTAAGCGCATCGAAGAGCGCCTTCACCGCCGCATTGGCCGACCATGTCGCGACGCCCAGGCTGATCCAGAAGGTCAGCGACAGATTGAAGCCGGACTGGGTCGAGAGCCGCATCGCCTGCTCGTGGATGAGCTCCCGCGCAGCTTGCGGGAACATGGTCGTCACCGTGTCGAGCTGTTCGGCGATGGTCGCTGGGTCGGTGAAGTAACGGTAGATCGTGACCAGCAGGGACAGGGCCGGCACGAGCGAGAGCAGCGTGAAGAAGGCGACAGCGCCGGCAAGCGAGGACAGGCGATTCTCGGCGACATTGCCGATGAAGCGCAGCAGCACGTCCTTCCAGCCGAGCCATGTCATCTGCAGCGGCGTCTTCGCCAGCCGGCCGCGCACGGCCTCCGCCTTGCGCCGCCCGAGCTTGTCCGCCACCACTCCCGACAGATAGCCGAGCGCGACCCCGATCCCGGCAGCGCCCGTGATCCGTTTGAGGAAAGCCATCTCGGGTTTCGCGCTCCGCCTGCCGTTTCCGCCACAGCTTGCGAGCAACGGGCTGCATTCGCAATCGTTCCGGCCGGGAGCCGGTGCCAGTGCGACTTAGCCGATTGTTAACCTTAATGCTTCGTTATGACGGGGCGCAGCCGCGAACGGCAGGCGCTTGTCTGTCCCTCCGGATACGCCCGATGACGAAGCTGTTCAGAACCGGCCTGACGGGCCTCGCAATCCTGCTGTCGGGCGCGGCCTATGCGGCCGACCTGCGCAAGGTCGCCTTGCCGCCGGCTCCGGAACTGCCGGCGCTGTATTCCTGGACCGGCTTCTATGCGGGTCTTCAAGGCGGCTATGCTTGGGGTGACAGCCGCATGCGGATCGGCTCGGCCGGCGGCGCCTTCGCACCCGTCAGCTTCCGCGTTGGCGAGGATAGCGCCTTCGGCGGCGCCCATGCCGGCTTCAACTATCAGCTCGGCGGCATCGTGGTCGGCATCGAGGGCGATGTCGAAGCGCTGAACAGCCGCAGCCGCTTCGACGGGATCGGGCTCTCCGCCCGCGTCAGCCAGGACTGGCAGGGCTCGGCCCGCGCCCGCCTCGGCCTCGCCTTCGACCGCTGGATGGTCTACAGCACCGGCGGCGTCTCCTTCACGGAATACGAACGGCGCGTCTTCACGGCCGGCGGCTTCGGCGAGCGGCTGACCAGCGCACGGACCGGCTGGAATGTCGGCGCGGGCGTCAACTTCGCCTTCACCGACAACCTGATCCTCGGCGCCGAATATCGCTACACCGATTTCGGGCGGAACCGCTTCGCCAGCTCCGGCGCTTTCCCGGGCCTCACCGGCTCGCAGGAACTGTCCAGCCACAGCGCCCGCGCCAGCGTCGCCTACAAGTTCTGAGGCGCCTTCAGAAGCCCGTGCGCTGGCGGATGGCGGCGGCCAGCGTGCCGTCGTCGAGATAGTCGAGCTCGCCGCCGACCGGGACGCCATGGGCGAGCTTGGTCACCTTCACCGGCAGATGCGCCAGGAGATCGGTGATGAAATGCGCCGTGGTCTGGCCGTCGACCGTGGCGCTGAGCGCGAGGATGACCTCCTTCACCGCCGCTTCGGAAGCGCGTGCCACCAGCGCGTCGAGCGAGAGATGCTCCGGCCGGACGCCGTCGAGAGCCGAAAGCACGCCGCCAAGGACGTGATAGCGGCCGGAAACCGCGCCCGAACGCTCCAGCGCCCAGAGATCGGAGATATCGGCGACGACGACGATCAGGCTGTCGTCGCGGCGCGGATCGGTGCAGAGGCCGCAGGGGTCGCTGGTATCGACATTGCCGCAGCGGGCGCAGACGACGATGCGCTCGCGCGCCACCGCCATCGCCTCGGAGAGCGGGCCGAGCAATTGCTCGCGCTTCTTGACGAGATGCAAGGCGGCGCGCCGGGCCGAGCGCGGCCCGAGCCCCGGCAGCTTGGCCAGGAGCTGGATCAGCCTTTCGATCTCGGGACCGGCAATGGCGCGGGACATGGTCCTACCTTGTCATTCCGGGGCGGCCGCAGGCCGAACCCGGAATCCACGACCGGGTGAGCCCGGCAGGGTGCGTCGTAACGATCGGGCCCGCCCAGTCGTGGGTTCCGGGCTCTTCGCTTCGCGAAGCCCCGGAATGACAACGGGCGGCGCCTATCGCAATCAAAACAGCTTCATGCCCGGCGGGATCGGCAGGCCCTTGGTGATCTCGGCCATGCGCTCCTGCATGACGCGCTCGCCGCGGGTGCGGGCGTCGTTGGCGGCTGCGACGATCAGGTCCTCGAGGATCTCGCGCTCGTCCGGCACCATCAGGCTCGGGTCGATCTTCACGCCCTTGAGCGCCCCCTTGGCGGTCATCGTCACCGTGACCATGCCGCCGCCGGCCCCGCCCTCGACCTCGATCGAGTCGAGTTCGGCCTGCATGTCGGCCATTTTCTGCTGCATCTGCTGCGCCTGCTTCATCAGGCCCATCATGTCGCGCATCGGAAATCCTCCTCGAAATCGTCAGAAATCGATGCCGTCGAAATCCGGTTCGGAATCGTCGAACAGGGGCTCGGCATCGGGCAGATATTCGTCTTCGGTCGGCGTCGCAGCGGCCATTTCGGCCGCGGCGATGGCGCGGGGATCGCGGACATCGACGATGCGCGCGCCGGGGAAGCGCTCCAGCACCGCCTTGACGGAAGGGTGAGCCGCCGCATCGCTCTCGCGCTGATCCTTAGCGGCCGCGGCCTGCTCGCGCATGGTGGCGCCGCCCTCGTCATTGACGACGGCGACCATCCAGGTCTGGCCGGTCCATTCCTTGAGGCGGCGGGAGAGGTCCTGCGCCAGCGTCCGCGAGGCGCCTTCGGCCAGCGAGAACTCGATGCGGCCGGGCTCGAAGCGCACGGGCCGGATATCGCGCTCCAGCGCGATCTTCAGGGTGATATCGCGATGCTGCGAAGCGAGCGCGACGACATCCTCCAGCGTGGCGACGATCGCCATCGGCGCAGCGACGGCGCGCGCGACCGGGGTGGGCGCGGGATTGGCACTGGCGAGGATCGGGCGGGCGGCGAGCGCAGTGTTGCCGCCACCGGAAGGCGGGCGCGACATCCCCATCCCGTTGCCGCCACCGCCGTTGCCGGCCGGGACGGAGCCCATGCCGTCGCGCAGCATCTTCAGCGCTTCGTCCGGCGTCGGCAGATCGGCGGCGTGGGCGAGGCGCACGAGCACCATCTCGGCCGCCATCACCGGCCGGTCGGCCTGCTTCACCTCGGCAATGCCCTTGAGCAGCATCTGCCAGGTGCGGGCGAGGATGCGGACCGAGAGACGCTGGGCGAAATCGCCGCCACGCACGCGCTCGGCCTGGGCGAGGCTATTATCCTTCACCGCCTCGGGCACGAGCTTGAGGCGGGTGACGAGATGGGTGAATTCGGCGAGGTCGTTCAGCACCACGACCGGATCGGCGCCGGCATCGTATTGCGCCCGCAATTCGCCGAGCGCCGCGGCGATGTCGCCCTTCATCACCGCTTCGAAGAGATCGATGACGCGGGCCCGGTCGGCGAGGCCGAGCATGGAGCGGATATCGTCGAGCGTGATCCGCCCGGCCGCATGCGCGATGGCCTGGTCGAGGATCGAGAGCGAGTCGCGCACCGAGCCTTCAGCGGCGCGGGCGATCGCCGCGAGCGCCTCCTGCTCGGCATCGACGCTCTCGGCCCGGCAGATATTGGCGAGATGGTCGACCAGCATATCGGATTCGACGCGGCGCAGGTCGAAGCGCTGGCAGCGCGACAGCACCGTGATCGGCACCTTGCGGATTTCCGTCGTCGCGAAGATGAACTTCGCATGCGGCGGCGGCTCCTCCAGCGTCTTCAGGAAGGCGTTGAAGGCGCCGGTCGAGAGCATGTGCACCTCGTCGACGATATAGACCTTGTAGCGCGCGGAGACGGGCGCATAACGCACGGCGTCGTTGATCTGGCGGATGTTGTCGACGCTGTTGTTCGAGGCGGCGTCGATCTCCATCACGTCGATATGGCGGCCCTCGATGATCTCGCGGCAATGGATGCCGAAATCCCTGAGATCGGTGGTCGGGCTGCCCTGCCCGTCGGGTGTCTGGAAATTGAGCGCGCGCGCCAGGATGCGGGCGGTCGTGGTCTTTCCGACGCCGCGCACGCCGGTCAGCATCCAGGCCTGCGGGATGCGCCCCGCCGCGAAGGCGTTGGTCAGCGTGCGCACCATCGCTTCCTGGCCGATCAGGTCGCCGAAATGCGCCGGACGGTACTTGCGGGCGAGCACGCGATAGGGCGCGGGCGCCCCGGTGGCGGAGGCTTGCGGCGCAGGCACCGGATCGAACCCGGCGAATCCCGGTTCGTCAGCAGAGGCGGCGTCGATCTGATCGGTCATGCGGACTGGTTTCGCCAATCGGGAGGCGAGGGTCAATGGCGCCGCGCCGGCTCCGTGCTTCAGTCCGGCGCTTTAATCGGGCGCATGAGGTGGGAGGCTGGACGAAGACCCGTTCGGTCTCGTTAGGGCTGCTTCCTTCCGGACCTGACCCGGTTGGCGAGTGAGACGTCCCTCGCCAACCTCCCGCCTGCTATATCGGGGATGTCTCGGAGAATCGCAAGCCGGCATCGCGGAGTCCGCGAAGCTTCGTCGCACTCAGGCGCGAAGCCGCCAGTTTGGCGTTGACTTGGTGTCGTCCATCCGTCATAAGCCCGCGACCTGCGCAGCCGAAAGGCAGCGCCGACCCTTATCGCATGACAGGCTCGGTTGGCCATGCTTTCCCCGGAAAGCCGCGGCCGTCGTGCTCATAAAGGCCCCGGAGACGGACCGTGAAGAGAACCTATCAACCCAGCAAGCTGGTTCGCAAGCGCCGCCACGGCTATCGCGCCCGCATGGCGACCAAGGGTGGCCGCAAGGTCATCGCCGCTCGCCGCGCCCACGGCCGCAAGCGCCTGTCGGCCTGACGACCCCTGGCGCGTCACGATAGCGCGCCGGTTCCGGAAGACAGGCCAATCGCCATGCGCCTCGCCCGTCTGACGCAACGCAAAGAATTCCTGGCGGCGGCCGAACACGGCCGCCGTTTTCGTTCGTCCGCCTTCATGGCGCAGGTGCGCGACGCCGCGCCGGACGAAGCCCGCAAGGGCGGCGAACCCGTTGGCTTGCGGCTCGGCCTCACCGCCTCGCGCAAGACCGGCAACGCGGTGAAGCGCAACCGCATCCGCCGACGCCTGCGCGAAGCGGCCAAGCAGGCGCTCGCCAGCCAGACCGAGCGCCCCTGCGACATCGTGATCGTCGCGCGCGCTGACGTGCTGACCGCGCGATTTAAGGCGCTCGTCGCCGATCTTTCGATTGCCATCGACCGGGCAAAGCCTCACAAGCCGCATGCTGATCGGCGCCGCCCGCATCCCAAGCGAAGCACGCCGGCGCAAGCCTGACCCTGCCGCGCCCGCCCCTGCCGGACCAAGCGAGATCCGTTTCCGACCATGATGAAAGAAGACAACCGCAATCTGCTTCTGGCGATCGTCATGTCCGTGGTCGTGCTGCTCGGCTGGCAGTTCTTCTACGGCGTACCGCAGATGGAAAAGCAGAAGCAGGCCGCGCAGCAGGCCCAGAGCCAGCAGGCGCCCGCCGCTTCCGGCTCCACCCCGGTGCCGGGTACGCCCGGCCAGCCCGCAGGCTCGGCTGTGCCCGGCACCGCTGCCCTGCAGCAGATCGGCACCCGCGAGCAGGCGTTGGCGGCGAGCCCCCGCGTCAAGATCGATACGCCCAAGATCGCCGGCTCGCTCTCGCTGACCGGCGCGCGCATCGACGACGTCTCGCTCAAGGCCTATCGCGAGACCGTCGACCCGAAGAGCGCGAACATCGTCCTGCTCTCGCCGATCGGCGGCCCGAACGCCTATTATTCCGATTTCGGCTGGGTCGCGGCGCCCGGCACGACTGTCGCGCTGCCGAACGCGACGACGGTCTGGACCGCCGACAATCAGACGCTCACTCCCGCCAAGCCGGTGACGCTGAGCTGGGATAACGGCCAGGGCCTGATCTTCAAGCGCGCCATCAGCGTCGACGACAACGCGATGTTCACGATCCGCGACGAGGTCGAGAACAAGGGCGGCGCCGCCGTCACCCTGTTCCCCTATGGCCAGATCGTTCGCCAGGGCAAGCCGACTACGCTCGGCTATTACGTGCTGCACGAGGGCCTCGTCGGCAATCTCGGCGAGCAGGGTCTGCAGGAATACACCTACGACAAGCTCGACAAGGAGCCGCTGCTCTCGCCGGGCACGACCGGCAAGTCCTGGAAGGACGCGGTCGGCGGCTTCGTGGGGATCACCGACAAGTACTGGGCCGCCGCGGTCATCCCCGACCAGCAGCGCAAGTACGAGGGCCGCTATTCCGCGGTCCAGACCGCCACCGGCCACACCTACCAGGCCGATTTCCTCGGCGAGGGCGTCGCCGTCGCGCCGGGCGCCACGGCCTCCTCGAACGCCCGGCTCTTCGCCGGCGCCAAGGAAGTCGCGGCCATCGACGGCTATGAGAAGAACCTCGGCATCAAGCGCTTCGAACTGCTGATCGACTGGGGCTGGTTCTATTTCATCACCAAGCCGCTCTTCTTCGTGCTCGACTGGATCTACAAGCATGTCGGCAATTTCGGCGTCGCGATCCTGCTGGTCACGGTGCTCCTGAAGTTCCTGTTCTTCCCGCTGGCCAACAAGTCCTACGCCTCGATGGCGAAGATGAAGGCGCTGCAGCCGGAAATGACGGCGATCCGCGAGCGCCATGCCGACGACAAGATGAAGCAGCAGCAGGCTCTGATGGAGCTGTACAAGACGCAGAAGATCAATCCGGTCGCCGGCTGCTGGCCGGTGCTGCTGCAGATCCCGGTGTTCTTCGCGCTCTACAAGATCCTGTTCATCACCATCGAGATGCGGCACGCGCCGTTCTTCGGCTGGATCCACGATCTCGCGGCGCCGGACCCGACCAACCTGTTCAACCTGTTCGGCGCGCTGCCCTTTACCCCGCCGGCCATGCTGCATCTGGGCCTGTGGCCGATCATCATGGGCGTCACGATGTTCATCCAGATGAAGATGAACCCGGAGCCGCCGGACCCGGTGCAGAAGATGATGTTCACCTGGATGCCGGTGTTCTTCACCTTCCTGCTCGGCTCGTTCCCGGCCGGCCTGGTGATCTACTGGAGCTGGAACAACCTGCTCTCGGTGATCCAGCAGGGCTACATCATGCGCAAGCACGGGGTGAAGATCGAGCTGTTCGACAACCTCAAGGGCATGTTCGGCAAGAAGCCGGCAGCGGCAGGCGGCGCGCCAAACCCCGCCAACAGCAACAAGAAGTGAGTGATCGAAGGGCGGGGTTTCCCGCCCTTCGCTTTTGAAGGCCTCCGCCCCGATGCCATTGCCCGATCCCAGCACGCGCCATCCGATCCCCGGCTGGAAAGGCACGGCCTTCCTGAAGGCGGTGGTCGACCATCCGCTGATCGAGATCGGCGACTACAGCTACTATGACGACTCGCGCGGGCCGGAGCATTTCGTGGCCCGCTGCGTGCGCTATCATTTCGACTTCATCGGCGACCGGCTGATCATCGGGAAATTCGTCGCGATCGCGCAGGCGGCACAGTTCATCATGAATGGCGCCAACCACCCGATCGGCGGCTTCTCGACGTATCCCTTCCAGATGTTCGGCCTCGGCGATCCCTCGGATTTGAAGCGCCCCGGCCCGAACAATCGCGGCGACATGGTGATCGGCAACGATGTCTGGATCGGGCGCGAGGCGGTGATCATGCCGGGCGTCACGATCGGCGACGGCGCGATCATCGGCACGCGGGCACAGGTGACGAAGGACGTGCCGGCCTATGCGGTGGTTGCCGGCAATCCCGGCCGGGTCGTGAAGATGCGCTTTCCGCCCGAGATCGTCGCGGAACTGCTGGCGATCCGCTGGTGGGATTGGGACGCCGACAGGATCGCGCGCCATATCGACGCGATTCAGGGCGCAAATATCGACGCGCTGCGCGCAGCCGTGTAGGCAGGGTTCCATGACCACATCCACGACAAAACCCTATGACGCCGAGGAGATCGAGGCCGCCCGCAAGCTCTTCGAGGGCCCGTGGGATTTCGTCTGGGCCTCGACCACAATCGACGACCTGCCGCCGATGGTCGGGCAGGAGATCGCCTTCGCCGGGCGCTCCAATGTCGGCAAGTCGAGCCTGATCAACGCGCTGACGCGGCGCAACGCGCTGGCGCGGACCTCGCATACCCCTGGCCGGACGCAGCAACTCAACTTCTTCCGCCAGGTCGCGCACGAGGAGCCCGTCGGGGCGGGATCTCAAGGCGGCAAGCGCTCGCGCGAAAAGCCGGTTCCGGTTTATTCGCCCCATGCGCCGACCATCGTCGACATGCCCGGCTACGGCTATGCCGCCGTCGGCAAGGAGAAGGTCGCGGCCTGGACACGGCTGATCCACGACTATCTGCGCGGCCGCGCCAACCTGATGCGCGTCTACGTGCTGATCGACGCCCGCCATGGCATCAAGGATGTCGACGGTGCCGTGCTGGAGACGCTCGACAAGGCCGCCGTGTCCTACCAGGTCGTGCTGACCAAGGGCGACGCGCTGAAGCCGGCCGACCAGAAATTCATGACCGAGGCCACGTTCGACGAGATCAAGCGCCGCCCGGCGGCTTTCCCCGAGGTGCTGCTGACCTCCAGCGAGACGGGCGCCGGCATGCCGGAATTCCGCGCCGCGATCGGCCGGGTTCTGGCGGAGCGCGCCTGAGCGCCATGACAGCGACCCGCCTTCATCTGGCTCTCGCCGCGCTGATGGGCTTCGCCGGCGTCGCCCTGCTGGCGGCGGCGGCTCATGTCGCCGTCGACCCCGGTCATGTCCAGACCGCTGGCCAGATGCTGCTGTTCCATGCCTCCGTCGTCATCGGCGCCACCGCGGCGCGCAAGGGCGGGCATCTGCATGATCTGCTGGCCCGAATCGCGCTCTCCGCGATCATGGTCGGCGCGTGCCTGTTCGCGGCCGATCTCGCCCGGCGCGGTTTCGGCGGGGCGGCGCTGTTTCCGCGCGCGGCGCCGACCGGCGGCTGGTTCATGCTCGGCGGCTGGCTCGGGCTTGCGGTCGCCGCCGTGACCGCGAAGCGCAGCTGACCGCCGCGCGGCGTTCTTCCGCCGCCGCGCAAGTTCGGGTAGAAGCGCGGCCGCACCTTTCCTGCGGATGCGCGGAGCCTCCCGAATGACCGACCTGCCTCAGCTGACGCCGTCGCAATCCGCCGACCTGCTCGTTCAGGCGCTGCCGCATATGCAGCGCTACGACCAGGAGATCATCGTCATCAAGTATGGCGGCAACGCCATGGGCGACGCGGCCACGGCGGAGGATTTCGCCGAAGATATCGTGCTGCTCGAGCAGTCCGGCCTGAAGCCGGTGGTCTGCCATGGCGGCGGCCCGCAGATCGCGGCGATGCTGAAGAAGCTCGGCATCCAGTCCGAGTTCAAGCAGGGCCTGCGCGTCACCGACGAAGCCACCGTCGAGGTCGTCGAGATGGTTCTGGCCGGCTCGGTCAACAAGGAGATCGTCGGCTATATCAGCCGCGAGGGCGGGCGCGCCATCGGGCTCTGCGGCAAGGACGGCAACATGGTCACCGCCCGCAAGGTGACGCGCACCATCGTCGACCCCGATTCCAAGATCGAGGAGGTTCTGGACCTCGGCTTCGTCGGCGAGCCGGAGACGGTCAACACCACCGTGCTCGACGCCGTTCTGAAGGCCGAGCTGATCCCCGTGCTGGCGCCGGTCTGCGCCGCCGCCGACGGCCAGACCTACAATGTCAACGCCGACACTTTCGCCGGCGCCATTGCGGGGGCGCTCAATGCCAAGCGCCTGCTGCTGCTGACCGACGTGCCGGGCGTGCTGAACAAGGACAAGCAGCTCATCTCCGAGCTGACGATCGAGGAGTGCCGCCACCTGATCGCCGACGGCACGATCTCGGGCGGCATGATCCCGAAGATCGAGACCTGCATCTACGCGCTGGAAAAGGGCGTCGAGGCGGTCGTCATCCTCGACGGCAAGGTGCCGCATGCGGCGCTGATCGAGCTCTTCACCGATACCGGCGCCGGCACGATCATCCGGCGTTGACAGAACCTCTCACGCGGTCATCCCGGGCGTAGCGAAGCGCAGACCCGGGATCCATTCCGGAACAGTTCGGGCATGGATCCCGGATCGGCGCCGCTACCGCGGCTTGTCCGGGATGACGGCGTGGAGGATTTAAAGAGCCGCCCCGATTAAGCTCCCACCAAGGACTTGCGGCGCAGACTCCGGCTCGCCACATCACGGAGTCCAATGAAAACACTCGCAGACACCCCTGCCGCGACCCCGCCCCTGACGGCGGAAGGCTTCGCGCATGTCGACCACTGGATCTTCGATCTCGACAACACCCTCTATTCGCATGAGAGCCGCGTCTGGCCGCAGGTCAACGAGCGCATCACGCTGTTCCTGCAGGAACTGTTCGGGCTCGACGGCCTGTCGTCGCATGCGCTGCGGCAATATTACTATCACCGCTACGGCACGACGCTGAAAGGGCTGATGGAGGAGCACCGGATCGATCCGGACCAGTTCCTCGACTTCGCCCATGATATCGACCTGACGCTGCTCGAACCGAATCCCGCGCTCGGCGCGGCGCTCGCGGCTTTGCCCGGACGCAAGCTGATCCTGACCAACGGCTCGGTCGGCCATGCCAAGAACGTCGCCGGCAAGCTCGGCATCCTCGACCAGTTCGAGGATATCTTCGACATCGTCCATGCCGGCTTCCTGCCGAAGCCCGAGCGCGCGACCTACGAGAACTTCCTCGCCAAGCACGCGGTCGATCCCGGCCGCGCCGCGATGTTCGAGGATATCGAGAAGAACCTGATCGTGCCGAGCGATCTCGGCATGAAGACCGTGCTGATCATCCCACAGACGCCCGATCCCTTCCGCGAGGCCTGGGAACAGTCCGCGATCGATGCCGGCCATGTCCACCACGTCACGGCCGATCTCACCGGCTTCCTGAGGCCGCTCGGACGTTCCGGCGAACAATAGGGTTGAACGGGAGGCGTTTCCTCCCGCTCAGGTTCCTTGCAAAGGAAATTCCGTTCTTCTTTACGAACTCCTTGGGAGCTGATACTGCTCCTGTCCGTTATAAAGAACGGATCGAGAGTTCCATGTCGTCACCGGACAAAGCCGCAGCCAAGCTGCATCCCGAGACCCGCCTCGTCCATGACGGCATCCAGCGTTCGCAGTTCGGCGAGACCTCGGAAGCCCTGTATCTGACGCAGGGCCATGTCTACGACAACGCCGCGCAGGCCGAAGGCCGCTTCCTGAACACCGATCCCGGCTTCCAGTACGGCCGGCTCGGCAATCCGACGACGGCGATGCTCGAAGCTCGGATGGCCTCGTTCGAGGGCGCCGAGGCCTGTCGCGCGACCGCGACCGGCATGGCGGCGGTCACCGCGGCGATGATGGCGCCGGTGCGGGCGGGCGACCATGTCGTCGCTGCGAGCGCGCTGTTCGGCTCCTGTCGCTACATCATCGAGGACCATCTGCCGCGCTACGGCGTCGAGACCACGCTGGTCGAGGGCACCGATCTCGATGCCTGGCGCAAGGCGGTTCGCCCCAATACCAAGCTGTTCTTCCTGGAATCGCCGTCGAACCCGACGCTCGAAGTGCTTGATATCGCTGCGATCGCCAAGGTGGCGAAGGAGGCCGGCGCCAAGCTCGTCGTCGACAATGTCTTCGCCACGCCGCTCTACCAGCGCCCGCTGGAGCTCGGCGCCGATATCGTCGTCTATTCCGCGACCAAGCATATCGACGGCCAGGGCCGTTGCCTCGGCGGGCTGATCCTCGGTTCGAAGGAATTGATCGAGGCCGATATCCAGAACTACCTGCGCCAGACCGGCCCAATCCTCTCGCCCTTCAACGCCTGGGTGATGCTGAAAGCGCTGGAGACGCTGCCTTTGCGCGTCGCCAGGCAGGCACAGAACGCCACGGCCGTCGCCGACTGGCTGGCGGCGCAGAGCAAGCCGACCAAGGTGATCTTCCCCGGCCACAAGAACCATCCGCAGGCCGAGATCATCAAGCGCCAGATGAGCGGCCCCTCGACGATGATCGCCTTCGAGGTCCCTGGCGGCAAGGAAGGCGCCTATCGCCTGCTCGACGCCTGCAAGCTGATCCGCATCTCGAACAATCTCGGCGACGCCAAGAGCCTGATCGTCCATCCCGCGACGACGACGCATCAGCGCTTCACGCCGGAAGTGCGCGCCGCGATGGGCGTCAGCGACGGGCTCGTCCGCCTCTCGATCGGGCTCGAGCACCATGACGACCTGATCGCCGACCTGGAGCAGGCGCTGGCGAAGGTCTGAGGCTTTTCGCGCAAGAACCTCCGCCGTCATCCCGGGCGAAGCGAAGCGTAGACCCGGGATCCATGCCGGACCGCTTCCAATAAAGGTTCCGGCATGGATCCCGGATCGCCGCCGCTTCGCGGCTTGTCCGGGATGACACGCAGGTTGGGAAGGCGATTGCGCCAGTGGCCATCACCGCCCACCCCTGCTAAAGCGGGGCCGTTTCCCGCTAAAGGCTTGAGAGGCCAGCATGCGTTCGGGCGAAGTGAAGCGCCGCACCAACGAGACCGATATCGCGGTCTCGCTCCTGATCGACGGCACCGGCAAGGCCGAGATCGCCACCGGCGTCGGCTTCTTCGACCATATGCTCGATCTCTTCGCCCGCCATTCGCTGATCGACCTTACGGTCAAGGTGAAAGGCGACACGCATATCGACGATCACCACTCCGTCGAGGATGCCGGCATCGCCATGGGCGAGGCTCTTAAAGCAGCGCTCGGCACCAAGAAGGGCATCCGCCGCTATGCCGACGTGCACATGCCGATGGACGAGACCCTGACTCGCGTCGCCGTTGATGTCTCCGGCCGGCCGTTCCTGGTGTTCCGCACCGAGTTCAAGGCGCAGAAGATCGGCAATTTCGACACCGAGCTCGTGCGCGAGTTCTTCCAGGCCTTCGCGATCAATGCCGGCATCACGCTGCATGTCGAAACGCTCTACGGCGACAACGCCCACCACATCGCCGAAAGCTGCTTCAAGGGGCTGGCGCGGGCGCTGCGGCAGGCGCTCGACGTCGATCCGCGCGAGGGCGACCGCATCCCCTCGACCAAGGGCGCTTTGTAGGAGGTCTCGATGGCATTCTACACCGTCATGACGCCGCCGCCGGAAGGCGACCGGCGCGAGGAGATCGAGCAGGCGTGCCTCATTCCCGAGAGCTTCGCCACGGTAGCCTTCCTGCTCACGGGCCTCTGGCTGCTCGGCAAGCGGCTCTGGCTGGCGACGCTGCTCTTCGTGCTGTTCTGGGGCGTGCTGATCTGGCTGAACAGCCGCTTCGGCCTGCATGCCAGCGCGCTCTCGCTGATCTATTGGGCGGTCGCGCTGTTCCTGGGCATCGAGGGCAACAACCTCGTCATCCGCAAGCTCACCCGCCAGGGCTGGCGCGTGTCCGACGTCGTCGAGGCCCGCAGCCTGGCCGAGGCGGAACGCCGCTATTTCGAGCGGGCGCTGGCCGGCGAATCCATGCCGCCGCGCGTGGAAGCGGCGCTGGCGACTGTCGCGGCCCGGCCGAGCGGACCGCTGCCGATCATCGGCCTGTTTCCGGAGGCTCGGGGACGATGAGCCAGAACGTCGCGATCATCGATTACGGCTCGGGCAACCTGCACTCGGCCGCGAAAGCCTTCGAGCGGGCGGCGCTTGAGGCCGGCATCCCCTCGACCATCCATGTCACCAGCGACACCGACATCGTGCGCGCGGCCGATCGCATCGTGCTGCCGGGCGTCGGCGCCTTTGCCGATTGCCGGCGCGGGCTCGATGCCGTGCCGGGCATGGTCGAGACGCTGGAAGAGGTCGTGCGGGGCAAGGGTCGCCCCTTCCTCGGCATCTGCGTCGGCATGCAGCTGCTCGCCTCGCGCGGACTGGAATACACGGTCACGCAGGGCCTCGGCTGGATTCCCGGCGACGTCACGCTGATCAGGCCGAATGACGACGCCCTCAAGATCCCGCATATGGGCTGGAACACCCTGCACAAGCAGGACGAGCACCCGCTGCTCGACGGCATCGAGACCGGCCCGCAGGGGCTGCACGCCTATTTCGTGCATTCCTATGCGCTGGCGGCGCAGCGCCCGCAGGACGTGCTGGCCTTGACCGAGCATGGCGGGCCTGTGACGGCGATGGTCGCGCATGGCAACGTCGCCGGCACGCAGTTCCACCCCGAGAAGAGCCAGAAGCTGGGGCTGAAGCTCATCACGAATTTCCTGAGCTGGGCACCATGATCCTCTTTCCCGCGATCGACCTGAAGGAAGGCCGCTGCGTCCGCCTCAAGCAGGGCGACATGGCGCAGGCCACCATCTTCAACGACGATCCCGCCGCGCAGGCCGCCGATTTCGAGGGCCAAGGGTTCCAGTGGCTGCATGTCGTCGATCTCGACGGCGCCTTCGCCGGCAAGCCGATGAACGCGGCGGCGGTCGAGGCGATCCTGACGCGCGTGGCGTTTCCGGTACAGCTCGGCGGCGGCATCCGCGACATGAAGACGGTCGCCGGCTGGCTCGAGAAGGGCATCCGACGCGTCATCATCGGCACGGCGGCGGTGCGCGATCCCGGCTTCGTGCGCGAGGCGGCGAAGGCGTTTCCGGGGCAGGTCGCGGTCGGCATCGATGCCCGCGACGGCTTCGTGGCCGTGGAAGGCTGGGCCGAGACCTCCTCGCTGGCGGCAGCCGATCTCGGCAAGCGCTTCGAGGATGCCGGCGTCGCCGCGATCATCTACACCGACATCGCCCGCGACGGCATGCTCCAGGGCATCAACTGGGAGGGCACGATCGCGCTGGCGCAGGCCGTGTCGATCCCGGTGATCGCTTCGGGGGGCCTGGCCTCGATGGCCGATATCGAGCGCCTTTGCGCCGCTGACGCCGCGATCCTCGAAGGCGCGATCACGGGCCGGGCACTCTATGACGGGCGCATTGACCCCGCCGCAGCGCTGAAGCGCCTCGCGGCGGCCGGCACGGGAGCCGCGGCATGACGCTCAAGACCCGCATCATCCCCTGCCTCGACGTCAAGGACGGCCGCGTCGTCAAGGGCGTGAAGTTCGTCGACCTCGTCGATGCCGGCGATCCCGTCGAGGCCGCCAAGGCCTATGACGCTGCCGGCGCCGACGAGCTCTGTTTCCTCGACATCACGGCGAGCCACGAGGATCGCGGCATCCTGTTCGACGTGGTGACGCGCACGGCCGAGGCCTGCTTCATGCCGCTCACCGTCGGCGGCGGCGTGCGCAAGGTCGAGGATATCCGGGCGCTGCTGCTCGCCGGGGCCGACAAGGTCTCGATCAACACCGCGGCCGTGACCAACCGCCAGTTCGTCAGGGAAGCGGCCGAGAAATTCGGCGCGCAGTGCATCACCGTCGCGATCGACGCCAAGCAGGTCACGCCCGGCCGCTGGGAGATCTTCACCCATGGCGGTCGCAATGCCACCGGCATCGAGGCGGTCGCCTTCGCGCGCGAGGTCGTCTCGCTCGGCGCCGGGGAGTTGCTGGTCACCTCGATGGATCGCGACGGCACCAAGGTCGGCTACGATCTCGGCCTGACGCGGGCGATCGCAGATGCGGTCTCGGTTCCGGTCATCGCATCCGGCGGCGTCGGCGATCTCGACGATCTCGTCGCCGGTGTCGCGCAAGGCCATGCCTCGGCCGTGCTCGCCGCCTCGATCTTCCATTTCGGCACCTACACAATCGGCCAGGCCAAGGCGCATATGGCGGAAGCTGGACTCAGGATGAGGCTGGACTGAGACGTGGCAGGGCTCCTTTCCCTTGTCATTCCGGGGCGCGCCACAGGCGCGAACCCGGAACCCACGACCGGGCTCGCCGCTCGCAACTGGGCATCGGCTGTATCACCCGGTCGTGGGTTCCGGGTTCTTCGCTCCGCGAAGCCCCGGAATGACAGAGGTTCAGCATGACCTTCACCCTCTCCGATCTCGAAGCCCGCATCGCCGAGCGCGCCGCCGCCTCTCCCGAGGAATCCTGGACGGCGAAGCTGCTGGCCGCCGGGCCCGAGCGAGCCGCCAAGAAGTTCGGCGAGGAGGCTGTCGAGGCCGTGATCGCCGCCGTGAAGGGCGACCGGGCCGAACTGATCGCCGAGAGCGCCGACGTGCTCTATCATCTTTTGGTTGTGCTTCGGGCGCGCGATATTGCATTGCAGGACGTCTTGAGCCAGCTTGAGGCCCGCACCGCCCGCTCCGGACTGGCGGAAAAGGCGGCCCGGCCCCGTTGAGTTGCGTGAGGATGGACCGGCCAGGATGACCCTCCCTTGAACCTCGAAGCCTGGATTGCGGGTCGCGTCATGGACCAGCGCCTGATCACCACTCCCCCGGAACGCGACCTCGTCTCGCCCTACCGTGCCTTCTCGCGGGACGAGTGGGCGCATCTGCGCGCCGACGCACCCCTGACGCTCTCGGTCGACGACCTCACCAAGCTGCAATCGCTCAACGATCCGATCTCGCTCGACGAGATCGTCGCGATCTACCTACCGCTGTCGCGCCTGCTCTCGCTCTATGTCGCGGCAACGCAAGGGCTGTTCAAGGCGACGCAGCGCTTCCTGATGGCCGAGTCCGAGGTCAAGGTGCCCTATGTCATCGGGGTCGCGGGTTCGGTCGCGGTCGGCAAGTCGACCACGGCGCGCGTGCTCAAGGCCCTGCTCTCGCGCTGGCCGAACACGCCGAAGGTCGAGCTCGTCACCACCGACGGCTTCCTCCTGCCCAATGCCGAGCTGGAACGGCGTGGCCTGATGGGGCGCAAGGGCTTTCCGGAAAGCTACGATGGGGCGGCGATCCTGCGCTTCCTCTCCGACGTCAAGGCCGGCAAGCCGCAGGTGACGGCCCCGGTCTATTCGCATCTCGTCTACGACGTGGTGCCCGGCGAGACCGTGACCGTCGAACGGCCGGACATCCTGATCCTCGAAGGTCTCAACGTCCTGCAGCCGAGCCGGATGCCCAGGGACGGCACGGCCATCCCCTTCGTCTCCGACTATTTCGACTTCTCGGTCTATCTCGATGCCGACGAGAACGATCTGCATCGCTGGTACGTCAACCGCTTCATGACGCTGCGCCAGACGGCCTTCCGCGACCCGCGCTCGTTCTTCCGCAAGTACGCGGAGATCGGCGAGGAGGAGGCGCTCGCCATCGCCGAGAAGCTCTGGACCGGCATCAACCTGCCGAATCTGCAGGAGAACATCCTGCCGACCCGCCAGCGCGCCAGCCTGATCCTGACCAAGGGCGCGAGCCACCGCATCCAGCAGGTCGCCCTGCGCCGGCTGTAGCGCGGGTTCCGAGACCGCGATGACGACCTATGTCGCCCTGCTGCACTCGATCGTGCTCGGCCCCGGCAGGCGGCTGGTCATGGCGGACCTGAAGGCCATGGCGTCGGAGCTCGGCTTCGCCAATCCACGGACCTGGGTCGCCACCGGCAACCTGATCTTCGAGGGCGAAGGTGCGCCGCTCGCCGAGGTCGAGGGCCGGCTGGAGGCGGCGTTCCGTGATCGCTTCGGCAAGCCCGTCGACATCATCCTGCGCACTGCGCCGGGCTGGCTGCGGCTCGCCGCGCAGAATCCCTTCTCGGAGGGCAGCGGCGCCCACATCGGCATCCGCGTCATGCGCAAGCCGCTTGGGCCGGACCTCCTGCCCAGGCTGGAGGCCATCGCGACGCCCGATATGCGCCTCGCACTGCGGGATGGCGATCTCTGGATCGATTTCGCGGGCGCGCCGAGCGAGGCAAAGCTACTCTCGCATCTGACGACCAAAAAGCTCGGCATCGGCACCTTGCGCAACGCGAATACGGTCAAGGCACTGGCGGCCATGCTCACGTGATGGCCGGCCTGTCCTCCCTCGGCGGAATGGCGCTCGCGGCCTTCGTCGCCGCGACGCTGCTGCCGGCACAGTCGGAAGCCGTCTTCGTCGGGCTGCTCGCCGCGAAGAGCGTCGATCCGCTGGCGCTGTTCCTGACCGCGAGCATCGCGAACACCGCCGGCTCGATCCTCAACTGGTGGCTCGGCCTGATGATCGCGCGTCACGGCGTCGACAGGCTGCCGGCGCGCCTGCGGCCCGACCCGAAGCGCTTCGCCCAGGCGCAAGGCTTCTTCGCCCGTTTCGGCTGGCCATCCCTGCTGCTGGCCTGGGTTCCAATCGTCGGCGATCCCCTGACTTTCGCCGCGGGCACGTTGAACTACCCGTTCTGGCGCTTCACCGTTCTCGTCCTGATCGGCAAGGCAGGGCGCTATGCGGCGCTCTGGGCGGGCTGGGCAAGTTTCGCCTGAGCCTCTGCGAATCGCAGATGATTTTCGGCGATATCTTCCCTTAGGGTAGCCGCATATCGTTTGCGAAACCGGCCGGGCCGGGCTACCAGCGAAGCGTCCGTTCAAGGAGATCAGATTATGAGCATTCAGCGTATCGGCGTCGGCCCGCGCATGTCCAAGGCCGTCGTGCACGGCAACACCGTCTATCTGGCCGGCCAGGTCGCGGACAAGGCTGCCGGCAAGAGCGTCGGCGAGCAGACTGCCGACATCCTCGGCATTATCGACGGCCTCCTGGCCGAAGCCGGCACCGACAAGTCGAAGCTGCTGATGGTCAACATCTGGCTCACCGACATCTCGACCTTCGCCGAAATGAACGCCGTCTGGGACAAGTGGGTCGTCGCCGGCGCCACCCCGGGCCGCGCCACGGTCGAGGCCAAGCTGGCCGCGCCGCAGTTCACCGTCGAGATCGCGGTCATCGCCGCGAAGTAAATCGCCCCGGATCGCCGCGTGTCCAAACGGGCGCGCGGCAATCCCTGTCACCTGACCGGAGCGGGAGGCAGCCATCAGCCAGACCGACCAGATCGCTCCGCTCCTGGCGCGCATCGCCGGACGCCGCGGCATATCGCCGATGGCGATGGCCGCGATGATGGCGGACTGGCTGCGGCGTGCGGGCTCGCCCCTGCCCAGCGAGCACCTGCTCGACCGCAAGGCCAGCGACTTCCTCGCGCTGTCTACCCGCCTCGCCACGCCTCTCGGCGATGCCGAGATCAAGCGCCTGCGCGGAGAAGCCGCCACCGCCATCGCAGAGGGCCGTTTCGCCGAAGCCGACAAGAGCCTCGCCCAGGCCGAGCTGCACGCCATCGGCGGCTCCACCGACCTTTCCGCGCTCCCGCTCGAACGCCGGCTGCTGATCGGCGAGAACCGCGCCGACCGCGCGGCCATCAGCTTCCTGCGCACGACCTCCGAGGCCTATCGCGAAGCCGCCGCCCGCTATGGCGAAGCCTCCGCCCTGATCGGCCTCGCAAATGTGGACCGCAGCCGGGAGGCCGCTCTCGAGCAGGCGAAGGTGCTGGCACGGCTCAGCGAAGATTTCGGCGGCCGCGAAGGTTATGACGGCTCGATCGCCGCCCTGCGCCGTTTGCTCGAAGGGCTCGACAGCCTCGCTGACACCATCGCCTTCGCCGGAGCGCAGGAAGCGCTGGCCTCGGCGCTCGACAAGCTGGCCGCATTGACCGGCGACGCCAAGCTGCTCGACGAGGCCCTCATCCATTGCCGGGCCGGGCTCGAAGACCTGCGCCATGACGAGGCGCCCGCGCTCTGGCGTGCCCTGAAGCTGCGGCTGGGCCGGCTTGCGGTCAATCTCGGCGTCTCGCAGAAGGACGACAATCTGCTGGAGGAAGCGGTCGCGACCTATGCCACGGCACTTGCCGTCTGGAAGCGCAGCGACGACGAGGTCCGCTGGCTCGAAGCCGAGCACATGATCTCCCGCGCGCGTGCCACGCTCGGCCGGCGCCGCAGCGACCTCTCTTTGCTCGAACGCGCCTTCAACGGTCTCAACCGCGTCTCGCAGGCGACCGACCGCAGCCGCACCCCCATGCGCTGGGCCGAGCTTCAGGACCAGATGGGCTGCGTCCTCGCTGCCATGGGCGAGCGCTACAGCGAGCCGGTCGTGATCGAGGAGGCGATCGCCGCCTTCGCCGCCGCGCTGGAAGAATATCGCCAGGAGCGCGCACCGCTGCTCTGGGCGCAGACGCGGGCCAATCAGGCCGAGGCCATGCTCCAGCTCGCCCGCCGCAACAAGGACAAGGCGCTGGCGCAGCAGGCGCTCGCCCAGTTGATGGCGGCAACCGAAACCGCCAAGCAGGCGCCGAATAGTGGCGGCGTCGCCGCCGATCTGCAGAAGCGCCTCGGAGCCGCCGGCGCGACCGCCGCCAAGCTGATCGCCGGCTGAAACCACCGGCCGGAGGCTTCAGCGCGGACGGCGTGCCGCCAGCCGTTCCAGCGCGGCATCCAGCGTCGCATCCCGCTTGGCGAAGCAGAAGCGGACGACGTTCCTGACCGCACCCTCGGCATAGAAGGCGCTGACCGGAATCGCGGCGACACCATTCTCGGTCACCAGCCGGCGGCAGAAATCGACATCGTCGCTCTCGCCGAGCGGCGCGATATCGACATTGAGGAAATAGGTCCCGGCGCTCGGCAGCACGGCGAAGCCGAGATCGCGCAGGCCGGCCGCGAAACGGTCGCGCGAGCGCTGGAAATCGGCGCGCATGCCCTCGTAATAGCCGTCATCCTTGCCCAGGCCATAGGCCACCGCGGCCTGCAGGTTCGGCGGCGTGGTGAAGGTGAGAAACTGGTGCGCCTTGGACAGCACGCGCATGATCGCGGGCGCGGCCATGACGAGCCCGACCTTCCAGCCCGTCAGCGAGAAGATCTTGCCGGCCGAGGAAATCTTGACGGTGCGCTCGCGCATGTCCGGGCGTCCGAGCACCGAGGCATGCCGGTGCCCGTCGAAAACGACATGCTCCCAGACCTCGTCGCAGATCGCGATCGCATCATGGCGGACACAGAAATCGGCGAGCAGGTCGAGATCGGCCTTGCCGAAGATCGTCGCGGTCGGGTTGAGCGGGTTGTTGAACAGCACGACCTTCGTCTTCGGCGAGAAGGCTTTTGCCAGCGCCTCCTCGGTCAGGCCGAAATGCGGCGGGGTCAGCGTCACGAATTTCGGGATGCCGCCAGCGCGCCGCACCAGCGGCAGATAGGCGTCGTACATCGGCTCGAACAGCACGACCTCGTCGCCGGGCGTGATCAGGGCCATCAGCGCGCCGGCAATGGCCTCGGTCGCGCCAGAGGTCACCATGATTTCCGTCGTGGGGTCGAGGTCGAGCCCCTGCCAATGCTTGTAGTGCTTGGCAGCCGCCTCGCGCAGCTCGGGCAGCCCCATCATCGGCGGATACTGGTTCCAGCCATCGACCACCGCCTCGGCCGCCTTCCGGCGGACATCGAGCGGGCCGGGATCATCCGGGAAGCCCTGCCCGAGATTCACGGCCCCGATCTCGCGGGCAAGCTGCGACATCACCTCGAAGACGGTGGTGGGGAGGGCGGAGAGGATCGGATTCATCGCGGTCGGATCGGCTCGGCAAAGGCGGGAACCGTGGCTTTAGCATGCCGGACCGGCCGGCGCATCCGATGGGAAACGATCCGACGGAGGTGAGAGAAATAGCGAGTGATGAATGTTGACATTCGTCATCAATCAGTGTCTATTGATTCTCAGCCGGCCTTCGGCGGACGCCCGTTGCGACTTCGCCCCTTTGGCGCAGCAGGATGCCGCAGAAGGCCGGCGAACCTTGTCAGGATGGTGCAAGCGCCACCCGACGCGCGAAGTCAGCGCCGAGCTCTCCCATCCTCCTTGCGTGAAGATTGCCGCTGCGGCTGGTTTCCGCGCATATCGAAACCACGCTAAGCAGGCATATGGCCCGCTCCCCCGTTCCCGCGATCATGATCCTCGGCACCGGCTCCAATGTTGGGAAGTCGCTGATCGTCGCCGGGCTGTGCCGGCTGTTCGCGAATCGCGGCCTGAAAGTACGGCCGTTCAAACCGCAGAACATGTCGAACAATGCCGCGGCGACCGCTGCCGGCGAGATCGGCCGGGCGCAGGCGTTGCAGGCCCGCGCCGCCCGTGTTGCTGCTCACCCCGACATGAACCCCGTGCTGCTGAAGCCTGAGGGCGAGCAAGGCAGCCAGATCATCCTGCAGGGCCGCGTTGCCGGCCGCCTCGCCTCGCGCGACTTCGCCCGGCGCGGGGATTTCATGCCGCAGGTCCTCGACAGCTTCACGCGCCTGAGCGAAGGCGCCGATCTCGTCATCGTCGAGGGCGCGGGGTCGCCGGCCGAGACGAACCTGCGCGCCCGCGACATCGCCAATCTCGGCTTCGCGCGGGCCGCCAACGTCCCGGCCGTGCTGATCGGCGATATCGACCGCGGCGGCGTGATCGCGAGCCTGGTTGGCACGCACGCGGTTCTCGATGCGGAAGACAGGGCGATGATCCGCGCCTTCGCGATCAACCGCTTCCGGGGCGCCGTCGAACTGTTTGCGCCCGGCGTCGCCACGATCGCGGAGGCCACGGGGTGGCCCAGTCTCGGCGTCGTGCCCTGGTTCGCCGATGCGGTCAGGCTGCCGGCCGAGGACGGGCTCGACATCCGCTCGGGGCGGAAAGCGGGCGCCCGCATCAGGATTGTCGTGCCGGTCTTGCCGGGCATCGCCAATTTCGACGATCTCGACCCGCTGAAACTCGAGGCGGGGGTCGATCTCGCCATGATCGGACCGGGGCAGCCGCTGCCGGGAGATGCCGATCTCGTCATTCTGCCGGGCTCCAAGACGACTTTGCGCGATCTCGCGGCCTTGCGGAAAGAGGGCTGGGACATCGACATCCTCGCCCATCGCCGCAGGGGCGGGCGCGTCCTCGGGCTCTGCGGCGGCTACCAGATGCTCGGACGCGTGGTGCGCGACCCGCTCGGACTGGAAGGGCCGCCGAGTGAAGCGCCCGGCCTTGGCCTGCTCGATGTCGAGACGACCCTCGACGCCGACAAGACCGTCCGCGAGGTTGATTTCGTCGATATCGGCAGCACGGCGTCGGGCCGGGCCTATGAAATCCATCTCGGCCGAACGGACGGCACCGACACAGCTCGCGCACCGTTCCACGTCGAAGGCCGGGCGGAAGGCGCCGCAAGCCCGGATGGCCGGGTCGCCGGCAGCTATCTGCATGGCATCTTTGCTTCAGACGCGGTGCGCGGCGCCTGGCTCACTGCGATCGGCGCAGAGCACCCTACATCGTCAGACCTGCATTACGACGATGCGATCGAGGCGACCCTAGATGGGCTCGCTGCGCATCTGGACGCTCATTTCGATACCGAAACCCTGCTTAATCTCGCCAGAACCCGCAGTTCCGTGGTCTGAGCCGGGTGGGAACCTCGGACGCCCTGAACTGTTCCTTGAACAAGGGCCTTGCCCGCAGATTGATGCACATCAAGGCAAAAGTCTTTATTCGCCATTATGTTGACGAATGATGAAATTCGTCATAAAGATCAATTCTTCACCGCTTTCGTTTGAAACAACCCAACCGGCGACGCCGTGAGTAACCCCGAACGCGATACCAGGCAGATCATCGTCGACACCGCCGAGCGCTTCTTCCGCGATATCGGGTACCAGAAGACGACGGTGGCGGACATCGCCAAATCCCTGCGGATGAGCCCCGCCAACGTTTATCGCTTCTTCGACTCCAAGAAGTCGATCAACGAGGCCGTGCTGGAGCGCTACAAGCGCGAGCAGGAAGAAGCCATTGCCACGATCGCCGACGAAGACCGGCCCGCATCCGATCGGCTGCGCGACATCCTCGCCACCTCCTACAAGTTGAATGCCGCACGCTTCGCCGGCCATGCCCGGATGCAGGAAATGGTCTGCGCCGCGATGGAGGAGAGCTGGGATGCGATTATCGCCCATATCGAGCGCTTCGACATGGTGCTGCGCCGCGTCGTCGCCGACGGTATCGCGCGTGGCGAGTTCCGGCCGATGGAGCCGGCCCATGCCACCGGCTGCATCCGCACCGCGATGATCCGCTTCATGCATCCGCTGCTGATCACGCAATGCGAGTGCATTCCGGGCCCGACGCCGGACGAGATGATCGCCTTCGTGCTCAGCGCGCTGGAAGCAAAGCCCCAGGCTCGCTAGAGCACTTCGCTGGAGAACGCTCCAGGCGATCCCGAACCGACGCGTTGACAAGCCGCCGAGGGAGCGGGATACCGCCCGGACATGGCCATCCTGCCCAAACAGAATCTCAAGAAGCTCGCCGTCGTCCTGCATGACCTCACGGTCACGGCGCTGGCGATCTGGCTGGTCTTCGTCGTGCGGTTCGAAGGGGCGCTGCTCACCGAGCACCTGCGCTACCTCCCGCGCTTCCTGCCCTTCTTCGTGGCCTATGCCGGGCTGGTCTACTGGTTCTTCTCGCTCTACCGCTCGAAATGGCGCTTTGCCTCGCTGCCGGACCTATCGAACATCGTCAAAGCGGTCTCCGTCCTGACGGTATCGCTGCTCGCCGTCGATTACGTGCTGATCTCGCCGAGCTTCTATGGCGCCTTCTATTTCGGCAAGATCTCGATCGCGCTGTACTGGCTGGTGCAGGTCGCGCTGCTCGGCGGTCCGCGCCTCGCCTATCGCTATTTCAAATATGCCCGTTCGCGGACCACAGCCGTGCGCGAGGCGAACCTGCCGACGCTGCTGCTCGGGCGCGGCGTCGAGGTCGAGATGGTGATCCGCGCCATGGAGGCCGGCACGATGCGGCGGCTGAGGCCGGCCGGCATCCTGTCTCCGCGCCCCGATGATCTCGGCCAGTCGATCCGCGGCGTGCCGGTGCTCGGGCTGCTCACCGATCTGGAACGGGTCGCGGGCGAAGCGATGGAGCGCGGCGAAGCCTATCGCCGCATCGTCGCGACGCCTGCCGCCATGCTGCCGGAAGCGCAGCCGGAAAAATGGCTGGCGCGCACGCGCAAGCTCGCCTTGCCGATCTCGCGTATCGACAGCCTCGGCGAAGGCTTGCGCGACACGGAGGTGGCGCCGCTCGAGATCGAGGACCTGCTGGTCCGCTCGACCGCCACGATCGACCGCGACCGGCTGGGCGCGTTCCTGAAGGGCAAGCGCGTCATCGTCACCGGCGGCGGCGGCTCGATCGGCTCCGAGATCTGCCTGCGTTGCGCCGCCTTCGGCGCGGCCGAATTGCTCATCATCGAAAGCTCGGAACCAGCCCTGTTCCAGATCAGCGAACAGCTCTCGGTGCAGGCGCCGGGTACGGCCGTCTCCGGCGCGCTTGCCGATGTCCGCGATCGCGCGCGCATCATGCCGCTCTTCGCCGGCTTCAAGCCCGACATCGTCGTCCATGCCGCCGCGCTCAAGCACGTTCCCTATCTGGAGGCGGACTGGAGCGAGGGCATCAAGACCAACATCTTCGGCTCGGTGAACGTCATCGACTCCGCGGTCGCGGCCGGTGCCCGGACCTTCGTGATGATCTCGACCGACAAGGCGATCGAGCCCGTCTCGATGCTGGGCGCGACCAAGCGCTTCGCCGAAATCTATGCGCAATCGCGCGATGCCGAGCTCGTCGCCGCCGATTCCGGCATCCGCCTCGTTGCGGTCCGCTTCGGCAATGTGCTGGGCTCGGCCGGTTCGGTGGTGCCGAAGTTCAAGGCGCAGATCGCCCGGGGCGGGCCGGTCACGGTGACCAGCCCCGACATGATCCGCTATTTCATGACGATCCGCGAGGCCTGCGACCTCGTGCTGACTGCTGCCACCCACGCCCGAGCGAGCCACGCGGAGGCCGAGCGTGCTGCCGTCTACGTGCTCAAGATGGGCCAGCCGATGCGGATCATGGACATGGCCGAGCGGATGATCCGCCTCGCCGGCTTCGAGCCCGGCGAGGATATCGAGATCGTCGTCTCCGGCGTCCGGCCGGGAGAGCGGCTGCATGAGATCCTGTTCGCCCATGACGAGCCGATGGCCGAAACCGGGCTCGACGGGGTGATGGCAGCCAAGCCGATCTTCGCCGGCCGCGACAGGATCGAAATCTGGCTGGCGCGCCTTGCAGCGGCGGTGAAAGCCAATGACCAGGCCGCAGCCAATGCGGTGCTCGACGAAGCGATCCCGGATTTCAGCCTGCGCGATTCGAAGCGGCCAGACGCGCCAGGGCCGGCTTCGTCTCAACCAGCGGCTGCCAGCCAGCCCTGAGCAGGCGTTCCGGACGGGCGACGAGGCTGCCCGCCAGCTTGAGGAAAGTCTCCTCGCGCCCGGCAAGGCGCGCCAGCCGGCGCAGCCAGGCCTCCGGCACGGGCAGAAGACCCGGACCACGCCCCAGCCCGGCCCGCATCGCCGCCAGCATCCCGGAGACACTGATGGGCTCAGGGTCGGACAGCGCGTAGCTCTGCCGCGCCGGGCAGGCCGGCGTCAGCGCGAACAGGATGGCGCTGGCGAGGTTCTCGAGCGCAAGCAGCGAGCGCGGCGCCTGCAACCCGCCGAAGGGCAGCGGCACGGGCAAGCGCGCCAGCTTGAGCAGCGCTGCCATATTCGCCTTCACCCCCGGCCCGTAGATCAGGACCGGGCGCAGTGCGACCCAGTCGAGATCGATCTCGGCCAGTCCTCGTTCCGCCGCGAGCTTGGAGCGGCCGTAGGGGTCGCCGGGCGCCGGTTGCGTCTCCTCGGTCAGCGGCAGGCCGTCGAAGGCATCGGTCAGCGCCTTGATCGAGGAGAGATAGACGAACCGCTGCACGCCGGCCTTCTCCGCAGCGCGGGCGAGCTCCAGCGTCGCCTCGGTGTTGATGCGCCGGTAGAGCGCCGCGTCGAGACCCGGCCCGGCATGGGCGAGACCGGCCATGTGAACGACATGGTCGACACCCTCCAGCGCCGGACGCCAGTTGACAGCGGCCGAAAGATCGCCGGTCACCACCGCCTCCGCCCCCGCGGGGATAGGTTGCGCGCGACGCAGGGCAAGGCGCGGGAGGTAGCCTGCCTGAATCAGCGCCGCTACGACATGCGGCCCGACGAACCCGCTCGCTCCGGTGACGAGGACGCGCCGGTCAGCCATGACGGGGCCCGGTTGCGAAGCGGCGCAGCAGCAGGCCGGTCAGCAGGGCAGCGACAGCCAGACAGATCACCCGGACCGGAAGAGCCGGCCAGATCAGCGAAATACCGGCGATCGCGGCAAGCGCGAGATTGAGCAGGGCGACGCGGCCGACCACGGCGATCACGCTGAAACCGTTCACCGTCGCCTGCTGGTAGAAATGCGAGCGATGCGCCTCCCAGACCTTCTCGCCGCGCGCGAGGCGCCGCAGCAGCGTGATCGTCGCGTCGGCGATATGGTAGAGTGGCAGGATCAGCGCGGCGGCGAAAGCGCCCGTGCCGGCGAGACGGTAGAGCAGATAGGCGGTGACGAGCCCGATCGGCAGCGAGCCGACATCGCCGAGGAAGAGCCGCGCCACCGGCCGGTTGAAGGGCGCGAAGCCGAGGAGCCCGCCGCAGAGAGCGGCGGCGAGCCAGCCCGTCACCGGGTCTATCGTGCCGGCCATGCCGGCGAAGGCCAGCGCAGCCGTCAACGGCACGATGCCGGCGACCGTGATCCAGTCGAGCCCGTCCATGAAATTGACGAGATTGACGAACCAGACCCCGGCGAGAAGCGCCAGGGCACGCTCGACAGGCAGGGGCAGGAATTCGGGAAACAAACGCAGTTCCGGCGCGGCCCGAAACAGCACGAAGCCGACGCAGACAGCTTGCAGCACCAGCCGGATGCCCGCTGGCAGTGGCCGGATATCGTCCCAGGCGCCGACGATGCCGAGCCCGATCACCGCAAGGGCGAGCACCAGCACGGCGCGGGTCGCCTCACCCTCGAGGGGGACGAGCCAGAGCGTCGTGCCCAACGCGAGGAAAGCGCCAGCGAGGACCGCGATGCCGCCGCCTTGAGGCGTCGGGATCTTGTGACTGGACCGCGCATTCGGCCGCGCCAGCGCATAGCGCAGCAAGAGCGGGCGCAAGGCCACGCATAGCACCGCCGCCAGAACGGCGGCGGCGGCACAGATCAGCAGAGGGCGAAACACGCTATCCAAAGTGCCCGCACCATAGTCGAGGCGGCGCAAAAGCCTAGAGGCTACGCCGCCTTATCCGCCCATGCGGCTGCGGCCTAATTCCGGAAGCCGATCAGCACGCCGTCGGCACCGAGCTGGAGCTGCAAGCCCTGGCGGCGGGTGGCGAGCCTGAGCGTCACGCCCTTGTCGTTGCGCAGCCATGTCGTACCGCGGCCGGCCGCGCCCACGGCCCAGCCTTCCTTGAGCTGGACATAAGGTCCGGCGAAGTCGGAGACGCGGCGCAGCCCGTAGACCGTACCGGTCGCGACCGAGCGCGAAGCGCCGATCGAGCCGATGCCGAGCCCGCCAACCGTGATCGGGTAGGAGCGGCCCTGGTAGCGCAAGGTTCCGCCGCCGGCCTCGCCGGAGGCGATGAAGCCAGCCTGGACCTGCTCGATGCGAACCGTACCCGTCGAAGGGCCAAGCGAGCGCTGCTGGGCCACGGCCGGCGAAGCCAGCATCAGAACGGCGGCGGCGGTGGTCGTGATCTGCCTGATCGTCATCATATCCTGCTCCTCGCGCCGAAGCGGCGGCGTCGCGGATCAACCCGCGAAACGCGGATTCGATCCGCGACGCGAGCAGGATTACGGCCGGGTCAGGATCGAAGCAGCAGGATCGCGCCGTGGAGTGCGCCCGTATGCATCACTTGCCGACCTTCTCGTTACGCAGGGCATTGGCAACCTGATCGACGAGCCGGCGCGGATCGGGATGGCCGTCATACTCGATGACGCCGACATTCAGCGTGTTCTTCCGGACCGTCTTGCCGTCGATCGAGAAATGCGTCGCCGCATAGCTTTCGACGATGCCGCGGGCGAACACCGCCGCTTCCCTGGCATCCGTCCCGACCCGAATGATCAGGAAGGTCTCCCGGCCCATGCTGAAGACGGTGTCGCTCGAGCGCACGGCGTTGAGCAACATGGCGGCCGTCTGCTGGACGACGGTATCGGCGCCGGCCTCGCCGAGGCTGGCCCGCAGCGTGTCGAATTGCGAAATCTCGAGCATGATCATCGAGAAGGGCCGGTTCGTCCGGCGACGCAATGCGACCTCGCGGGAGAGCGCCGCCCGAAGATAGCGGCGATTCAGCAAGCGCGACAGCGGGTCTCTGGCACTGCCCATGTCGAAGGACTGGCTGAACTGGACGCTCAGGAGATTGTTGATCTGGCCCGCAATCTGCCTGATCTCCCGCAGGTGATCCTGACGGCAAGACGCATCCCCATCGCCGCGCAACTGCCGGACATGCGCGTCAGCCCGATCGACCAGCCCGGCGATCGACGCATATTCGGCCGTGCGACCGAACAGCAGATTCGCCCTATGGGAAAACCAGAGGCCGAACTCGGACCGGCTCAGCAGCAGGACCCCGTCGGCCTCACCGGCGATGCCGGAGCCGAAGAAGACAGCCTGCGCCCATTCGGAAAGGGATGCCTTCTGCCTTTCCCGCTCCGCACGGAAATCATGATCGATCGACACCTGGCGAAGCGCTTCCTCCGCCCGCAGGTTACGGTCGAGCCCGCTGATAAGAGCGGCTGTGATCGCCGCCGTCGCGATGTCGATAACGCCGGAAACATAAAGCGCAGCCTGGACGAATTCGTCGCGCGACAGCCGGGTGTGCTTGAGATTGTTGTAGATGCCGCGCTTGAAGGAGCGCGCCGCGAGCATGCTCAGCGATGTCGGGATCTGGATGCGGGCGTGGGTCGCCCCGATCTCGGACTGACGCATGAGAAAATGCGTCGGGTCAATCGGCTCCCGCGGAAAGATTTCGACGAGCCATTGCGACAGGGCGCCCCGGAAGCGCCTGGCACGGACCTCGTTGTCGAACAGGGCCTGGACCCGCATATGGCGTGCAAGATCTCCCCAGAGTTCGTCGACCAACTCACCGGCGAAATGCTTGACGCTGCTCGCCACCATAACGCGTACCGGCGCGGGGATACTGCCGCTCAAGGCTGCAAGTTCAACCTTCAGTTGCGCGAAATCTTCTTCATCCCAGAGCGCCGTGCTCAGCATTTCATCTTATCCAGCAGAATAGCGAATCCTGATGAGATCATTCGATAGTATCTTATAGTTATCAAACACCAACAAACCTGCTCCCCCCTCGTTAAGGGCTCGTTAACACCGGTTAACCGGTTAACGGGATCAAATAGAAATAATCACAAAATTATGCCGAAATTGCAGCAAAATTCGACCATAGAGAGCTTAATCAGGGTACGATTCATTAATTTTCTCGTGTCGTTAAACGCAGCTAACAACCCCTTAATCGCTTCTGCTAACGGCTCCGTTCGTTATTTAACTTGGTTAGAGCTTTCTTCCCTAGGTCACATCACGCTGGGGACAACAATGGCCTTCAACCTCTTCAACCGGGACAGCAGCGCGGCGCAGATCGAGGCGATCCATCGCTCGCAGGCCGTGATCGAGTTCGACCTCGCGGGCAAGGTTCTCAACGCCAACGGCAACTTTCTCGCGGCGACCGGCTACCAGCTGTCGGAGATCGTCGGCTGCCCCCACGCGATCTTCCTGCGCAAGGATGAGGCCGAAGCGCCGGCCTACAAGGCGTTCTGGAACGCGCTGCGCCAGGGAGAGCCGCAGGAGGGGCAGTTCCTGCGCGTCGGCAAGGACGGCACGCCGCTCTGGCTCCAGGCGGTCTATGCGCCGGTCCTCGGACGCAACGGCAAGCCGAGCAAGATCGTGAAATTCGCGACCGACATCACCGCCCAGAAGGCGGAGATCGCCAATTCGGAAGCGCAGATCGCCGCAATCCGCAAGTCCCAGGCGGTCATCGAATTCAATCTCGACGGCACCATCCTCGATGCCAACGACAACTTCCTGAGCGCCGTCGGCTACCGGCTCGACGAGATCAAGGGTCAGCATCACCGCCTGTTCGTGACGCCGGAGCAGCATCAATCCGATGAATACAAGCGCTTCTGGGCCAAGCTAGGCCGGGGCGAATATGACGAGAGCGAGTATCTGCGCATCGGCAAGGGCGGTCGCCGGATCTGGATCCAGGCCACCTACAACCCGATCCTCGACTCCACCGGGCGGCCGTACAAGGTCGTGAAATTCGCCTCCGACATCACGGAACGGCGCCTCGCGCAGGAGGCTCTCCAGCTCACGGTCGCCGAGACCCAGCAGGTCGTCGCGGCCGCCAAGCAGAAAAACCTCAACCCGCGCATCGAGCTGGCCGGCAAGGCCGGCGAGCTGCGCGATCTCTGCGAAGGCGTGAATGCGCTGATCGAGACGCTCTGCGACGTCGTAACGACGACTGCCGACATTTCCGGCACGCTCACGGCCGGCTCCTCGACGATCAACCAGGACAGCCACAACCTCGCGCAGCGGACCGAGGAACAGGCCAGCAGCCTCGAAGAGACCGCGGCGACGACCGAGGAACTCGCAGCGTCCGTCAAGCAGAGCGCGGCGCGCGCGCAGGACGCGACGGCCCTGGGCGAGAAAGCCAACACCATCGCCAATCGCGGCGGCGACATCGTCAGCGCGGCCATCGCGGCGATGGAGCGCATCGAGCGCGCTTCAGCCAATATCGCCGACATCATCAACGTCATCGACACGATCGCCTTCCAGACCAACCTGCTCGCCCTGAATGCAGCGGTCGAGGCGGCCCGCGCCGGCGAAGCGGGCCGCGGCTTCGCGGTGGTGGCCTCCGAGGTCAGGGCGCTGGCCCAGCGCTCCAGCGATTCGGCCAACGACATCAAGAAGCTCATCACGGATTCGGCCGAGGAGGTCGCCGCCGGCGTGAAGCTGGTCCAGGAAGCCGGCACCGCGCTGACCGAGATCGTTCAATCGTCGCAGCAAGTGTCCAACGCCCTCGCCGATATCTCGATCGCCTCGCAGGAGCAGGCGAACGGGATCGAGGAGGTTGCCAAGGTCGTGGCCCATCTCGACGAGATGACGCAGCAGAACGCCACGATGGTCGAGCAGAGCCACGCGGTCGCTGGCACGCTCGAAGGTTCGGCGAAGCGGCTCCAGTCCCTCGTCACCTCCTTCCAGATCCCGCTGAGCCGGCTGAGTGGCAAGGTCGACAGCGGCGCCTTCGCGCGGCCGACACCGAGCGAGGCCGAGCCGGCACCGACCGTCCCGGCACGGCTTCAGCGCAAGGTGCTGCGCGCGATGAACGGCCGCGACGACTGGGCGGAATTCTGAAGCCGCCCGCCTCCCCCCACGCCCATTTCGACCGACGGCATGCCGCAACGTGACAACTGCAGCGACACCGGCGGGACCACCTTCGAGGACGCCCCCATGAATCAGGATTTCAGCAACTGCCTCGCCGGGCTCGCCAGCGCGCAGATCAGCCTGTTCGGCATCCTGTTCAAGCACCTGGAAAACCGCCTGGGCGACGAGATCAGGCGCGATTTCGCCGATGAGCTCAGCCGGATCATCGCCATCTCCGAACAGAGCGGTCAGCAGATCCAGCCCTTCCAGCGCATCATCTTCGAGAACATCGCCGACTGGCTGAAATCATCCGAGCGCGGCTGGACGCCGGTCGTGATCGACGGGGCGAAGGCTCAACCGGCCATGGCAAGCGAAGCCGCGCCGGCCCGCCACGGCTGACTGCCGAAAACACGCGGAAGGCCGACGCTTCAGTGGCTGCCCTGTCAGATCAACTCGGCCTTGCCGGTCGGAGCCTGCTGCGGTGGAGCGCCTGGCTCGATGCGCAGTGTGGCCTGGCGATCGCCGAGGAGGAACGCGCGTCTTTGCGCCAGGCGCAAGCAGCGCGCTACAGCGAAGCCCTGCCGACGATCCTTGGCGCCAACATGGTGTTCGGGCTGACGATCTCGGCCGTGCTGCTCTGGTCGGGATGGCTGGTATTTCCGCTGCTCTGGACACCGCCCATCGTGGCCTTGTCCGGCCTCGGCATCCGGCGCATGGGCCTGCTGCGGGCCCGCGCGCGGCAGGCCGAGCCGCCTTCGCCGCGGTTCACGGTTCGCATCATCCGCGATTCATGCCTGCTCGCGATGCCCTGGGCGATCCTGGCCGTCGCCTTCAATCCCGGCGCCGCACCGCGGCTCGACGGGATCATCGGCATCACCATCACCGGCCTGTCCTGCGTCGGCGTCTTCACCATGGCGATCCTGCCCGCGGCCGCCCTGGCCTTCCTGGCGACGCTCTGGGCCGGCCGCCTGACGCATCTGGCCTTCCTCCAGGGTGATATGCTGGTGCTCTACCTGGCTGTCGACCTGATCTTCCTCGTGCTCTCGCTGCTGCTCGCTCGCTCGGTCGCCCGGCGCTTCCTCGATCGCGTGCGAGCCGAAACCGAGATCGCAACGCTGCGAGAGGCGGAGCGTCGGCACGCGGCACGCGAGGAAGCCACGCGGCTTGCCCTCGAAGGCCGCGTCGAGACCTTTCATGGCGCCGTGAAGACCGCCCTGTCTTCCCTGTCCGATTCGATCGACCAGATGAACGGCAGCGCCGATCGGCTGTCCTCGCTGTCCAGGACATCGCGGTCAGGCGTGGCGGAGTTTCCCGAGATGGTGGATCGCGCCAGGCTCGGCCTGAAACATGTCGACGACGAATCGCATCGCATGACCGACGCAGTCTCGTCGATCCGGGCCGGCGCTGACCACACCTCCGGCTTCGTCCAGATCGCTGCCGAGAACGTGCGCAGATCGGTTCTCATCAAGCAGCGGCTCGTCCAGCTCCTGGATGAGGTAGACAAGGGCACGAATCTGATCCGCGACATCGCGCGACAGACCAATCTCGTTGCGCTCAACGCGACGATCGAGGCGGCACGGGCCGGCCAGCTCGGGACGGGCTTCTCCGTGGTGGCGCATGAGGTAAAGCTACTGTCGGGCCGGACCAACGAAGCTGCCGAGCTGATCATCACGCAAGTTCACGAAATTCGGACGGCAGCCAAGCAATCGATCGCCGCCTCGCATGAGATCGAAACGGCCGCGCATTCCGTGATCGATTCAGCCGAGACCATCCTCGCGGCATCCGATCAGCAAGCCGACGCGCTCGACAAGATCGTCGCCGCCCTCGGCGACGCGGTGGTCGCCGCCGAAGCCGTCGCGCAGGCGACTGCGATCGTCACGGCAGGTTCGGAGGGCGCGCTCGACCAGGCCTGCTCGGTCGCCGAGACGGCGAAGCGCATCCAGGCAACCGCGCGCATCCTGAACGACACCGTCGACGCTTTCTCTCAGTTGGTCGTCCGGCTGTAGGTCCGGCTGAAGCCAAAGAGGGCGCCGGAGCACGACAAGGGATCCCGCCCGCGCATTTCGCCGGGGAGCGCGGCATAACGGGAATTTAGGGCGGGCATCGGGATCGAACCGGCGACCTTCCGTCGATGAAGCGGCGCCAAGCCATTGGTGTCGCCGGTTGCTGGACGGCCGCGGATCATCTACCCGAAGCCGAGCGCAGCGCGCTGCCATCCGAAACGCTGCGCAACGGCCGTTTGAACCGTTCCGAGGCTAGCCGCATTCGATGTCGATTGAGCGTTACGACACTGTCATCCTGGGTGCCGGTGCCGCTGGAATGATGTGCGCGATCCACGCCGCATCGCGCGGCGGGCGCGTCCTCGTCGTCGATCATGCCAAGGCACCCGGCGAGAAAATCCGCATCTCCGGCGGGGGGCGCTGCAACTTCACGAATATCGGCACGAGCGCGCGTAATTTCCTGTCGAACAACCCGCATTTCGCGAAGTCAGCGCTCGGCCGTTATACGCAGCACGACTTCGTCGCGTTGGTCGAAAAGCACGGCATCGCCTATCACGAGAAGACGCTCGGACAGCTCTTCTGCGATGATTCCGCCAAGGATATCATCGCCATGCTGATGGCCGAGATGGCGCGCGCAGCCTGCGAACTGCGCCTCAGAACCACGCTGGAAAGCCTCGAACGGCTGGATGATGGCTTTGCGATCGCCCTTGGTGGCGATGGAGCCGCCAGAATCCGATGCCGGCAGTTTGTCGTGGCCTGCGGCGGAAAATCCATCCCCAAGATGGGGGCATCCGGCCTTGGCTACCAGATCGCCGGCCAGTTTGGTCTGGCAGTGACGGAAACCCGCCCGGCCCTCGTGCCGCTGACCTTTGGCGAAGACGTCCTTTCCGGGTTTCGCGACATGGCCGGCGTCGCCGCGGATGCGCGGGTCTCCTGCGGCAAGGCCGCGTTCGACGAGGCGCTTCTGTTCACGCATCGCGGGCTTTCAGGCCCCTCGATTCTGCAGATTTCGTCCTATTGGCGCGAGAAGGAGCCGATCAGGATCGCGTTCCTGCCAAAGCAGGACGTGTTTGCCGCCTTGCGCGCGTCCAGACAGGAAAACGGCCGCAGAAGCCTCCCGAATACGCTTGGTGAGATTTTGCCGAAGCGATTGGCGGCTTATCTTGCGGACGCCCATGGCTGGGCAGGCCCCATCGGCGACGCGAGCGACAAGAAGCTCGCCGCGATCGCGTCCACCATTCAGGGCTGGGACGTCATGCCGATCGGATCGGAGGGATACCGAACCGCCGAGGTGACGCTCGGCGGCGTCGATACGTCCGGCCTGAACTCACGGACGATGGAAGCAAGAACGGTCGAGGGCCTGTACTTCATCGGTGAGGTTGTCGACGTGACAGGCTGGCTTGGCGGCTACAACTTCCAATGGGCGTGGTCATCCGGCTGGGCGGCAGGGACCGCCATCGCAGAACGCACCGGCTGAGATGTCCGCGCGGCTCGGGGCCAATTCTTCAACGATCCAGATGCACATCAGCGATGGCTAACAGAGAGCATCATGGCTTCTTCGGCTGTCTTCGAAGATCGCAAGCCGCACTTCGCCATGATCGGGACAAACATGGGCTTGGAGCAGCCTTCTCTCGAAGCCGTCAGACCTCCGATACGCATGAGCTGCCGGTCTCACGGAAGCTCTTTTGATCACCGGCAAAACACCAGACGGGCTCCTGCCCCTTACCAGCTGTAGCGGATGGCGGCCTTTCCGCCGAGGCTGCGGCTGTTCCGGCTGAATTCGCCGTCGAAGCTCGCCACCAGCGAGAGGCCGTTCCTCAGTGACAGCTCGGCGGTGGCCGTGGTGCGTAGCGCGTTGCGGTCCTGCGCCGCGCCCTGAACGAGGAAACCGGTGCCGGGCAGGGAGAGGAAGCCTGCGACAACGCTGCTGCCGGGGTTGAAATTGTGCACCCAGGCCAGTCCGCCACGCAGGGTCAGGGGCAGGCCGCCGAGATCCAACCTCGCATCGGCCCGCAGGCCGAGTTCGCTGCGCGTCGAGGTGGCGTCCTTGTCCGCATAGGACAGCGCGAAGAGGCCGGGGCCGCCCAGCGCCGTCTCGACATAGGACGGCAGCGAGACCCGGGTCAGTTGCAGCGCCCCGTAGGGCGTCAGGCCGAAGGAGCCGAGCGCGAAGCGGTGGCCGGCATCGATCCGGCCGGCCCAGCTGTTGACGTTGAAGCGGCCCTGGAGCCGGTCGAGGCCGGCGACACTGCGGTCGGTGGTGACATCCTGCCAGCCATAGGCCAGCGCGGCGGAGACATAGCTCTGCCCGAAATGCTGGCGGATGAAGGCGCCGGCCTGGAACAGGTCGGAGCTGCCCGAGCCCAGCCCGTAAGTGTTGAAGTTGGCGCCGCCGCCGCCCAGGGCGAAGCCGGCGACGGTCGAGGGCGTCAACCTGTAGTCGGCGCCGACGGCCGCGCCATAGACCCGGTCGGTGACGGCGGAGGTCCCAGCCGCACTATCGGCGCCGGTGAAGCGCGCGGCGCCGAAGCCGCTGCCCCAGACGCTCCAGCGCCAGGCATCGGGATCGGCTGTCAAAGGCAGCTTCCGCGTCGGCAGGTCCATCGCCTTGTCGGAGGCGGAGGAATAGCCGGCAAACCCATCCGGTCCCGGCGCGAGCGGTATGCCACGGCCCTCCGGCGAGGGATCGACCATCGTGCCCATGAACAGGTTCATTGCGTCGCGGCTGACCGTCTGGACGCCGTTCGCCGGTTCGCCGGCCGCCTGCGACAGCCCGGCAGGCGTCAGGCTGCCGAACACCATCGGGATG
Organism: Allobosea sp. TBD101; assembly: GCF_059817965.1. Lineage (NCBI taxonomy): Bacteria > Pseudomonadati > Pseudomonadota > Alphaproteobacteria > Hyphomicrobiales > Alloboseaceae > Allobosea > Allobosea sp. TBD101. Next base: position 172,749 of record NZ_CM187543.1, read on the forward strand.
CCGCCATGGCTGTTGAAATAGCCGGTCAGAGCATTGGCGACGCCGCTCTGGTTCGGATTGAGGCCGCTATTGGGAAAGAGCGTAGGCGTGCTGGTCGGCGGCGTGTAGTCCAGCGTCAGGTCGAGATAGGCGTTGTTGGGATCGTAGCTCAGGCCGGACTTGAAGCCCGCAGGCAGATTGGTGTCGACCTTGCTGCCGAAGGTGCCGCTGACGCCGCCCGTCGCATTGACGATCGTGTACTGCTTGGCGACATAGGTTCCCGGAGCGAAGCTCGCGGCGACGGTCGCTCCTCCGAGCGTGGCCGCACCGCCGACATTGACCCGGTCGGCATTCGACGGCGAGACCTCCACCGCATAGGTCGAACCGGCCGTGAAAGCGAGGTTGCCGGCGATGGCGAGCGTGCCGATCGAGTTGCCGGGCGCCAGCGTGCCGCCAGAGATCGTGGTCGGGCCGACCGTGCCGTTGCCGCCGAGCCTACCGCCAGCCGCGACCGTGACGGCCGAACCGGCGATCGAACCGTTCACCGATAGGGTGCCGCCCGACACGATGGTCGGCCCGATATAGGTGTTGGTGCCCGACAGCGTCAGCATGCCCGCGCCGGACTTGGACAGCGAGCCCGTGCCGGTGATCGCCCCGGCGAAGCTGGTGTTGGTCGCCTGGTTGACGGTCAGGGCCGCACTGCCCAGTCCAACTGTGCCGCCCATGCCGGACAGCGAGGCGGTGGTCAGCGCGAAGTTGTTCAGGTCGAGCGTGCCACCATTCACCACATAGGCGCTGTTGCCGACGAAGGCGCCCGCCACGCCTTGCCTCAACGTGCCATCGGAGACAGCCGTGAGACCAGAGTAGCTATTGGCGCCCGACAGCGTCAGCGTGCCCGCGCCGGACTTGGACAGCGAGCCCGTGCCGGTGATTGCTCCGGCGAAGCTGGTGTTGCTGGCCTGGTCGACAGTCAGGGCGGCGCTGCCCAGAGCGACCGTGCCGGCCGTGCCGGACAGCGAGGAGGCGGTCAGCGCGAAGTTGTTCAGGTCGAGCGTGCCGCCATTCACCGCATAGGCACCGTTGCCGACGAACGCGCCCGCCGCGCCTTGCCTCAACGTGCCATCGGAGACAGCCGTGAGACCAGAATAGCTGTTGGCGCCTGACAGCATCAGCGTGCCCGCGCCGGTCTTGGACAGCGAGCCCGTGCCGGTGATCGCCCCTGCGAAGCTGGTGTCGGTCGCCTGGTCGACGGTCAGGGCGCACTGCCCAGCGCGACCGTGCCACCCGTACCGGACAGCGAAGAGGCGGTCAGCGCGTAGTTGTTCAGGTCGAGCGTGCCGCCATTCACCGTATAGGCGCTGTTGCCAACGAGGGCGCCCGTCGCACCCTGCATCAGTGTGCCGCCGGAGACCGTGGTACCGCCGGTGTAGCTGTTGGCGGCCGACAGCGTCAGCGTGCCCGCGCCGGTCTTCGACAGCGAGCCCGTGCCGGTGATGACGTTGGACAGGGCAAAGCCGGTCGGCTGCTTGAACTCCAGCGAGCCGGTGACGCTGATATTGCCGGTGAGGCTGGCGCCCGTGTTGAGCGTCAGCGCATTGGCACCGCCCGTGAAGGTGATGGCGTCGGCCCGTGATCCGCCGCCGCCTGCCGTGCCGCCAGTGACGCCGACGGTGCTGCCCAGGGTTAGATTCACGCCGGTTCCGACGATGCCCGCTCCGCCCGTTCCACCGACGCCGCCTGTTGAGAGTGTCCCAACCGCAACGCCACCCGCCCCGCCATTTCCGCCCTGGATCGCGCTGTCGATCGTGAAGGTCCCGCCATTCAGAATGTACAGGCCCGCTCCGCCCGCTCCACCGACGCCGCCTATTGAGAGTGTCCCACCCCCAGCGCCACCCGCCCCGCCATCCCCACCCTGGATCGCACTGTTGATCGTGAAGGTCCCGCCATTCAGAATGTACAGGCCCATTCCACCCGAACCGCCACCGCCTCCCACGTAATCAGCGCCGCCAGCTCCTCCCGCTCCGCCAATCACGTTGACGGAAAGTGCGCCCGTTGCTGCTCCCAGCACAGCGCCGTAGCCGCCCGCACCACCACCGCCGCCGGTGCCGTTGCCGCCGGGATCGCTCCCACCTGCACCGCCCATCCCGCCACTGACTGCGGTCATGGGCAAGGTCGAGCCAGTGTCGACAAAGCCATGGGCACCACCACCACCGCCGCCTCCGCCTCTACTGGAATTGCCAGCGCTGCCTGCTGTCCCGCCAGCGCCAGCGGTTGCCCCGCCCGCCCCGCCGGCGCCCGCGCCACCATGTCCTCCAGCGCCGCCAGTTTCACCGGCGCCGCCGCCGCCTCCACCGAAAAAAGCGCTGTTAATGCCGCTCGCGCTGCCCCCACTGCCGCCGACGCCGGTCGTGCTGTCCGTGCCGCCGGAACCGCCCCTTGCAGCGCCGCCCTTGCCGCCATCAGCCCAGGCCGGTGCGGCGGCCAGCAGGAGCGCCAGCGCCGAGGTGCCGGCCAGAATCCGCTGCCGGAGCGTTCCGTTGCAGTCCCGGTTCGTCATCGTCAGCCCCAGTCCAATCGTGTCAGGCGGGCAGACACGCAGCCCCCAGGTCGTCAAGAGTCCGGCGCGGCCATTACGGCTCGTCAGCCGGGGTATTCATTCCACGATCCGGCACGGGAATGTGAAGTATCCGAATCGAAATCGCGCAAGGTGGCAGGCGGCGACATCCACGGAATGCCGCACGCCATTACGGCATGCCCTTACGGGATTCGGCAACTCTTGACAGGGATGCGCTTCGTCAAGCCTCGGCATCGTTGCCAGGAGGCCACATTGACGAAAGCCGAGGGGCGTTTCGGACGGATCGCCAAAGCCTCACCTTCAGTGCTGGGGTTCCGGCTGCTCGACGAGGGGCAACCTCGAACGTCGCCGCGAAATTGCCAGCTCTGAGCACATGGATAGGCGCAAGCTGATCGGAGAAAATCCTGCGCGTTTGCGGAAGGCACGCGGCCTGTCTCAGGAGCAGGCCGGAGCGCGCTCGGGCTTCAGCTGATGGTATATCAGCGGCCTCGAACGCGGGCGCCGAAATCCGACGATCATCTCGCTCTACGATCTGGCCAATGCCATCGGTGTGAGGGCTGCTGATCTCATCGCAAATGAGGTTGCTGAAGCGAACGAGTCGAAGCCTTCCGACGTGGCTCAACCGGCGCAAGCAGGTCCGAAGCCCAAGAGCGATTGAATCGCTCGGCTCGTAGCTGCTACGTAGCTTCTGACATTCAGGGCTTCGAGGATATGGGTTTAACCCATTGAAATATTGGAGCGGGCGATCGGGATCGAACCGACGACATTCAGCTTGGGAAGCTGACGTTCTACCACTGAACTACGCCCGCATGCCCTTCACGCAGACGAAGCAACGCGCGGCAGGCCCGCGTTCATAGCGGGTCCGGACCGAAGTGTCATCCGGGAATCGCCGGTGATCGCCGGAAGACGCGAGCTGGTGACCACTCAGCTCTTGAAGTGCTTGGACAGCTTCAGGGCCTGGCCCTGGTAATTCGACTTGAGGTCGGCGCCGTAGAGCGCTTCCGGCCGGGCCGCCATGCTCTCGTAGACAAGGCGCCCGACGATCTGGCCGTCCTCGATGATGAAGGGCACATCGCGGGAACGGACTTCGAGCACGGCCCGGGCGCCCTGGCCGCCGGCCGCGCGATGACCGAAGCCGGGATCGAAGAAACCGGCTGAAATATCCGGTATAGAGTGTTCCCCGTCGCGCTTCGAATCCGATCCATCTATTTGATTTGGCGGAAAAACTAGCCCGAAAGGCTCCAATTTACGGAGAGCTCGTGTCCCCTTGAATGTGTTCCCTACGTGCTCAACTGGCGCGTTGATTACAACACCGCACACTCTAACTCGCAGCTCGAATGGCAAGCCCCAATTGTCTTTGCTTCGACATTCACCCCGCGTCGAGCTTTGGCGTTCTATGCGATAAGCCCAGCGCCACAGCCCGCTGCTTCTCCTCTCGCGGAGCCGTGCCGCGCGCGGCGCGCGGGAAATGGTCCAACGCGCAACTTTGGCCCTTAGCTGACATCTGGAAGGTCTGCTTCCGGGCAGCGCGATGTGGCCGGCAAGCGCATCATCTCGAATGAGCAAGGCTTGGGAACCATATGATCCGATTTCCCTGCAGCTGAAGCAAAATTTTCGGCATCAGGAAAGTACGTAAATCGCGAAACGAAAATAATATTCGATCTCGCTTTCGTGAGATAAATAAACAGGATTATTTTCTAATTCTATGATACATTATTTTACGGGAGGTTTTTCTTCCGCAAATCGGAAGGATTTTCCATGAAAATCCCCTCTCAAACCAAACCTGCCATCTGGGGCGCCGTTGGCGGCGCTGTTGCCCTTGCCGTTCTCGGCTTCACCTGGGGTGGGTGGTCCACCGCTTCGTCGAGCGAACGTGTCGCGAAGCTCCGGGCTGAGAATGCCGTTGTCGCGGCCTTGTCCCCGATCTGCGTGAGCAACTTTCAAAAGCAACCCAATGCCGATGCCGCCCTCGCCGAGCTGAAGAAGATCAGTTCGTGGAGCCAGGGCGATTTCATCGCCAAGGGCGGCTGGGCCACGATGATCGGCAGCACGTCGCCGGACTCGGCCGTCGCCAAGGCCTGCGCCGAAACGCTCGGCATGTCCAAGACCTGAGACGACCGCAACGGCGACAGCCTTACGCGGCGACATCGCCCGTCGATCATGAACCATTCCGCGTGAGCAGCGCGGAGATGGTGGAGTTCATGTCGCCTCCCTGCTCGGCAAGAGGAGTTTCATATGGCCAAGGGACAGATGCGCGGCAACCGAGAAGCCAAGAAGCCCAAGAAGAAAAAGGAAGCGGCGGCAGTGCCCGTATCGGCGAAGGGTCTGCCGGCAGCGCTCGAACTTGCGGGAAAGCCGAAGAAGAAGAGCTGACGTGAACATTCGCAGCCGAGAAACCACGGTCACGTTCAGGAAGCCCTTCAGGCTGAGCGCCTTAGACCATATGCAGCCTGCCGGTACCTACCGCGTGGTGGTCGACGAGGAGGAGATTCCAGCTACCTCGTTCCTCGCTTACCGCCAGATCGCCACCATGCTGCACACGCCATCGCTATTTTCGTCTGGCAGCTCCCAGGTGTTCACGGTGAGCCCGGGCGAACTGGCCAGCGCGGTGGAGGCTGATATCAGCGCCTAGAATGACGCCGGCGAGGAGGCACACGCGCCGGCCTTCGTCGATCCTACATGCTGCATCGCGCGGCGGGCGCATTTGACGCCTGATCTCAGCCATGGCGCGTTTCGATGCCACTTCGAGCGGCTCGATCGTTTGGAAGACTGCTTCAAAACCGGGAGTGCGGCTGGCGCCCTTCTGACTCGCCATCCAGCCGACGCAGCTCGCGATACGCGATTTCTTGCGCCGGCCCCCGCGAGCCGCCGCTACCCAAGGCCGCGCGCGACGATCCATCCGCCGATTTCCCGCCGTACGAACCAGGAGCCCTATGATGGCGCTCGAACAAGCCTGCATCGAGATGATCTCCAAGCCCTGGGGATCGACTGACCTTCTACCCTGGAGCGGGATCGGGCATCCCGGCGTTCCGATCGGTGAACTCTGGTTCCAGCGCTGCAAGAAGCATGCACCGGAGCCAGCCTTGCTGCTCAAACTCCTGTTCACGCAGGAGGCTCTGTCGATCCAAGTGCATCCGGACGATGTTGCCGCCCACGGGATGGGGTTGCCGCGCGGCAAGACAGAAGCCTGGTACATCCTGTCCGCAGCCTCTAACGCCACGGTTGGAGTCGGGCTCAAGGCGGTCGTCACCCCGGAGCACCTGCGGGTTGCTATTGCCGATGGCTCGATCGCCCAGCTTGTCGCCTGGCACAAGCCGGCCGCGGGCGAGGTCATCGCCGTTCCGGCGGGAACGATTCACGCGATCGGCCCAGGCCTCGTGCTGGCCGAAATCCAACAGCGCAGCGACGCGACATTCCGCCTCTTCGACTATGGCCGCGCTCGTGAACTGCATATCGAGCAAGGCGTTGCGGTCGCTCATGCAGGCCCCACGAGACGCGTCGTGCCGACGCGGCTCCTGAGCGACGTCCGGACCCTGCTCGTCGCAACCCCCTACTTTGTCTTCGAGCGGATTGATCTGCCTGCCGGATCGATCTGGGAGCTCGATGCGCGATGCGAGACCTGGCTGGTCGCTATCGCTGGCGCTGCCGCCATCGGCGCGTTCCAAATCGGCGTCGGTCAGGGCTGCTTCGTCGAGGCACAGGGCGTGCGCATCGCGCCTGGCAAAGCAGGCCTGTCCTGCCTCATCGCCTATGACGCGGTGGCACCCAGCCGCGATCTCCTGCGCCGTGTCGACGGCGACGGCATGCCCCGGTTCCGCGAGACGGTTTCACCGCCGACAGGGCCGCCGCAGGCCGTTTTGAATTCGCCAGCTCCGTCCACGGAGGCACGAGCATGAGCCCGACCAAACGCATCGCCTTCATCGGCAACTCGCTGCCCCGCCGCTGCGGGATCGCGACCTTCACCACCGATCTGCAGCAGGCGATCGCATCCTCCGATGTCGATACCTCCATCGTCGCCATGAATGACCATGCCGAGGGCTACGACTATCCGTTTTCCGTGCACTGCCAGATTTCCGACCAGCGGCTCGAAGACTATGCGCGTGCCGCCGACTTCCTGAACGAGGGCCGCTTCGACGTCGTTTCCCTCCAACACGAGTTCGGCATCTTCGGCGGTGAAGCCGGGAGCCATATCATGGCGCTGCTGTCGCGCCTGACCATGCCCGTCGTCACAACGCTGCACACCGTCCTGGCCGAACCCGATGCTGCGCAGCGCGACGTGATGGAACGGATCGTCGATGCCTCGGCTCGCGTGGTCGTCATGGCGGAGAAGGCGCGCGACCTGTTGCGGACCGTCTATCGATTGCCGGCGGACAAGATCGAGGTGATCGCGCACGGCATTCCCGAATTTGCCTTTGTCGAGCCCGATGAAGCCAAGGAAAGGCTGGGCTTCGGCGACAAATCCGTCATCCTGACTTTCGGCTTGCTGTCGCCCAACAAGGGCATCGAGGTGATGATCGACGCGATGCCCTCGATCCTGAGGCGCCGCCCCGATGCAATGTATGTCGTTCTGGGCGCGACACATCCTCATCTCGTTCGCGAGCATGGCGAGGCCTATCGCGAAAGTCTGATGGCGCGTGTGCGCGAGCTCGGGGTCGAGGATCACGTCGTCTTCCTCGACCGGTTCGTCGATCAAGCGACGCTGCTCGGCTTCATCTCCATGTGTGATGTCTATGTCACGCCTTATCTCAACGAGGCGCAGATGACGTCGGGCACGTTGTCCTACAGTTTCGGGCTGGGCAAGGCCGTGGTTTCAACGCCCTATTGGCACGCCAGGGAATTGCTCGCCGATGGGCGTGGCATCTTGGTGCCGTTCGGCGATGCCGTCGCCATCGGCAACGAGATCGCAGGCCTGCTGACCGATGCGCCCAGGCGCCAGGCCATGAGGCTGCGCGCCTATGCGAGCAGCCGGTCGATGACCTGGGAGCGAACCGCGAAACGCTATCTCGCCGCCTTCGAGACGGCCCGTCGCGGTCGTGTGCTGAACGCTGTTGCGGGCTCAAGCCAGCCGAGGGCCCTGCCGGCAATGGCGCCGCCGCCGGAGATGCAGACCGGCCACCTCCTGTCCATGTGCGACGATACCGGGCTGTTCCAGCACGCGGTTCATTCCGTGCCGGACCGCTCGCATGGCTATTGCGTCGATGACAATGCCCGCGCTCTGCTCCTCGCCAATGCTCTGACCAATACCGGTGAGGCGCGCCTGCCGGACGCGCTGACGGCACGCTTCGCTTCCTTCGTCCAGCATGCCTGGAATCCTGATCGACGGCGCTTCCGCAACTTCATGAGCTTCGACCGGCGCTGGCTCGAAGAAGCCGGATCGGAAGACAGCCACGGACGCACACTCTGGGCGCTGGGTGTCTGCGCGCGCGACGATACGAGCGCTTCGCGGCGGCGATGGGCGGCCGCCCTGTTCACCGAGGCCCTGCCCATTGTCGAGAGCTTCAGCTCCCCGCGTGCCTGGGCCTTTGCCTTGCTGGGCCTCGACGCTCATTGCTCCGCCGCGGTGGCCATCTCGCTCCGTGCGCGTCTCGCCGACCGCCTGCTCGGCCTGCTCGCGACGGTCGAGACGCCGGACTGGATCTGGTTCGAGGATGGGCTCTCCTACGACAATGCGCGCCTGCCCCAAGCCCTGATCGCGACGGGACTGGCGACGAAGGAGCCGGCCTATATCGAGGCTGGCCTGCGGTCGCTGTGTTGGCTCACACATCTCCAGACGACGCGGGCTGGCCTGTTCAGGCCGATCGGTTCGGAGAGCTTCGGCGACAGGCGCAGCGTACCGAAGGCTTTCGATCAGCAGCCGTTGGAGGCGACGGCAGCGATTTCAGCCTGCCTCGCAGCTTGGCGCGCCGATGGCGATCCGGAATGGCGCAACGAAGCCGCACGCGCTTTCGCCTGGTTCCTGGGCGACAACGACCTCTCCACGCCCCTGGTCGACCTGGACACCGGCGCCTGCCGTGACGGCCTCCATCGCGATCGGCCAAATGAGAACCGCGGCGGTGAATCCGTCGTATCGTACCTGCTCAGCCTCGCCGAGATTCGCCAGCTTGCCCGCGTTACTGGGGATCGCCCGAAACTGGCGCCTCTTCGGGTCTTGCACGCCTGATCTTTCTGCGACCTTGCTCAAAACAGATCGGCGGACGTCTTGTCCCAGCCCAGTTTCCTGAACAGGCAGACCCTGTACCTGCATCCCGACCCCTCCCGGGTCGTCGTGCGTCGGTTCGGCCCCGCGGGCGAGCCAGGGGATTTCCATCCTGCCGAGAAGGCCAAGGCGAACCATATCGTCGAGCGGGTGCTGTCGCTCGACCCGGAGGCAGCGGCAAGCCTGCTCGCCGAGGTGCTTGAAAACTTCAACGGCCGGCACCGCAATCTTCTGGAGCGTTTCGAGGCGCGCGCCGACGAAATGGAGGATGCCTTCGCCGCACACGCCGCCTTCACCAGGGTCCAGCGCCAGTTGGTCGGAGCCTATTTCCTGCACGAGTATTCATTCGAGGCGGCCGCACTCTTCAATCCCAGCATCGTCGCACATCCCGACCAGTCCGGCGCTCCCACAGGCGGGCTTCGCTTCATCCTCAGCGTTCGCGCCGTCGGAGAGGGGCACATCTCGTCCCTGACGTTCCGCTTCGGGTCGGTCGCGGCCGGCGGCGAAGTCAGCGTCGACCCGACCTCGCGCCTGGCGACGATCGCCACCTTGCACAACCGGATGGCGCGGCTCGATGGCGAGGATGTCGAGGTCGCCTTCGCGGCTGATAGCGACATCAGCGAGCGGGTGATCTTTCCCGTGACCGCAGCCCAGTCGAACGGCATCGAGGACGCACGCTTCGTTGCGTTCGAGGAAGATGACGGCACGTTCTATCGCGCCACCTACACAGCCTATGACGGCAGGTCGATTCGCTCGGAGCTGATCGAGACCCGCGACTTCCTGTCGTTTCGGCTGTCGCCGCTGCGCGGCTCCGCCGCCGTGAACAAGGGCATGGCGCTGTTTCCGCGCAAACTCGGCGGGCGCTATGCGATGATCTCCCGGCAGGACAATGAAAACCTCCACCTGATCTATTCGGATGATCTCCTGACCTGGAACGGCGGGGTCGCGATCCTGAGGCCGCAATACCCGTGGGAGTTCGTCCAGATCGGCACCTGTGGCTCGCCGATCGAGCTCGACGAAGGCTGGCTGCTCCTGATTCACGGCGTCGGGGCCGTGCGAAAATACACGATCGGTGCGGTTCTGCTCGACAAGGCGGACCCTTCGAAAGTGCTGGGGCGCCTGCGCCAGCCTTTCGTCCAGCCCGAGCCTTCGGAACGGGAAGGCTACGTGCCGAACGTCGTCTACACCTGTGGTGCGCTGCGGCACGGCGACATGATCGTCCTGCCTTATGCGGTCTCGGACACGTTCTGCCATTTCGCCACGGTAAAGATCGCTCCGCTGCTGGAAGCGATGGAGCCGGGCAGCGCAGTCACGAATGCGCCCGGCAAAGACAAGCGGCTTCCCGCCGGACAGCCCACTCTCGAAAGCGAAAAGCCATGACCGAACGTTCCATCAAGGTCGGCGACACCGTGAGCCTGTCGTTTGGCTTCGCCGATCGCTCTGGAGAAGGCGATTACGAGATTATCCGCGTGATGCCGGCGCGGGAGAGCGGTGAGCGTCACTACCGGGTTCGAGGCATCGACGGCCGCGAAAGGGCGATCGGGCACGACCAGATCATCGTTTCACAAGCAAAAGCTAAATCGCCGGTATCCGGCTCTCAAGGATGATCCGGAGCGACGACCGGGCGGAGCGGCGGCTGTAGCCGCCCATCAGGAGGAAAGCAGAATGACCGAGCACTCAAAATCCCGGACCCAGGCGGAGTCTGCGTTCCTGAAGACGCAGACTCAATCGCTGTCGCGGAGTCGCCTTCTGTCGGAGACTGAAAGCCTCAACCAGGAGCGCGACGCGAAGACGGCCCGGCTGAAGGAACAGCGGTTGCGCAAGGAGGCTGATGAGCGCGCAGGCGGCGCTACAGTCCCGCCGAGAAATCGATCGTGAAACTGCTGGGCTCGCTGCGCGGTATCGCGATCGTCGATCGTCAGCCGGAGCAGGTCTGACTCCCGCTAAGCGGCTTGGTTATTCAACAGGCGACGATAGTGATCGGCCTGCTGATAGAAGCGCTCGGCTTCAACTTTGTCGCCGATCATTTCCGACCCGCGTGCGAGGGTGAGCGTTCGCTCGTATCTGGATTGAAGGTCGGGCGCTCGCGGTGCCTCGACCCGGCCACCTCGATTCTGAGGGCGTCGCTCGCGATGATTCAGATTCATGGTTCTTCTCCCCCTCAACCCAGGATCTCAGCGACGATCTCACGCAATTCAGCGCGCGAGAGACCGCCGGAAACGGGTTTGCAGATCGGTGCAGGGCGCGGAGACAAAGGTGCTGGCGCTGCCTTGCCGATACCGTGTTCTTTTTTGTTCTTGTCGATGGTTTTGTTCATGTGAATCCCATAGCGCGCGGCTCGGCCACGCGACGTGTCAAACGGCCGGCATCATGCCGGCAGCGGATGCCGCAAAGCGGCGAGCGATGTCGAAAGAGGAAAGAAGTCGGGCAAACCGCGATTTCGCGATGCCAGATAAACGACTCCGTCGATCGTTTATTACTGGACGATCATTGTGGCCGTTTGACGTCCCTGTGATACCAAGTCGAACGGCAACGCGCTTCGGAGCAATCCAGCGACAAAGCTGACGCCGCTCGATCCACGATCTTCGTTCAAGCGACTTGATCGAACTCCGGTAACGGGCGCCCCACGACTGCCATATACTGGTCTGTCCAGTCGGTAACGGCGAGTTCAACCGCTATGCCACCTTCGCATTGAAGGAGAATTTTGTAGGAAAACTCGCTCGGATCGACAAATTCCGTATCGCAGATCAGATACCCGACCCAATAATGCTCCTGATGCGTGCCAAACTGATATTTGGCGGGCAGCCTTCGGCCACTGCGTAAAGCGACCGAGCCGGTTCCGTTGAGCATGGTTTGTGTCTCCGCTTGGTGGCGTCAGTGGCGCCACGACGGTCATTTCCAGAAGCGGTATGGAGACAACTGTAGCTGAACTGAGCGCTCTTTCGATGCGCGTCGCAAGTCACGTTTTAGGTATTGTGAGCTTCTGATTTTGCTGAAGGCGGCAGAGATTCAGTGAAATTTGCAGAATTATTTTACAACGCAAAGAAAACGAAGCTTAAATCAAGCTTCGGTGAGTGCGTTTTACAAACAACTCCGCGACGCCGTGCCAATAACTTGGCTGGTCGCCCGTATCACGACGTCACGTTCGATTTGCGTAGGGAGGTACATCGACGAGCGTCCCGATGAGGCGGAGCAAGGCCTGTTGCTCGGGACGGTCCGACTTTCCTGAGACGAGGAAGGCTCCCAATTCGATATGCGACAGCTGGCCACCTCCCGGACCATTCGGTTGATGGATCACGAATGCTGAACCGCTCGTCGGCTCCCGCCCCAGAAACCAGCAGTCGCCGGTGGGACTGCGATATAGCTCTCGCCGTTCGCTCATGATGTCGCGCGCTCCTGCGATTGACGATGGCTGGACAAAGGCGAAGTTGCCATGTGAGGCAGGCCGAAGCCCACCTGCCGCCCGCGCTGATCCGCTACGCGCGGCCGATAGCCTCCCTGCCCTTGCTAGCGGAAGGCGTCGGCCGAGAGCCGATGATAGCCCCCGCGCTTCTTCAGATAGGCGGAGCGAGCGGCCTGCAATATGGCTGAGCGATTGAGGTCGAATGCGACAAGGAACGAACCCTCGCTTCCGTCGATGACAGCGGGGCTTAAAGTCCGCAGAACGTCGAGCTCGATCTGGAACATGACTTCCAATGACGCTTCAGAGCCCCAGAAGCTTACGCAGCCCCGGCCAGGTTCGTAACGCCGGATCGAGTTGGGAAAGTCGAGGCTCATGACCGGTGCCCCCCGCCAAGACGCACCAGCTCAGCCTGATAGGCCTCGACATGGCGCCGCTTCCGCTTCTTTCGTAGCCAGATGCCAACGGGAAACGCGATCAGCGAGCCGACAACAACCAACGACAAGTGGGGTATCAGCGGCAGGTCATAGAACCTGCCCGCTCCCCACATGCCGACGCTGAAGAGCGCCATGCCGATCATTCCATAGATCAGGGCCGAGGCCTCCGGCGCTGGGGCATAGCCTGCGGCTGCAAGCCGAGCCTTTTCCAGATGCGGTTCCATGGATGGCATCATTTCAGCACGAGGGCGAAGACCAGTGCGAACGCGGCGATGAGGCCACCATGCGCGATCCAAACCGGATAGCGGTCTGCGGCCCAAACGCGATAAATGAACCAGTGGCCGGAAATATTTGTCATGGCCGGGCTCCGTTTTGCCCAGATCGGGGCGCTTCGCGCAAATTCCCTGAAGTAAATTCCCGATGCGTTTCGAGATTGCTTTAAAATGGTGTGCGTAAGATGGTTTTACAAGGCAAGGAGCTATGTCGTTTCATATTATTTCGAATCTAACGATTATAATCGTATTTCATGAGTGTTAAATCGATTTTTTGATCGAACACTGTCACTTGATGTCTCAAATTGTCATGCGGGCTGGTGGCGAGCGCCGCCGGCAAAGATGGGCTCCAACTGAAGATCACTCCGTAGAATGCGGATGTCCGTATCGACCACAGCTCACGCAGCCGGCGCTATCGCGTACGCCCGAAACACAGCCCCATAGAAGCAGCCGGAAGCCACGAGGACGAAGCCGTGCCAGATCGCATTCTGGAACGGCAGGCTTTCCCAGATATGGAAGATGACGCCGATCGAATAGAGGATGCCGCCTGCGACGATCAGCCAGAGGGTCATCGCAGGCAGGAGGCTGACACTCTCCCAGATCAGGAGCCCGCTCCACCCGATCAAGAGATAGAGTGCAATCGACAGCCGGTCGAACCGGCCGGGCAAAGCCACTTTAATCGCGACGCCGACAGTGGCTGCTAGCCACACGATGGCGAGAAGAGCCTGGGCGACAATGCTCGCGCTCAGCTTCATCAGGAATGGGGTGTAGGTGCCGGCTATCAGCACGTAGATCGCCGAATGGTCGAAACGCCTGATGAACCATTTGCGCGGTGAGATCGGCCACATGTTGTAGGTGGCCGAGACGATCAGAACTGCGAGGAGCGCGGCGCCATAGATCGAAACGGGAAGCAGGTCGAACAGCGGCGCGCTGTTGGCGACCTGGACGATCAACGTCGCGACGGCCCCTAGCCCCAGGACAACACCGAGGACATGGATCACGCCGTCAGCCCAGAGCTCGGCACGCTTGAAGACGAAACGTCCTACGACGGGAACGTTCACAGCGTTTCCTAACGTGTCGACGGGTAGAGTTGGTTTGGCACCTACCGCGAGCCTGTGTCATCTCAATGTCGGCGTGCGAGAGCGCGTTCTCCCGGATGTCCGCGGCGATGGGTCTGAAGAAGAAGTAGAACTTTTTTGAGACCGGCATCAGTGGGAGTAATTCGCCGAGGCCCACCCGAATGTCTGCTTGCGGGCCGACACTCAATGTCCGGAAGTGGCGCTTCGCGGCCCAACGGACCCTGACACGCGGGTTGAATCGGGGATGGGTTACATAAGCCTCCGCAGGTCAAGAATTCAAAAGGTAGGCCGATTACCTCTTCGCCGGGATCGGATCGAGGCCCGTCTTGCGTATAGTCTCGGCCGCATCCGCGCCGCCGAGGCAGGCGATCAGTGCCTTCGCGGCTTCGGTCTCCTTGGCGCCAGCCGTGAGCCCGGCTGAGAAGACCGTCACGCGTTGGACCTCCTCGGGCAGGGTGCCGACGAAATCAAGCCCCGCGATCGGGATCAGCTCGCTGACCTGCTGGAATCCGAGCTCCGCCTCACCGCGCGCGACGATGGTGCCGACGCGCTCACTGAAGATTTTCTTGGATTTCGCCATGACCTGTCCGCTCGGGTCGAGCTTTGGGAAGAGCTCCTCGGAAAGATAGGTCCCGCTGGCGCTCGCCGAATAGGCGATCGACTTTGCATCCAGCAGCGTCTTCTTGAGCGCTTCGACCGTGGAGATGTCGGGCTTCGGCGCCCCAGCCTTGACTGAAAGCCCGATTGCCGAGCGCGCGAGATCGGTGCGTGTGCCGGCCATCCCCTTGCCGTCCTTGACCAGCTTGTCGAAGGCATCGCCGGCCAGGATCACCACATCGGCCGGCTCGCCGCGCGCCAGGCGGTTGGGAATCGCGTCCGGTGCCGCGCCCATCGACGCGCCGTAGGCGCTCGTGACCTTCTGGCCGATCTTCACCTCGCAGGCCGGGACCAGCTCCTTGTAGGCCGCGGTGAAGCCGCCCGAGCTGATGACATTGACGTCAGCGAAGGCCGGCTGGGCGCAGAGGAGCACGCTAGCGGCGATGACTGCAGTGCGATGTTGTCTCATGGATTGTCCTCCTTCGTGGGATGCTGCGACCGGGATGTGAGCGACACAAGTGACAGGATTAGAAATCTCCTTTCCATCCGGGCCGTTGTCTCGCGCTGCCGCCGGTCGAACTCGTAATCCGCGAGACGCGGCACGAAGGCTCGTCTCGATGCCTGCTTCCCGAGAAGCCATCGGTGGAGCGCCTAATCTCAGCAAGACAGGCATTTTCAATGACAGCCCATAAGCCCGGATTTAATGTATCCTCGATAGTAAGATCCATATCGGCTTTAGCGTGCCCCAACCCAACACTGCTGCTATCGCGCGACGTGCCCGTTCGGTTTTATTCCCCAATCTGAGAAGACCCCCTTCCCGCTCTCGCTCCACTGTCTCCAGCAGGCGCTTCGTGATCGAGAGGAACCGTACTCAGAAGACCGCATCTCCCTCGCCGTCAGCGGGATTCGCGTCATGACGGCGTGTTCTGCCCGCCACGAAGCTTACCCGCCTTTACTGGCCCCGTGGCGCCAAGCGGCCTCTCTGACCTAAAGCCCGATTTCTTGAATCGGCGCGCGGCTCCACCGATCATTGCGCGTCCCTAGATGAAGGACACGCCGATTGCGCCGAGCGGGCCATAGTCGGCCTGGATCACGTCGCCCTTCTTGATGTCGACCGGGCGAGTGAAGGAGCCGCCAAGCACGATCTGGCCTTTCTTCAGCCCCGCGCCGACATCATGGAGCTTGTTGACCAGCCAGGCGATTCCGGCAGCCGGGTGGCCCATGATCGCGGCCGAAACGCCCGATTCCTCGATGATGCCGTTCTGCGACAGCGTGGCTCCGATCCAGCGGATATCGACATCGAAGGGCCTGATCGAGCGGCCTCCGAGGACGATGGCGCCGAAGGCGGCGTTGTCGGCGATCGTGTCGACGATCGCGCGCGGAAGCTCGGTGCGGTAGTCGATGATCTCCAGGGCCGGAACGACGAATTCGGTCGCCCGCATTACATCGTGGACGCGGCAGGCCGGGCCAGACAGGTCCTCGCCCATGATGAAGGCGAGTTCGACCTCGAGCCTCGGCTTGATGAAGAGATCAGCCTTGATCCGAGCGCTGTCGTTGTAAAGCGCGTCGTCCAGGATGCGCCCGTAGTCCGGCTCGGTCATCTTCGAGGCCATCTGCATGGCTCGCGAGGTCAGGCCGATCTTGTGACCGGCGAGCCGCGCGCCGCTTGCGATCCGCGCTTCGGCCCAGAGATCCTGGACCCGATAGGCGTCTGCGATTTCCATGTCGGGGAAAGTCTTTGAAAGCTGGACGCAAGGCACACGCTCGCGTTCCGCCTTCAGGATGGCCTCGGCAGCCTTGCGGCGATCGTCTTCAGTCAGCACGGCAATACGTCCTTCCAGTCAGCAGGCATGGGGCTACTTGATCGGCGGCCGGGGCAGCACGGCTTCGCCCTGTTCCATCACATAGGTGTAGTCGAGCGAGTACCAGGGAGCCTCGGCATCCGGCAGCGCCGGGTGCGGTTCGTCATGGCGAATGAAGTCGCCGATCAGCGCCTTGGTCACGCCAAACTGCACGTCGGTCTCGATATGCGGATCGTTCGGGTCGTAGACCTGCGAGATCAGTACCTTGAAGCCGGGCTTGAAGATCAGGGCATGCAGATGCGCTGGGCGCATCGGATGGCGATCCTGCGCCTTGAGGAGGCGGCCGACCACGCCGTTGGTTGGGATCGGATAACCCACCATCATCACCGAGCTGAACCAGAAGCGGCCGTCGGCATCGGTCGTGAACTTGCCGCGCAGGTTCATCTCGGCCTGCTCGGGATCCTGATTTTCATAGAGGCCGACCGGCGAGGCATGCCAGACATCGACCTCTGCGCCCTCGATCGGCTTTCCCGTGCCGTCCACCACCCGTGCCTGGACGAAGAGCGGATCGCCGGGCGTATCGGAGCGCACGATGTTGCCGCCGTTCTCGACACGCGGCGAATTGAGCCGCCAGAACGGGCCCAGCAAAGACTGCGACGTCTCGGTGTTCCCGCCGTCGCCATTGTTCAGCAGGCAGACAAGCGAGGAAACGCCGAGCGAGCCGGCCATCAGCACGAACTCGTTGTGCGTGTCGGAGGCGAGAGCCCCGATCTCGTTCAGTATGGCGGTTGCGTCCCGAAATTCCGCTTCGGTAAGGCGCACGTCACGGACAAAGCCGTGCAGATGATTCACCAGTGAGATCATGATCTCCCGCATCCGCGGTTCCAGCGTCCGCGCCATGACCTTTAGAGCCGCCGACGTGACGTCCTCCTGCCGCGCTATGAGCATGATCGCGCCTCTTCTAGAACTGATAAAACGGGCTCCTTGTGAAAAATAATCGATAATATGTCAATCGCGCCTCGGGCTAAAGCCGCTCCATGGCGCCATAAACCGCATTAATGGCCGAATCGATTCGCGGCATGGCGGGCCAATAAGAGTAGATGAGCGTTAGATAATCGTTTATTATCTCGCGCGCAGGGATAGGAGAAGGCTGGAGCATGGGTATCGTCGATGCGCCGAAAAAGGCAGGGCCTTCCGAGCTCAAGCCCGACGGCGACCCGGTCTCCCAGGGCTCCTGGCAGGCAGCGCTCTTCGACGACGGCAAGAGCACCATCGCCAGTCAGCTGGTGGAGCGGTTGCGCGAGGCGATCATCTCGGGGCAGCTTGAGGCCGGCGCCAAGATCAATCTCCTCCGAGCCCGCGAAATCTTTTCGGTCTCGCTCAGCCCGCTGCGCGAGGCCTTGGCGCGGCTGGTACCCGATGGCCTGGTAACCTTCGAGGACAATCGCGGCTATCGCGTTGCGCCGGTATCCGTGTCCGACCTTCGCGAGATCACAAGATTACGCGAGGAGTTCGAGACCCTCGCCTTGCGCCAGGCGATCGCCACTGCGCCGACGGAATGGGAGGGCGATGTGATGCGGACCCTGCATCGTCTCAACACCGCCGAGCGCAATCCAGCCGATACGGCAACGCTGGAGCGCTGGGAGGCGCTGCACCGCGATTTCCATCTCACCTTGCTCGCCGGCTGCGGGATGCCGCTGCTGCTCGGCTTTTGCCGGACGCTTCTCAATCTCAACGATCGCTATCGGCGCAGCTTTCTCGTGCGTACCTCCGGCGATCGCAATGTCGGCATGGAACACAGCGAGATCGCACAAGGGGCGGCCGCGCGCGATGCCGATTTCGCCTGTGCCCGTCTGCGCGAGCACATCCACCGGACCGGCAGAAATCTCGCGAGCCACCTCGCTGACAGGATCGCCCCATGACGGAGAGCAATCCACCGCTGGGCATCGCGCATTTCTCTTGCATCGATGTGCCGCCGATCGAATTCGTGCGGCTTGCCGGGGAGATCGGCTACACCGCGGTCGGGCTGCGGCTTCACCCGGCGTTCCCGGGCGCGCCGTTCTACACTCTGCGTCCCGGCAGTGCGGAGATGCATTCGGTCAAGGAGGCTCTGCGGCAGGCGGGGACCGCCGTCTTTGACATCGAGTTCGTCGTCATCGACGAAGCCTTTTCGGCCTCAGAGCTTCTGCCTGTCCTGGAAAGCGCTGGCGAACTAGGCGCTCGCCGGCTCAGCGTCTGCGGGGACGATCCGGACAAGGGGCGCTTCATCGACAACCTGACCGTGCTCGCTGCCTTGGCGGGCGAGTTCGGCATGGGTGTTGATCTGGAAATCATGCCATGGCGCCGGATCGGCACACTGGCGACCGCCGTCGAGGCAGCCGATGCGACTGGGAGGGCGAATGTCGGCGTCTTGATCGATGCGTTGCATCTGTCACGGTCCGGAGCCATCCCGGCGGACTTAAAGAGCGTGTCGAAGGGGCTGATCCAGAGCGTTCAACTCTGTGATGCGGTTGCCGAGCGCCCCGCAGATGACGCCGCGCTCGTCGCCGAGGCACGCGGCGGGCGGCTCCTGCCCGGTGAGGGCGCTCTACCTTTGCGAGAGCTCCTGACCATGGCGCCCTCAAACGCGAGGCTGTCGGTCGAGGTGCCAAATGCAGGCTTGTCCGCAGAGCGCCATGCAAAGGCGCTTTTCGACGCTACCATCGCGCTTTTTGGGCGATCGCAGTGTGAAAGCACGCCGTCTGAAAGCGCGCGTTGAAACGATCGGTGCTGCGGTGATGATTAGGAAGTGGCCTTGAGTATCGGCGAAGCTTTGCGCTCTCACGTATTCGATCTCTGCCATGGTTTATGAGGCAGCCTGCGGCCTTCCGGATGAGCCATGCATTGCTTCAGCAGGAGCCCGAATGGTTTGCCCGACATCGGTGGAGAGTGATCGAGCCGCTCGCCAGCGAGCGCATAGCTACGCCCCATGGTGCGAATGATCAGGTACTGCTTGCTATCGGCTCGAATAAGGCGCCTAATGTGAGTAGCGCTGCCTTTGCGCGCTCTCCTCCCGCCCGAGCATTTCGGCCGGCAATCATAATCGAGAACATCATGCAACCCGGCCACGGCAGGTTGATCCTGCGCGACGGTACGGACCTATCGGTCGGCTATTGCCTCCTGCAGTCGCAGGGTGCCGGAGGCTGCCGCGGCATTCTTATCGGCAATATCCGCTCGCTCGATCAAATCGCTTTGCTCAAGCCGATCCAGATTGCCCTAGATAACGAGCCTGCGTTCGCGGCCCTTGTCATAAGTCATTCCGAGCGTCACGTCAGGTTCGCGACCAATCTCGGACAGCTCAACTCGCGAGCCCAAGCCCGTATCCGCCTCGATTCTCGTCCCGTCGCTGTGAGCCGATAGTCCCAACCCCTCTTAACCGCAGATGGTGATTTGCTGAGGCTTTGCCTCCAAGCAGTGGAGACATCCATGCTCAACGGAATTGGCTCAATCACGCTCCGAAGCGGCCGGGCGCTGCCTGTCAGATATCAGTTTGGCGTTCATCAGGCGCACCACTGGGTCGGATATCTGATTGTCGAAACGGCCCATACCGACCCCAGCGAGTTTTCCTACAAGGTTCTTCTCCACTGCCAGGAGGGCATGGCGGTCGAACTCGCGGTGACCAATTGGACAGACCTATACATGACCGTTGTCGGGCGCCCGTCGCCTACTCTCGACAGGGCGGCTTGACCTACATTTCCTCCTTAAAGCGCTTGCTGCGCCATCCTCAATGAGACTGGAGCAGTAATGCAGATAGGCAATAAAGAAACGAAGCGGTCTTCGCTAAGCCGAAGCTTCCATCAAGGTGGCGTCACGGTTCAGGTTGAGATTTATAAGTTGGCTTGGTCCGACGGATGGACCCTTGAGCTTGTCCATGGCGATGGCGGCTGGACGATCTGGCTCGCTGAATTCGAGACTGATGAAGCGGCCTTGGCCGAATTTGCTGCGGAAATCAGCAGAACCGGCTTGCCAAACCTCCTTGCCGGAACGCCGCTCCATTTTCCGACCATCCACTAAATGGCAGACGTCGCGGATTGGCGTGTCTGACGATCTTCATGCTCGCTCTCGGCTCCAGAGGGCATCAAACCGAGGAGCGAGATATGTCGCATCATTTCAAGGTCGGAGACCGAGTGAGCCTAGCATTCGGCTTTTACGACCAGAGCGCCGTTGGCACCTATGCCGTGACCCGGCTCCTCCCCACCCGTTTGAACGGCGAGCCCCAATACGGCGTGAAGGGGAGCGATGACCGCGAACGCGTCATAGGCGAAGGACAGATCGTCCTGCACGGGAGAGCCAGTTCGTTTGGTCGCCGAAACAGTGTCCATAATCCGATCACCGATGCCTTGAGCCGTATAACCACCAAGAAGTGACATATGCCAAGGTATGGCGGAGGCTCTCAATCGCACCTATGACTTTAGGTGAGTTGCGCGATGATACGAGCGCCGCCCTTCGCCACATCGGGTTCATTTCACTAGAGGACCTTCGGCGATACCTCTTCGGTAATCACCTCAAAGCGGTTCAGCGTATGCGGACCGAAGGTATGGACCATCGGGGTGTCGGCCGCGTCGCGCCCCCGCGCAACCAGAATGCGACCGATGCGTGGCACGTTGTGGCGTGCGTCGAAGGTCCACCATCTCCCGCCGAGATAAGCCTCGAACCAGGCGTTGTAATCCATGGGCGCCGGGTCGGGAGGAACGCCGATGTCGCCGAGGAAGCCGTTGCAGTAGCGTGCCGGAATGTTCATCGCCCGACACAACGCGATGGCCAGGTGAGTGAAGTCGCGGCAGACGCCGACCCGCTCGTTCATGGCCTGGGCGGCAGTCCGCGTGCTGCGCGCGCCCTGATAATCGAAACGGATCTGCGCGTTCACGAAATTGCAGATCTGCTGAACCCTGTTCCAGCCAGGCGCGAAACTCCCGAAGAGGTTCCAGGCCGTCGCCGACAATTCGTCGACCTCGCAGTATCGGCTCGGCAGCATATACCCGATCACGCCGGTGGGCAGATCGGGCGGCCATATTTCCACCGCCGCCTGATCGAACTGATCGGGCATGCCGGAGTCGCGCACGACCATGTCGTTGGTGAGGATGACCCCGCCTGCGGGAATGACGAGCCTGCGACAGAGATTGCCGAAGCCGTCCGTGTACTCCTCCATGGGCACATCGCTTCCGTCGACGACGGAGGCGGCCCGCGCGTTGGGTCCAGTCACGAAATCCGGCTGTCGGCTCGGATGCGGGTCGAGCAGCAAGATGCCCGGAGTAGCCTGGATCGTACCGATCTCGATCCGGTAGCCGACGCGAATGTCCATGGATGTCCTCTCACCTGAACGGGTGAGACCGCAACACAAGGCCACAGGGCCGAGTTCCGGGCGACTATGCGGAGATTTTAGACACCTTCGCGCGCTTGGCTTTGAGCGGCGGCAACGCGAGAGCCATGGCCTGGTCTTGTGCCTCCTTCGCAAGCCGAAGGCCCCGCAGACGGGCTGTGTTCTCGGCGCGCTGTTGGATGATGCTGTCCATCTCCGATGTCATCCGACCTCTCGCCAGCGACTTGGTCTGAAGCTTGAGGAATTGATTGTCCGCCGTCATGCGCTGCTTGGATTGTTGAATCATGCCGCTTCTCCTTGCGTTCTCGTCGAGCACTGGATGTTCAGCGCGAGTAGGCTGAAAGCAAAAAAGGCCGAGCATCAGCCCGGCCTTTCCGATGGCTATGGTCAAGGCGCCAGTACATCCGTGGTCGCCGTTGACACATCGCCTGATTACGCGGCCTGGAGCTGCTCCGCCGCCATCTTCCCGGACTTGTTGTCGCGAGCGACCTCAAACCCGATCTTCTGGCCTTCGCGGAGATCCCGCATGCCAGCCCGCTCGACGGCGGAGACATGAACGAACACGTCCTGACCGCCATCGTCGGGCTGGATGAAGCCGAAGCCCTTAGTGGAGTTGAACCATTTCACGGTGCCGGTGGTCATGAATAACCCTCCTTCTGGCAAACTCTGTCGCTCCCCGACAGGATGTCGGGCGAGTTCAGAACGATTTTGAAAGGGGGGATCATCGAACCCGCGCTCGGAGCGCGGTAAAACAAAAACCAACCAAGCAATCTCGATGCGCTTATATCTAGATGATAACTTTCAAAGACGCAAGAAAATTCTTTTCCAGCAATCTCAAGACAGGAATTATTTGTAATTTCTCTTTCTCTTTGGCCACTCCCTGCAGGGGCTGGCTCGGGCCGAAGGCTCATTGCAGAGGACGAATGCGCCGCCTCGATCTTTCGACGACGACCCCGGCGGCAAACCCAGCCGCGACTCCTGAAGGCCAATGAGCCAAGGCAGGGACACGCGACAGCGCCAACGCGCCAAAGGCACTCCACAGCCATGGCGGCGACCCGGTCCCGGAACCGGCCAGAAACGATGCCAAGGCGCCGGCATGCATCGCGTGCCCGGAGGGAAACGCATCGCTCGCCCTACCGATCAATTGATGCCTTACAGGGGTCCGAATGACGCGATCGGGACGCTGCTGATCGACAAACCTTTTGATGGCGTGGTGGAGAATCGTCGTCGTGGCGAAAACGGCGAGATAGCGCAGAGAGGTTTGTCGCTTCCCCGGGGGCGAGACCAGCCACCAGATCGCTCCCGCGCTCAATAACGTTCGCGCATCACAGGCCCATCCGAGGGCCTTGGCAGCTCGACCGCTCCCGCTCGGAGCGTTCTGTGCGAGCGCCCGCACGAATCTCTTCTCGCATTTGCTGACGTCCAGGCGGATGCGAGGCAATCGAAACAACGGCACTCTCTCGCTCCGAAACATTCATATCCTTTGAATGGCGCCTTCGCCTCAAAGACGCCCGGCGCCGCTGGTGCGGCGCCGGGCTTTAGGTCAGGCGTGGCCGCGCGAGCCTTCCTTGCGGCTGCTGGCGAACGCGGCCACGTCGGGCGCAAGGAGATCATGCTTTTCCGCCCAGGACGCGAACAGGCCGCGCGCCGTGTCTGGTTCGATCTCGCCGCGGATCGCCGCCAGGCAGGCTTTCAGCGCAAAGCCGTGGACCGGATCGCGCCTGCTCTCCGGCCAGTCGGCCAAGAACATGTAGGCCTCCATTGCGGACGCGATCGCCGCCGGATGCCCGAGCCCGGTCAGGATCACGACCGGCCTCTCGAAGTCGTCTGATGTCATCATGCAGTCCTCCCTTGGCGGGGAGCGATTGCCAACGTTGCCATAGCCATATCCTCCAGGAAGTAACATGGATCCGGTTTGGTTGATCACCGCGTCGAGCGCGCTGTCGCTGTCGGCGGCTGCTATGATTTTGGGATGTGTTCTCTTCGGATCAAGCCCTGCGAAGCATCAACGTCACTGGAGCCGGAACTCGCCGCTGACCGCGCTGAGGTCGGCCGGCCCGATCAGGTCCTTGTGAGCGACGGTGATGCGGAACAGCTTGCCGTCAAGCTTGGCCTGCCAGAAGGCGAGGAATTTGTTGAGTTCGGGAAAGCGCGGAGCGAGGTCGTAATCCTGCCAGATATATTCCTGCAGGATCGAAGGGTGGTCGGGCAATCGGTAGAGGATGCCGGCGGTGGTCAATCCGTAGCCGGCGATCTGGCGGGCAAAGTCTGTCGAAGCCATTCCTTTCAGCTCCCTGGTTTTCACTGCGCCGATGGCAGCGGATTCTCAACGCTCTGGCAAGATGAAAGGTTGCGTTTGTGCTGCCTTTTCAGCTTGTTAGCACTCGATCAAAAAAGTGCTGCCGACCTCTTGAAGGCAAAAATGGGGCAACCCAAATCATCGCGCGGGCACGGCGCCTCAAGGCGCGCGGAACTCGCCGCGAGAACCGAACAGGGCCGACCCGCTTTGACATGTGACCGACATGGAAATTGGAGGAACTCATGAAGTTTCGGCCACTGCATGACCGCGTCGTCGTGAAGCGCATCGACGCCGAGGAGAAGACCAAGGGCGGGATCATCATTCCCGACACCGCCAAGGAAAAGCCGCAGGAGGGCGAGGTCGTCGCCGTTGGCGCCGGCGCGCGCGACGAAACCGGCAAGCTCGTGCCGCCAGACGTCAAGGTCGGCGACCGCGTGCTCTTCGGAAAATGGAGCGGCACTGAGGTCAAGATCGACGGCCAGGATCTCCTGATCATGAAGGAGACCGACATCATGGGCGTCGTCGAGACGACTGCCGCCCTCAAGAAGGCCGCCTGACGGGGCCTTCATCCCACATCATCAACCTGAAACCTCAAGTCTGAAGGAGTGAGGAATCATGGCTGCGAAGGACGTGAAGTTTTCGCAGGACGCGCGCGAGCGGATGCTGCGCGGCGTCGACACGCTTGCCAATGCCGTGAAGGTCACGCTGGGTCCGAAGGGCCGCAACGTCGTGATCGAGAAGTCGTTCGGTGCGCCCCGCATCACCAAGGACGGCGTCACCGTCGCCAAGGAGATCGAACTTTCCGACAAGTTCGAGAATATGGGCGCCCAGATGGTCCGCGAGGTGGCCTCGAAGCAGAACGATGCGGCCGGTGACGGCACCACGACCGCGACGGTGCTCGCCCAGGCCATCGTCCGCGAGGGCGCCAAGGCCGTCGCCGCCGGCATCAATCCGATGGACCTCAAGCGCGGCATCGATCTCGCCGTCGAGGCCGTGACGAAGTCGCTCGGCGAGCATTCGAAGACCATCACCGGCTCGGAGGAGGTCGCGCAGGTCGGCACCATCTCGGCCAATGGCGACCGCACGATCGGCGAGATGATCGCCGAGGCGATGAAGAAGGTCGGCAACGAGGGCGTCATCACCGTCGAGGAAGCCAAGACCGCCGAGACCGAGCTCGACGTCGTCGAGGGCATGCAGTTCGACCGCGGCTACCTCTCGCCCTATTTCGTGACCAACACCGAGAAGATGCTCGCGGAGCTCGAAGACCCCTACATCCTGATCCACGAGAAGAAGCTCTCGGGCCTCCAGGCGATGCTGCCGCTGCTGGAAGCGGTCGTCCAGACTGGAAAACCGCTGCTGATCGTGGCGGAGGATGTCGAGGGCGAGGCTCTCGCCACGCTCGTCGTCAACAAGCTCCGGGGCGGCCTTAAGATCGCGGCCGTCAAGGCTCCGGGCTTCGGCGATCGTCGCAAGGCCATGCTCGAGGATATTGCCATCCTGACCGGCGGCACCGCGATCAGCGAGGATCTCGGCATCAAGCTGGAGACCGTAACGCTCGACATGCTCGGCCGCGCCAAGAAGGTCCGGATCGAGAAGGAAAACACGACCATTGTCGACGGTGCCGGCAAGAAGGCCGAGATTGACGCCCGTGTCGCCCAGATCAAGGCGCAGATCGAGGAAACCTCCTCGGACTACGACCGTGAGAAGCTCCAGGAACGCCTGGCCAAGCTCGCCGGCGGCGTCGCGGTCATCCGCGTCGGCGGCGCGACCGAAGTCGAGGTCAAGGAGAAGAAGGACCGCGTCGACGATGCCCTGAACGCCACCCGCGCAGCGGTTGAGGAAGGCATCCTGCCGGGCGGTGGCGTCGCCTTGCTGCGCGCGGTCAAGGCGCTCGAAGGGCTCGTGCCCGGCAATGACGATCAGCGTACTGGCATCGAGATCGTCCGCAAGGCGATCACGGCCCCGGCCCGCCAGATCGTCGAGAATGCCGGCGGCGACGGCGCGGTCGTGGTCGGCAAGCTGCTGGAGTCGCAGGACTACGCCTGGGGCTACAACGCCCAGACAGGCGAGTACGGCGATCTGGTCAAGGCCGGCATTATCGACCCGACCAAGGTCGTGCGCACGGCAATCCAGGACGCGGCGTCGGTCGCGGGCCTGCTGATTACCACCGAGGCAATGATCGCCGAGGCGCCGAAGAAGGACCCGGCACCGGCCATGCCCGCCGGCGGCATGGACTATTGAGCATCGGGGGCGCCGCGGTTTCCGCGGCGCCCCTCTCAGGATTCCAACCGCACACGCAATGCCTAGGGGAACGCTATGCCCTTTTCATCACTGACCGATCCCATCGATCTGGCCCGTGCCGAAGCTGCTCTTGAAAAGGCATGGGCGGAACTCAAGCCGTCGCTTTCGGCGGGCTCTGACGAGCTGGAGCGAAACAACCTCGCCTATATCGTGGCTTCGCTGGTTCCGCTGGCGCTCGACGAGGACGATCTCGCACTGCGTGCGATCGACCGGTTTCGCGAGAAGGCCTAGGCGAAAGGCTCCGTGAAAGCCCCTGCATTCTCTCAATCGCATCAGACCGACATGACCGACGCCACACAGGAACCTAAGGACATCTCACCGTCCGACCGCTTCAAGGCCCTCATCACCAACGCCGAGAGCGCAACGTATGGCCTCAAGGATAATCTCCTGGCCGTCATGACGCGGGATGGATCGGCAACGTGGCAGACTGTCGCCGCTCACATCGAGGCTCAGTTGCCCGGCGCCGGCGAGTTCGCGACCGCGCGCCTGAACGCCATACTTGCTCTGGTCAGGACGTTATCCAACCGACAAGCGTCCGGGAGCGGGTGAGCGCCGCTCTCTATACTCCCCGGCCGTCAGCAAACAGGCTGGCTCGCCGCGGTCCCGCGCGATATCGCTCTCTGCCAGCGTCTCCCCCGCTGCCAATCTATTCGAGAAATCCGAATGACGACGACCGCCACGCCCGAGCATCGCAGCTTCGAAGCCGACGTCTCCCGCCTGCTCCACATGATGGTGCATTCGGTCTATTCCGACCGGGACGTTTTCCTGCGCGAGCTGATATCGAACGCAGCTGATGCCTGCGAGAAGCTGCGCTACGACGCGATCGGCACCCCCGCGCTTCTGGGGGACGACCCGAAGCTCGCGATCACCATCTCGGCCGATCCGGAGGCCGGCAGGCTGACCATTGCCGACAACGGCATCGGTATGAGCCATGACGAGATGATCGAAGCTCTCGGCACGATCGCCCGCTCCGGCACGCGCAGCTTCATGGAGCGGGTAGCAACCGCCGATGGCAAGGACGGCGCGCAACTCATCGGCCAGTTCGGCGTCGGCTTCTATTCCGCCTTCATGGTGGCCGAGAAGGTCGAGGTTGTCAGCCGCCGTGCTGGCAGCGCCGAAGCCTGGACCTGGTCTTCCGACGGCAAGGGCGAATTCACCGTGGCGCCTGCGGCGCTGGACGCGGCTCCGTCCCGCGGGACGCGTGTGACGCTTTACCTGATGGAGGGGGCCAAGTCCTATGCCGAGCGCTGGACCCTGGAGCGCATCGTCAAGGAACAGTCCGGCCATGTGCCCGTCCCGATCTCGCTGATCACGGAGCCGGGCGCCGATGCGGTCGCCCTCTCCGACGGAGCCGCGCTCTGGACCAGGCCGAAAAGCGAGATCACGAAGGACGAATACGCCGATTTCTACCGCAGCGTTGCGGGACAATACGACGAGCCGGCGGCCACGATCCATTTTCGCGCCGAAGGCCTGCACGAATATACCGCACTCGCCTTCGTCCCGGGCGCGCGTCCGTTCGATCTCTTCGACGCCGACCGCAAGGGGCGGATCAAGCTTTATGTGAAGCGCGTCTTCATTACGGACGAAGCCGAGCTCCTTCCGCGCTACCTGCGCTTCGTGCGCGGCATCGTCGACACCGCCGACCTGCCGCTCAACGTCTCTCGCGAGATGATCCAGGACAGTCCGCTGCTCGGCGCGATCAAGAAGGGCGTCACCAGCCGTGTCCTCGCCGATCTCGCGAAACTGGCCGAACAGGAACCGGATACATTCCGTCTGATCTGGGACAATTTCGGCGTCGTCATCAAGGAAGGACTATACGAGGATTTCGCGCGCCGGGAGCAACTGCTCGGCCTCGCTCGCTTCCGGACGACAGTTTCCGGCGAAGGGTGGCGCAGCCTCAAGGACTATGTCGGCGCGCTCAAGGACAACCAGACCGCGATCTACTACATCGCCGGCGACGATGCCTCCCGGATCGCCAACTCCCCGCAGCTCGAAGGTTTTCGGGCGCGGGGCATCGAGGTGCTGTTGCTTTCGGATCCGATCGACAGCTTCTGGGCCTCGGCAGCCCCGGATTTCGAAGGCAAGCCGTTCAAGTCGGTGACGCAAGGGGCGGCCGATCTCGGTCTCATCCCGCTGCTTGATGGCGCGGCGCCTCCGTCGGTGGAAGCGAGCGAGAAGGTCGGCGCTCTACTTGTATCGATGAAGGAGATTCTGGCCGAAGAGGTTGCGGATGTCCGATCCTCCGATCGGCTGACCGAGAGCGCGGTCTGCCTTGTCGCGTCGGATAAGGGGCCGGATCGCCAGTTCGAACGCCTGCTCAGCGCCGCTGGTCGAGTGGAGAGTGCTGCCAAGCCCATCCTCGAGGTCAACCCTCGGCATGCGATGGTTTCGGCCCTTTCGTCTGTCGATGATGATGCGTTGCGTAGCGACGTCGCCCATCTGCTCCTGGATACCGCGCGCGTCCTGGACGGCGATCGCCCGATAGACGCAAGCGCATTTGCCGAAAGGCTGAACCGGCTCATGACGCGAAGCTTCGGCGAAGATTGAGCGGCGAAGCGAACGAACGCGTGGCCGTGCGGTCAGGCAATTCCGTTAGGCGCTTCACGGGGTCGACCGGAACGGTCTCGTCGTGGCCCGTCGGCAGGTTCGGCGAACGCAGCTTCTTTCCTTCTTCGCCAAGCTTCCGGCCTGCCTGGCCGGGATCGAGGCCTGCGCCACGGCGCATCACTGGGCACGCGAGTTGACCAAGCTCGGCCATCAGGTCCGGCTGATTGTCAAACGGCCCGCAAAGTTGCCCCCCGATCGGCGTCCAATGTTGACCCCTTGAGTATGCTTCGCGGCGAGGAGGCGGCGCGGCGGAGCTGGTCTGGATTGCGCAGCCGCGCCGACTCCGGATCGGTGGTGTGCGGGGAACTCAGAGCCTGTTCTTGAAGCGCCAGCTCTCGTTGCCGGTCTCGACGATGTCGCAGTGATGGGTGAGCCGGTCGAGGAGCGCGGTGGTCATCTTGGCGTCGCCGAAGACGGACGGCCATTCGCCGAAGGCGAGGTTCGTGGTGACGATGACGGAGCTCTGCTCGTAGAGCTTGCTGACCAGGTGGAAGAGCAGTTGTCCGCCGGACTGGGCAAAGGGCAGATAGCCGAGTTCGTCGAGGACGATGAAGTCCATGCGTGCGAGATAATCGGCCATGCGGCCCTGGCGGCCGGTGCGGGCTTCGGCCTCGAGCTTGTTGACGAGATCGACGACGTTGAAGAAGCGGCCTCGAGCACCGGCACGGATGCATGCCCGGGCGATCGCGATGGCGAGATGGGTCTTGCCGGTCCCAGTCCCGCCGACGAGGACAACATTGCGCTGGTGCGCCAGGAAGTTGCCGCCGGCGAGATCATGAACGAGGGTCTCGTTGATCGGGGTTCCGTCGAAGGCGAAGTCGGCGACATCCTTGGCGAGCGGTAGCTTGGCGATGGTGATCTGATACTTGATCGAACGAGCCTGCTTCTCGGCGATTTCGGCGGCGAGGAGGTCGCCGACGACGCGCTGCGGCTCGTGCTGGCGCTTCACCGCCGAGGCGATGATCTCGTCGTAGGCGGCCTTCATGCCATAGAGCTTGAGCTCGCCCATGGTGGCAAGAATCTCCGAGCGTTCCATCACACGGCTCTCCTGAGGCTGTCGTAGCGGGCACAATCGGCGGCAGGCTCATGGTGCAGGCGCAAGGCATCGGGCGTCATGATCGTGATCGCTGCCGCCGGCTCGCGGCGCCGGGCCAGGATGTTGATGATCACGTCGGCGGAGTGGACGCCTTGCCGCAGAGCATCCGCGCAGGCGGCTTCGACGGCGGACAATCCGTCGCTCAGCACCGCGGTGAGGATCTCAACCATCTGCCGGTCGCCGTCTTGAACGGCCGCGAGCTTGCGCCGGACCCGGTCGATCGCACCGGGCAAGACCCAGTCCTTGAAGGGCGCTCCGTTCCGCAGGGCGCCCGGCTTGCGAGCCAGTACCGGGACATAGTGCCAGGGATCGTAGATGGTCTGGTCGCGGCCATAGCAGCGGGGATGCTCGCCGACGATACGCCCGTCCTGGCGCAGCTCGATCCGATCGGCATAGGCGCGGATCTCGACGGGGCGCCCGACCGCACTCGCGATGACCGAGTACTTGTTGTTGTCGAAGCGCACGAGACAGGTCTTCGACACCGAGGCTGGCAGTGAGTGGAAGCCGTCGAACCGCCCCGCGTAAGGCACCAGGCTCGGGCGCTCGGCTTCGAACATCTCCCAGATTGTGCGGTCACGTTGCTCCGGATGGCGGTGGGCCTTGGCGTAGCGAAGCACCTGATCCAGCAGCCAGGCGTTCAACTCGTCGTAGTTCTTGACCCGCAGGCGCGGGGCGAAGAAGCGCTCGCGCACGAGCCCGACCTGGTTCTCGACCTGCCCCTTCTCCCAGCCCGAGGCTGGCGTGCAGGCGACAGGGTCGACCAGATAGTGGCTGCACATCTGCTGGAAGCGGCGGTTATAGGCCCGCTCCTTGCCGACGAAGATCGTCTCCACAGCGGTCTTCATGTTGTCGTAGATGCCGCGCGTGCAGGCGCCCTTGAAGAAGGCGAAGGCGCGGTCATGGGCGTCGAAGACCATCTCCTGGCTCTCGCGCGGATAGGCCCGTACGAACAGCATGCGCGAGTGACAAAGCCGGACATGCGCCACCTTCACCTGGGTCGTGGCGCCATTGATGACGACGATCTCGTGGCTCCAGTCGAACTGGTAGGCCTCGCCGGGCGCGAAGCTCAAAGGCACATAGGCGTCGGCTGTGACGGCGGATTGCTCGCGGCGCCAGCCTCGCGCATAGCGACGAACGGCATCGTATCCGCCCTCGTAGCCGAGATCCCGCAGCTCTTCGAAAAGACGGATCAGCGTCAGGCGCTCGCGGGCCGGCTTGCCGTCGTTCGCCATCAGAAGCCGATCCAGCTCAGGGCGCCAGGGCCCTATCTTCGGCTGCGGCTGAACCTTCCGCTCATACTCGAACGACGTCGCGCCAGAGCGCAGCACCTTGCGCACCGTGTTCCGAGAGACGTGCAGCTCGCGGGCGATCTCCTTGATCGTCTTCCCGCGGATCGAAAACTCGCGCCGGATCCGCGCAATCGTATCCACGCCCTTCATCCCCCGCCCGCCCATCCGAAACCAGGACGGACAGTCTCACCGAAACCGGCTCAAGGGGGTCAAAGTTGGACGCCGATCCCCCGCCTCATGGGGTCAAACTTGCACGCCGAAACACAGGCTGATGCCGCCAAGCTATGTGAAGCCCTACGTCAAGCGGCAAAAGAACGACGCGGCCGATGCCGAGGCGATCTGTGAAGCGGTGACCCGCCCGACTATGCGCTTCGTCGAGGTGAAGAGAGCTCAGTCCACTGCTCATTTTGGTGCTGGTTGCACGGTCAAGCAGCTTGACCGTTTGATCACGAAACGCTTGGCGCTGAGGGCTACGGCTCTACAGGCTCAGAAAAATTGCTTCGACAGCTTCAAGCCTTGGCCTTGGTAGTTGGATTCTATCTGCTGCCCATACAGCTTATCCGGAGTTTCGATCATGTCTTCAAAAATCAAAGTTCCAACACGCTGCCCGTGGTCAAGCATGAACGGAACATCATGACTCCTAATTTCAAGAACGACCTTACTATTATTACTTTCAGTAATCTTCGATTTCCCGAAGAACGGGTCCAGAAAACCGGCGTAATGTACACGCACTTCGCCAACCGCAGTATCATAAGCTATCATTTCTGCAGCTTCATCTTCGTCGATCTCGATATCTTCCAACGAGGCCATGATATAGAATTCGTCCGGCACGAGGACGAGTTCCCGCCGACCAGGGCGGCATTGGATAGGCTCCCAGAAATCGTTCCTGTCATACTTTCCGATCTGCTGAAGATCGATCAGGCCAGTGGTTTTGCGCGCCCGATACGCGACGATGCCGCCGGCAGCCGCTCCTTCCAGATCGATCGAAACAGGAAACGTCCGGCTGGGACGCTTCGGGTCAGAAGCGGCTTCCCGGAACCGGAGTTGGTTGAGTGAATCGCCGGCCCGCGCAATCACCGGAAATGAGCGCGGCACGACCTCGGCGAAGAGCGGGCCAGAATAGCCAGCGGGGATCTCGTCGAAAGCGGTTCCGCAATCTGCGATGAGGCGAACGAAGATATCGAGCCTGCCGGAAGAGCTTTTGGGGTTTGCGCGGGCGCTGGTGCCCTCATCGAGGCGCAAACGTTCCTGAAGCGGAATGATATGGACACAGTTCCGCTCAAGAACCTGAGGCTTAGTCAGGTCCACCTCATGCGTTGCGAGATCGCTCAAACGCTGGGCGACTGAATTTCCTTTACCTGGCAGAAAGCTCGTGGGAACGCGATAGGCTCGGTCCCCCAAGCGAAGATCTAGGCTCGCTGGTTGGATCGCGGCTTCATTGATCGGCGTACTAGCGCAGATGACGCCCGCCTCAATAGCCCGCCGGATCCACTGCGACGGCCAAATTCCAAAATTCATCGTTTCTCACACCGAAAGGGCCTGGCTGATAGTCTACATGCAATGGCGCACTCAAGCCGCCATTGACCTCGTCATCCACAGTGACTTTCCGCTAGCATACCCGCGCTCCTGCCGGAGGCGCCTTGATGCGAAAGGACCCAGCAAATGAACGGTGGTGGGAGAATGCGTTTCGCCTGCTCGCATGCTCCCGACCCACGGCATTGAGGCTTCTGTGGCTTTCTGGACATATTGGGAGGACGACCGCTCAGGCGAGCTGAGGCGAGTGGCGCTCTGCTTGTCTTAAACCCGCAGTCGGACAACGGCCTTTTAGGGCCGGAGTGGCACCACTTTCCCGCTTTCCACATTTGCTCGCAATCTAGCATTCTCCCCTTCGAGATAAGCTATTCGCGCCTGCAATCTAGTGTTTTCCTGGCTTAGGCGCGCCTTCGCCTTGTTCTCGCTGATGTTCTCATTTGCCCTGATAACCTCCTGCATACACCGCCGCGCGGCGTCGATCGCGAGATTCCGTTCGGCCCTCAGCATTGCGTTGGCGTCTCGCAGCTCGCGGATGATTGAATCTCTATCTGAGCGTTGACTTTGAGGAGCTAAGCAAGACTCAATTTTCGCCCAGACACGTGCCATCGTGCTTCTGTTTTTATATAGATAAGTACGCGCGAACCCGGCTTCTAGAGACACATTCGCAACATTTAGTGTAATAACACTTGACTTTCCGGCTTTCCTTTTGAGGGATTTTTCTAGAGGCTTTCCTGCCAATATCCGACCAATTGCTTCAATAAATCGAAGCTCCTGCGGTGTATATGCCGAATCGACATGATCTTCATTCATCTGCTGTGACGCCCATCCAAGATAGCACCGTGTCGCAACGGTCGAGAGAGCGCTTCAGACACGTCTTGATGCTCGGCGGGGTTTCCGGGCCACAAGCGGCCAATCGCTTTTGAAAGAGCGAGCGTCGCTCTTGCCAAAATCCGACATGTTCATCGCCAACGCCGAAGTTCGCACATTTGTGGCAGACGGCCGGTTTCTTATTAGCGAAAGCCGGCGCAAGGCGAAGAAACGCGGGAGTGGGATCATCCGCGAGAAGGTGGCATCGAGCGCTCTCGCTACGGAAAACGCACCAGCCAATCTCACTGCCGTACAGCTCGATTCGTCTTTCCCGAACCTCCTGCTCAATATCCTGCGGTACGCTGGCTACTGGTCGATTGCCCAAACGTTGGGAAAGGCCACGGGAGAACTCTTGGATCTCCTGGGCAACCGGCCCCTCGATGCGCCGCTGGCCCGTTATGGCGCCGAGGATGATGGAGCCCGCCTCCTCGACCCGTGCATCGGCTACAATATCGCGCATGGTCTTATCCGGCTTGCCGTACCCGATTTCCGTCATGGCGATCGAAAGGTGTTGCAAATGATGCGAGATCGCAGGCAGGAGGTCGGCCGACACGCGGATCAAGTAGCGGGCGAAGGTTTTGCGCCACATGTGAGTGGAGATGGCGTCACTTTCTTTTGCACAGCCCGCTTCGATCAGCCAACGCTGCTGGTGCCTCCTGACGACGTCGCCGGTCGCTCCTGAAACAAACCGACGACTGCTGGGAAACCCCCAGTTGATCGTAAACTGGATGAGTAGCGCGTCCTTGCCGGCCAACTGGCGCCAGCCGCTATCCAGACGCTCCAAAACGTCGATCGCCCGCACGGGAGGCGGTAGGTAGTTGGCCCCGGTGGGCCGCATGCCAAGCACCCAGGTCGCCGGCTCCGAAGAGGGCGTGTGCTTGAACAGCTCGGCGTTCAGGCTGAAAATTTCATACTCATCGTCGAAGGTCCGCTCGATGCTAATGCA
Organism: Allobosea sp. TBD101; assembly: GCF_059817965.1. Lineage (NCBI taxonomy): Bacteria > Pseudomonadati > Pseudomonadota > Alphaproteobacteria > Hyphomicrobiales > Alloboseaceae > Allobosea > Allobosea sp. TBD101. The sequence goes on from NZ_CM187543.1 coordinate 207,383, forward strand.
TGCGGGAAGCCCCGTCGATTTGTTGCGCCCTCGTGACTTGATGCCGCAGAGCTCAGACACCCGTAAGGCAGAGGTGGCTTGAATAAGAAGTTGGCAAGCAGCTCGGACGCGCAGTACAGCGTCTTTGGTGGCTCTGACCGAAGTGGTCGTAAGCGGCGTCTCTGGAAAGTACGCCCAACGGAAGGACTCGCACTCTCGCTCATGGTCGCCGCTCGGCTGTGACGATAGAATCTGATTCAATTCTATCAGTGGCTCGAGCCAGGGTTCATCCAATAGGGCCATCGCGGTGTTGACAGTTGCCACGAAGATCGAATCTGACACCTCCCGCGTTGGGCTTGTTTCCTTTTTGCAGAGATCACGCGCAATATCGAGCGCGCTCCGCCCGCTCAGTGGATCTTCCGAAGGATGAGTGATGCCTGCTGCAGCTAGTTCGTTCCGTACAAAATAGGGAAGTGAAAATACGGATAAGTAACTCGAGAAGGTGTCAACCGTGGCACCATCTTCACTCGGCGCTTCATCGAACTCTAAATCCTCATCCTCAGCGAGCTTTATGCGCACCAGTTCAACAAATTCGCTGAACGCCGATCGATCAAGACTGGCAAGATCAAGGCGATGAGACGAAATCATCCACGGCGCAAGAAGCCTCAGGGAGGTCCCAAATCTCCCGCAGAATGAACCCTTACGGGGATGCCCATCTGGTGGTGCGGTTAACATAGCCCAGAGCACCTGCTTCCAGGCATGTAGAACCTCAGCATAGTCGAGGTCGGTCAACATCTTGCCGTCAGCGAGTGGGATGGCCCAATTCATGCTGAAGAGAGATCGCTTAGCTCCAGGCGTCGTAACTGGAAAACGCCAGACCTCATCCTCCCAGACGCCCCCCTCCTCAAATCGAGTGCCAGAGATGGGCGCTCGGGCCGTTTGAACCTTCGCCACGGTCACACCTCATCAAGGAAGGGAAGGGGAGCAATGACCACATCGCGAACGTCGGCGGCCGCTTCAGCTCTCACATCATCGGAAAACATTGGGAGCCACTTCTCTTCGATCGCCGCAAGTCGGGGCTTCCAGATCTCGATCCAGCTGCGTGGAGGCATCCGGGGGTCACGATGGGCTTCGCGGATTTGGTTGCGAAGCCTCAGGACTTGGGCAAAGCTAAAGGCACAACGTCGGTCGACCGAGCCAAGCGGGCAGGTCGGACAAGCTCCATAGGCCGCGCACATTCCCTCACCCTGATCTAGCCACCCAGGCGGGAAGAATGGATCGGCGCAAACGAAGCCCGGTGTGGCCGCACTCTGAGTCGCTTCCGGCTGGTCTCGCACATCCCGTGCTCCGCCGGATCGCACAAACCGAGATCGCTTCTCCATCTGGTCAGCAAGGCGCTCCGCTTCGACGCGCCGCGCATCCCGCCGCACGTAGCTATCGGTGGTCCCAATGTGGAGGTGATTCAGTAGCAGCTGAGTTGTTTTGACATCGCCCCCAAACAGGCGGTTGACGATAACAGCACCAGTCACTCGAATCTGCTGCAACGTAAACTTCTTGAGGTCGAACTCTTTGCAGAATCCGTCTCTATAGTATGAAATCATCGCAGCTCCCACGTCCGGATATGCCTGCACCATTGCCTTTGACCTTTGGGCTTGACGCACGAGACCAACGAAAAGATAGTCCCGCTTATCTGGTGGCAGCCGCCCTCGAAGAGGTCGGGTGATTTTCTCTATGTTTTGAATCACCGCCTTTGGCGCGCAGGGGTGATCATCACTGCTCGGAAAGGTCGCGACCTGATCAGTGGTACTACGCCCTTTAAAACCAACGACAGCGAAGCGACCGAGAAGGTCTGATCTGACTTCGGAGCGCCGAATGCCGGCGACGGTCTCGGGATTGAACAATGTCCAGAATGCGAGCGTCACAAGGAACGGGAACAACTCCGCCAAGGTGACACCCTCGTACCCCGCCTGATCCGCCGACGATAGCGTCGCGCTCATCGACCTCATGGAAGCACTGAGGATCGCTCCAATTTCCGAAGCAGTTAGCGGCTGCGTCGCAGCTGGCTGCCGCGCTGCGTGGCCTGGCCATGGATTGACTGGAAACGCTGGCGCAGTCTTTGAATGAGCGTTGCAGGCGTGAACAATAACTGCGGTAGCAGCTCTCCAATTCTTGGTCCTAGCTGCGACATCCCCCTTGTCGATGAATGAAAGAAACGCTAGCATTTGGGCGGCGGAAAAATCTGAAAATGATCGCGGACGCTCCGTTACCGGAAGTTGCTTCAAAAACGACAGTAGATATCGACATCTGGTTCGCCATGTATTCAGAGATTTTTGAGTATTATTTCGCTTCAGAGCGATCGTGACGCTCATTATCTCCTTCGCGAAGCCCCGATTGAACAGCCACCAATCCGTGAAATCTTGCCTATGAGCAGGCGCGGAGCCTCGCGCTGGGAAGAAAACCATCCGGCCACCACCGGCCTCGATGATGCTGGGATTCAGATCCAACCTGCTGACGGCGCCCTCAGAAACGCCATCGACCTTCGTTACGGAGAGCTCCGCCAAGCGCGCTCGGGGATGTTGTGAACGGGCGGTCGATGGCTTCCGGCCGGCACCCTCCGTCTGGTTTGAAGATGTAGGCGCCCTCAGGTGCTCCTTGGCGGGTGGAGCCCACTCCTCTGGCTTTCGCGCCCACGGCGCAGTTTCCATTTTCGGTGCAGTTTTACCCGCTGCGGCAAAGGCATGATCGATGACGCTCCGTGCTGTGCTCCAGTCAGTGACTCTCGTTGACAGCACCGGCTCGAGGAATTTTCTGAAATCGCGAACATCGTCATCTGTTATATCGGTTAGAGTTTTGATGCCTCGCGTCGAGACAAACCTATACAGCTTGTTCAAGTTGCCGCGCTTTACATCTCTTGTGAGGTAGCTATTTTTGGCAAAACAAGCAACAAACGCCGAGGCTACTTGGAACGCCAGCGGTCCGCCAAGCTCGTTCCAATTCTTAAATTGGAACATCTGATCAGGGTCAAAAACCTTTGCTGGGAAAAATGGATGGTAATGTCCTGATGGACCACGAATTACGCGCGGCTTGTCTGCTTTCGATTTTTTGGAGTCATTCGCCATATTCATTAGAATCCAGCTAGTGTCTTCAGGTATGCACCCATGACGTCTCGAGCATCACCCTCGAGGTGTTTGACGGCTCGGAGATAGATGGAGGCGGTCACTTCATGGCTTTTATGGCCAAGCTGCCCCTGTATTTTTATCCATCGGTCGATTTCTGGCAGTCGACGGTACGCGTGCCACGCTTGAATCGCGTAAGTATGCCGTAGGTGATGAATGCGGTGTTTGTTGACCTGTCGCTCTCCAATGGGTTCTCTTGTCTCCAAATCGTAGATCGGGACGGTCCTAACCATGCCGATCCTAATCTGAACGGCAGCGAAATGCTCTTCAGCTCGTTTTGCGCTGTAAGTCCTACCAGCGAAACGCGGAGCGCAGTCGCTTTCATTTACAAAAACGCTTTCGTTATCTTTAAACGATGAGCGATGGGCTTGACCAATTTCGACGGCTCTCGCTCGCGGGCCATCGCTATCAACGTATCTCTTGAGAAGCATGATCAAATCTCGGTCAACAATAATGTCCCTAGGTTTCGACCCTTTGGTTTTGATAAGCCTAATTACAGCGGGCTTACCTTCTTGAACGCTTTTGTACGCAGCGTAAATTTGCCCTGTATTCAGCCCGAGTGTCTCCGATATCCTAGAACCCGTTGTGAGACAGAATGCCGAAATAAGCCAGTCCCTCGAATAGTTAAGCCCTCGCTCATTTGGGTTACCAGCGAGTTCTGACATCAATTTATTCAAATCATCTTTGATGATATACTCTACGAGCGAGCTATTGTTCTTTACGCTTAGCTCAGAATCTGACTTTGCGCTGTATGCGGGGAATGATCCGTACGTCGGTCTTCCTACGATCGCTTTCGCAGCTCTCGGTTCTATAAGCTTATGGTATTCGCAAAACTCTCGAGCGACCTGGAGGCGATACTTAACCGTACCCGCCGCAAGAGGTCGCCTTGTTCTTGGCGATATGTAAGCCGAAAGCCTCTCCTTATATTCAACTAAAGTATCAAGACAGATATCTCGATAATCTAAATCTATAGCATCAAGGTATAGAAACAACTCATAGCAAGCGTCCGCTTTATTTTTAATCGTCGTTTCGCTATTCGAGCGTTTCGACGCTGAGTATGTAAGGTATTCAAGAATCTCCCTGACAGGCGCCATCGTTGACCGATCAACGACGTAGCTAAATTTGAAGCGATAGCGATCCTTGATAGTTAGCGCGGGCCCTAACTCCGAAGCAAAATTCGCATCCACGTCGACGTCGTCATGCTTCCTAGAGCTGGCGACCAGGAGTTGGAGCATCGTTTCGTTCCTCTAATCTAACTTAAATCGGTCTAAGCGCATTGTTGGGGCGAATAATTATCAAATATTAAACCAAATTAATCTGAATATTTTATATTTTATGAATAATTAATTCTCGAATTAACGCATTATATGTGAGCATCAACGATTCCAAAAATAGCTTATATTATCCAATGGCATGGCATAGACTTCGTGGACGATGCTTCCTGGCTCTGGCCTGCAAGATGGGCCTTGAGGGCACCATGGCGAAGCGCAGGAAATGCGCATAGCGATCCGGCCGAGGCGGCGAGTGGCAGAAGATAAAATGCGCCCAGCCAGAGACCCTTCTGATCATTGGATATGAGTTCTCAGCGTCCGCCCTGGGCGGCTTGGGCAGATCGCTGCTGGCGGCGCGCTCCTCGACTCGATAGTTATGCGAGCCGTGATTGCTGGTTCCAATCTGACGATGCCTGACACATAGCCGCGTTTCGTGGCTTTTCGCCTTCAGTTCGTCGCTCTAGGGGCCGGACTCACAACCAGTAGCAGACGGTGGCCGCGATGCAGACGGCTGCGAGGAAGTTGACGGCGTTGCGGTCGTATCGCGTGGCGACGCGTCGGAAGTCCTTGATACGGCAGAACATACGCTCGATGGCGTTTCGGTCGCGGTAGAGCACGGGCGAGAAGCAGTTCTTCCAGCGGCGGTTCGCCTTGGGCGGGATGTTCGGCATCGTGCCATTTTCCTCGACCTGCCGGCGGATGGCATTGCTGTCGTAGCCCTTGTCGCCATGCAGGATGCGAGCTGCCGGCATTTGCTCCAGCAGGGCTGAACCTGCCGTGCAATCGGCAACCTGGCCGCCGGTGAGCAGGAACGCGATGGGTCGGCAGTCGCAGTCGGTCAGCGCGTGGATTTTGGTCTTGCGGCCGCCGCGCGAGCGCCTGATGGCTTGGTTCCGCTCCCCCTTTTCCGCCCGAGGCCGAGCGGTGCGCCTTCACAGCGGAGGAGTCGATGAGCACCTGGGCGGAAGGACCACCGGCGCTGGCCAGCGCATGGAAGAGATCGACTCAGATGCCCTTGGCGGCCCAGCGAACATAGCGATTGTAGAGCGTCTTACGCGGCCCGTAATCCGGCGGCGCATCGATCCAGCGCCCGCCGGACTTCAGGACATGGACAATGCCGCTGATCACCCGGCGGTCATCAACACGCGGCTTGCCCCGTGTGGCGGTGGGCAAATATGGCTCGATCCGCGCGAATTGCGCATCCGTCAGCCAGAAACGATCGGGATTCATCATCACTTCCTTTCGGAAGCCGTGAATCACACCATGCCGGCGTCGCCAACAATTTTATGGGTCCGGACCCTAGCACTACTTTGGCAGAATTTTTGGACGGCTGGCGTTTTCGGGATTCCCGCGGCACGGTTTGCATGATTCATGGGTGGTCGGCTTTTGGAGGGCCGGCCATGGACGGGAACTGGAAGTCTGATCTTGCGCGCTGGCTTGCGCCGTTTCTCGCTGCTCTACGCCACAAGGTGCGAGCTCGGATGTGCCCGGCCTATGTGGCGGGGCTGATCGACGCCGGTGATCGCAAGAGCATCCAGCCGATGGCGGCCCGCGACGGCGGTGTCGGCTACGACCAGCTTCATCACTTCATCGCCAGCGGCGTTTGGGACGCCGCACCGCTTGAGAAGGCCTTGCTCACTGAGGCCGACAGGATGGTCGGCGGAGCCGAGGCCTGGCTGATCATCGACGATACGGCGCTACCGAAGAAGGGAGAGCGCTCGGTTGGCGTCGCGTCGCAATACGCCTCGGCCCTGGGCAAGAACGCCAACTGTCAGACCCTGGTGTCGCTGACGCTGGCTTCCGGCGAAGTGCCGGTCATGGTGGGCTTGCGGCTATTCCTGCCCGAGAGCTGGACGAGCGATCCCGTGCGACTGGCCCGAGCCGGCGTGCCGGACAATCACAGAGACTATCGGACTAAGCCCCAGATCGCGCTCGCCGAGATCGATCGGGCGCGCACTGCCGGCCTGCGCTTCGGCTGCGTGCTGGCCGATGCCGGTTATGGTCTCTCTGCACCGTTCCGGCACGCCTTGAGCGAGCGTGGGCTCACCTGGGCCGTCGGCGTTGGAGCGCGCCAGAAGGTCTATCCGGTTGACGTGGCTTTCGTCTTTCCTGTCGCCGAGCGCGGCCGCCCGCGCAAGAATCATGTGCCCGACGCGAAGTCGGTATCGGCGGAGAAGACGCTGGCGACGGCGCCCTGGCGCACGCTGAGCTGGCGGCGTGGCACCAAGGGGCCGCTGAAGGCCCGCTTCGCCGCCGTGCGGATCAAGGTGGCAGACGGGCCGCCCCAGAGGATCGGCGACATGGGGCAGCAGCATCTGCCGGGAGAAGAGGCCTGGCTGATCGGCGAACATCGCTCGAATGGAGAGCGCAAATATTACCTCTCGAACCTGCCGGCCGACACTTCGCTCAAGCGCCTGGCCGGCGCGATCAAGGCGCGCTGGATTTGCGAGCAGGCGCATCAGCAGTTGAAGGAGGAACTCGGGCTCGATCACTTCGAGGGACGATCATGGACGGGACTGCACCGGCACGCGCTCATGACCATGATCGCCTACGCCTTCCTTCAATCCCGGCGCCTCAAACAGGCGAAGCGGGAAAAGAAGAATCCAGGGACCACCGCCTCAGCCCACCCTGCCAGCGGTCCGGGCAGCCATCATCGCCACTCTCGAACGGCCGCCCCAAAACCGATGTCCGCATTGCCGCCGCAGGCTCAGTTCTAGGAATCTGCCAAAGTAGTGCTAGGTCGTGTGGCGAACGTACCGTCACTTTTTGCGGGACGCCAAAACTTTCCCAGCTGCAGATGCGCGGGGCTGGAAACCCTGTATTTCAGATCCAACTTCGAGCCGTACAGCAGAATCTGCTCCTCTCCTCACTACTAGATCCGAATGACGCATCTCGGGTCAAAGCCGCGATTTTCTCGATCGCCGTGCAGATTTGGATAGCCTGCCTGGTTTGCGAAAACGCGCGTCCGCCCAATCCGATAATCGTGCGATCCGTGATCGTGACCGTGGATCCAGAGCTCAGGCTGAAACTCGGCGATGATGTTGCTCAAGTCTGAGGCGAAGGCAGGAGTGAGCGGGCTGCCCTGGTATCGCGGCTCGATGGAATTCGGATGGGGGGCGTGGTGCGTGACCACAACCGTCGGCCCGCTGTGGGGCGTCGAAAGCTCCTGCCGAATGAATGCCAAATCAAGGCGATGCTCGGCAGCGGCATGCCATGGCATAAATCGGCTGTAGTGCCCGTTGACTTCCTTGTATCGGATCAGCCGATGGTCATTGAGGGTTTGCCCAGCGTAGACCATTGACGGCTTCGGTGTGCCATAGAGCCGGTAATCGGTCCACAAGACGCATCCGATAAAGCGCACCCCGCCGATCACGACAGTTCGGCGCGAGAGGAGCTCGATCTTTGCGAGCTCAGCGGCCTCCCTACCTTTGGCAAGGTTGTGCTGCATCACGGTTCCATAGAACTCGTGATTACCAGGAACATATATGACTGGCCGACCGCGCAGCGGCCCAGTCTGCTGTTGCTCGATCATCCACGATACCGCCGCCGTAATTGGCTGCCCGATGTCGCCCGCGAACACGGCAATGTCGAAGTCAGGCATCGAGGCGGGAAACTTGAACGGGCCACACTCAAGATGGATGTCGGAAATATCTAACAGGCGCATTCTGCATCCAGTTTTATTGAGCTCAGAGTTGCACCGGCTGGATACCTAGCCGGACTTGGCTTTCACGGATCCGATGCGATCGAACAGTTCAACGATGTTCGGCGGCGCGAAGATTGAAGGTGCGAAGCCAAAGAATGTTTCGAACTCGCCGATGGGCATGGCAGGAGCGCCCACAGCCGCCGGCCCAAGCACATCCTCCTCGATCCGATCGCCCACAAAGAGTATCTGCGACAACTTCAAGCGAAGCTGCGAAGCCACGAGCGAGTAAATTTCCTTATGAGGTTTCATCAAGCCCACGCGATACGACAGGACCAAGCCGTCGAGTTCATCAGGCAAGGCATCGAACATCGGCATTGCATAGGGAGCGGCCAAATTGGAGCAAACCGCAATCTTGAGTTGAGCTTGTTTCAGGGTCGCCCAAATGGTTTTTATGCCAGGGCGCAATTTTATTGAAGCGCACTCCGCGGCAATATCCGCCTCCCAGCTAACGATTTCTTCTTCTTTTGGAGCTGGATTCAGGAGTTTCACAGCAGCCCTGAGATCTATAGGCTGTGTCATCGCTCGTATGGCAATGTCATTATAGGTATTACCGACTAATCCCTGAAACGTCCGTCGCCGATCCGTAATTTCAACGACAGTTCCGAAGGCATCGAAGCAAACAGCGCGAATGGTGGCCACGTAGTCAAACCCAAATTAGGTCGTCATCGGTATATTTTCTGAAACCTTTATCCACCGCGTTCGGGGGATGCTGGCCGACGACGCGGGCACTTAGATGCCGGCGAACGTCCATTTGGCTTTCGAAGGAGCGGCACAGAAGCTCTATCGGCGCCTTCCCTTCGAATGGGGGAGCAGCGATCCCACTGGTGAGCCACCGCATCTCTTCGGCAGATCCATTCGTCAGCTGTCGCAGATCACCAAAGACGCCCAAGACAGCCGAAATTCGCATCAGGACCCCCAACTCGAGCATGAGAGGCCTGTGCCGTCGCGCGGAGGGAAGCCACGCGCGGAAATCATGTTCCGCGCACCCCAAAAATTGAAGCTTCAAGCGTTCGGAAAGCCCCCAGCGCCGTGTGACGTTGTCGAACACACGCATCGCTGGGCCGCTCGAGCGAAGCCGCTCTTCGTCCGTTGGCTCTTTCATCCAAGCACCTGAAAACGAGCAGAGCTACGGCTCAGCCGTGCCTCTACGATTCGCTTTAGATACTATAATACCTAGAATTGCAAACAAGTCTCCGCTTCGTTCAACCGATGGACGTTCGGCAGATCTTTGGAAAAAACATGCGGAGAATCCGCATGGCTGCCGGGCTATCGCAGGACGAAATCGCCGTTCGCATGGGTGTCGAGCAAACGTACGTCAGTGGCCTCGAGCGAGGAGTCCGCAATCCAACTCTGACAACCGTCGACCGTGTAGCAGCCGCACTGAACGTGAAGATCACCGCGCTGTTGGAAGCGAATGGTGACTTCTAGTTACGAGCCTGCAGAGACGGGGATCTGTTAGATTCCCTGAGCTACTGAGCCGGTCCTCAGCAGCTTTCCCTTAACTGACCGTCATCCCCCCCTCCAACAAGGAGCCCTGACGAACCGGAGACGGCGCGGCTGCGCAACCCAGGCCAGCTGCGCCGCGCCGCCTCCTACCGAAACCAAGGGCCAATGAGAGCATCAGAGGGAGAACCGCGCTCTGCTTTCAACCGCCCCCGTCGAGGGAACACTTAAGCCGAACAGGATATTTCGGCATAGTGGACACGGAACTCGCCGACGAGCGCGTCGAAGGGCGTCATTTCGGCGGCATAGTCCGGCGGGACATGCACCGCTTCCTTGGAGGCGAGGATGTAGAACTGGCCGGGGTCGAGGATCATGCTGCCAGAGCCATCGTCGTGGATCGGCTCCCAGAAATCGGCGGGGCGATAGGCGCCGACGCGGTCGACATCGATCAGCGCCGTGTGATGCTTGCCGCGATAACCGAGCAGGCCGTCGAAGCCCGAGAGGTCGACGCTGACGGCGACGCCGCCCTGAAAGGAGGGCTCGGCCGCGCTGACCAGCGTCTCGCGGACGTGGATTTCGCCGAGCGCGCGGTCGTCGAGGCGGGTCTCGCCGGCGCGGAAGCGGATCTGCGAGAGCCGTGAGCCGGAGCGGACCAGCACCGGGAAGGTGCGCGGCGAAATCTCGATGAAGAGCGGGCCGTCATAGCCGTCCTCGACCAGATCGAACTCGCGGGCGCGGTCGGTGATGACGCGGGTGAAGACATCGAGCCGGCCGGTCGAGCTTTTCGGATTGGCGGCGGCGCGCAGGCCCTTGGGCAGGCGCAGGCCTTCCATCAATTCGGCGATATAGACGCAGTCGGTCTCCAGCACCGCGCCCTGCGTCAGGTCGATCTCGTGCAGCGAGAGATCGTCGATCCGGCTGCGCACCGTGCGCTCCGGGCCGGGCAGGAACGAGGCGCGGACGCGATAGGCGCGCGCACCCAGGCGCAGGTCGAGGCTCGCGGGCTGGATCTGCCCCTCGGCCGGCGGCTTGGCGAGCCTGATCGCACCCGCCTCGATGAAGGCGCGGATGGAGCTGTCGGGCTGGATGCCGGGCTTGAAGGTCAGCATGCGCGTTCCGCTGAGAATAATCGGTCATAGCTAGCGAAGCGGGCCGTCAAGGCCAAGCATGGTGGATGCGAGGCATGCGCGGCCCGGCAGGTTGTCCACGCCAGAATCGCAGCCCCACCACATTGACGCTGGCGCCGGCTGGCCGATAACACATCACGGCGGGAAAGCCGCGACCGGCCGAAGCGGAGCCTTCGATGTATCAGGCCCAGACGCATGGCGTGCGCGTGACGGCGTCGCCGAGTTTCATGGATGGCGAATCCTCGCATGCGCAGGGCCGTTATTTCTGGGCCTATGCAATTGAGATCGTGAATCTCTCGACGCAAACCGTGCAGTTGATGACCCGGCACTGGTTTATCACCGACGGGCGCGGCGAGGTCCATGAAGTCCGCGGCGAAGGCGTGGTCGGCAAGCAGCCGGTGCTGCGGCCGGGCGAGAGCTTCAACTACACTTCGGGCTGCCCGCTGACGACGCCCGACGGCTCGATGCACGGCTTCTACGCCATGCAGGATGAGAACGGCACGGTCTTCGATGTCGAGGTGCCGCTCTTCCCGCTCGATTCCCCCTATGTGAAGAAGGTTCTGCATTGACCGCCTCCGCTCCAGCCGGGCAGCGCTATACGCCGCTCGAGATGCTCGCCCGCCTCGTCGCCTTCGACACGGTGAGCGACAAGTCCAACCTGGCCCTGCTCGATTTCGTCGAGGACTACCTCACCGGCTGGGGCGTCTCCTCCGTGCGCTTCCCGAACGCGGCCGGCGACAAGGCGGCGCTGTTCGCGACCGTCGGCCCGCAGGATCGCGGCGGCATCGTGCTGTCCGGCCATACCGATGTCGTGCCGGTCGCCGGCCAGGCCTGGAGCCGCGACCCGTTCACGCTGCATGTCGCGGACGGCAAGGCCTATGGCCGCGGCGCCGTCGACATGAAGGCATTTCTGGCGCTCGGGCTGGCACTCGTGCCGGATTTCCTGGCGGCCAATCTCAAGACGCCGATCCACCTCTTCCTGTCCTATGACGAGGAGGTGACCTGCCTCGGCGTGGTCGATGGCATCAATGCCATGGGCAAGGCCCTGCCGCGGCCGCGCGCCGTCATCGTCGGCGAGCCGACCATGCTCGACATCTGCGACGCGCATAAGGGCGTCAGGACCTTCCAGACCGTGGTGAAGGGGTTTGCAGCGCATTCCTCCAAGCCGCAGCTCGGCGCCAGCGCCGTCCATGCCGGCGCGCTGCTCGCGGCCGAACTCGACCATATGGCGGAAGACGCCAAACAGCGGCCGGACACAAGCGGCCGCTTCGACCCGCCCTATGACACCGTCCATATCGGCACGTTCCACGGCGGCATCGCCCGCAACATCCTGGCCGATCGCAGCGAGATCCTCTGGGAGATCAGGACGGTCCCGAGCTCCGATCCCGAAGCCGGTCCGGCGCGCTTCGCGAAGACCGCCGACAAGGTGCTGGCGCGGATGCGCTCGACCGCGCCGAGCGCGGCGATCGAGACGCAGATGACCTCGGATGTGCCGGGGCTGGCGCCCGATCCGGGCTCGGAGGCCGAGCGGCTCGCCATGCGGCTCTCCGGCCGCAACCACACCATCGCCGTCGCCTATGCGACCGAAGCCGGGCATTTCCAGCAGGCCGGACTTCCGACCGTGGTCTGTGGCCCCGGCTCGATCGACCAGGCGCATCAGCCGGACGAATACATCACGCTGGAGCAGCTGGCCGCCGGCGAGGCCTTCATGCGCAAGCTGATGGCGGAGTGTCAGGCCGGGTAGTTACCCGCCGAGCCGAAATCTCGCGCTCGTCATGCTCGCCCCTGTGGCGAGCATCCACGTCTTGAACACGGACTTCGACCAGCTGAGACGTGGATGGTCGGGACAAGCCCGACCATGACGGAAACGTCGTGCTCGGGAACTACTGCCCAGCCGCCTGCCCCTCTTCGACCTCGGCCGGGTCGAAGGAATAGCGCCGCGAGCAGAATTCGCAGGTAACGCCGAGCTTGCCGTCATCGGCGATCATCGCCTGACGATCAGCGGGCGCGAAGCCGCGCAGCATCGAGAGCACGCGCTCGCGCGAGCAGCGACAGGCCTCATACACCGTGACCGGCTCGAAGACGCGGGCGCCGCGCTCGTGGAACAGGCGATAGAGCAGGCGCTCGCTTTCCAGCGTCGGGTCGAGCAGTTCGTGGTCCTCGACCGTCTCGACCAGCGAACGCGCCTCCATCCAGGCATCGTCGGCGATGCCGTCCGAGTCGTTGCCCGCGAGGATATCGTGGCCCTCGGGCGCGTCGCCGGGATGGATGTCGGCCGCGCGCAGGCGGTCCGGCGAATGCGGCATGAACTGCACGAGGATGCCACCGGCGCGCCATTGCGGGCGTCCACCCGTCGTGACCGTGCCGACGCCGAGGCGGACCCGCGTCGGGATCTGCTCGGACTGGCGGAAATACTGGTGGGCGGCTTCCTCAAGGCTCTGGCCCTTCAGCGCGACGATGCCCTGGTAGCGCGTGGTGGCCGTGCCCTGGTCGACGGTCATGGCAAGATGGCCCTCGCCCAGTAATTCGCCTGTCGAGACCTTGCCGAGCGCGATCGCCTCGACGAGCTTGGCCTCGTCGATATGGGCGACGGCGCGGAAATTATCGGGCGCGTTGAAATCGACGACCATCATCGGGATGGCGCCATCGCTCTTGGTCTGGAGCTGGAAGCGGCCCTCGAACTTGAGCGCCGTGCCGAGCAGGACGGTGAGCGCAGCGGCTTCGCCGAGCACGCGCGAGACGGGCTCGGGATAGCCATGGCGGTCGAGGATCGTATCGATCGATGCGCCCAGCCGAACGACGCGGCCGCGCACATCGAGATCGGGCACGGCGAAGGGGATGACCCGATCGTCGAGCCCGACGGTGTCCATGGTGTCGTCCACGGCCATCAAGCCGCCACTCCGCCGAAGCACCAGGCCAGGATGCCCTTCTGCGCGTGGAGGCGGTTCTCGGCCTCGTCGAAGACAGCCGATTGCGGGCCGTCCATGATCGCGTCCGTGACCTCCTCGCCGCGCGAGGCCGGCAGGCAGTGCATGAAGATCGCGTCCTTCTCGGCGCGCTGCATCAGCCGGTCGTCGACCTGGTAGGGCCGCAGCAGGTTGTGGCGGGTGCCCTCGTCGTCGTCGCCCATCGAGACCCAGCAATCGGTGATGACGCAATCGGCGCCCTCGACCGCTTCCTCAGGACGATGAGTCAGCTTGATCTTGGCGCCCTGCTTCTTGGCCCAGGCGATCAGGGCCGGCGGCGGCGCCAGCTCTTCGGGCGTCGCGACGGACAACTCGAAATCGAGCCGGCCGGCGGCGTGGACCCAGGAGGTCAGCACGTTGTTGGTGTCGCCGGTCCAGGCGATGCGCTTGCCCTCGATCGCGCCCTTGCGCTGCTCGAAGGTCATGACGTCGGCCATGACCTGGCAGGGATGCTGGCGCTTGGTCAGGCCGTTGATCACCGGGACGGTGGCGTATTTCGCCATCTCGACCAGCGAATCGTGGTCGAGGATGCGGATCATGATCGCGTCGACATAACGCGAGAGCACGCGGGCGGTATCCGCGATGGTCTCGCGCTCGCCGAGTTCGATCTCATGGCCGGCGACCATCATCGGCGAACCGCCGAGCTCGCGGATGCCGACATCGAAGGAGACGCGGGTACGCAGGCTCGGCTGCTCGAAGATGGTCGCGACGACCTTGCCTTCGAGCAGGCGGTCACCAACGGCTGCGGGGGTACGGCGTCGCGACTTGATCTCCTCGCCGGTGCGCAGGATCGCACGCAGCTCGCTGCCGGAGAAATCGGAGAGATCGAGGAAATGGCGCGTCACGGGCGCTTCCTTCGCTTCGCTGGTGTGGGGTCTGGGGCGAACTTATTCGGCGGCCGGCCGCTTCAGCGCGGCTTCGATCGCGCCCGCCGTCTTGTCGAGACGCGACACGGCTTCCGCGACATCGGCCTCGGTGATGATCAGCGGCGGCAGCAGGCGCACGACATTGTCGCCGGCGCCGACGACGAGCAGGCCATGGGCGCGGGCTTCGTTGACGAACTCGGTGTTCAGCGTGTGCAGCTTCAGGCCGAGCATCAGGCCCTCGCCGCGGATCTCGGCGATGACGTCCGGGTACTTGTCCTTGAGCTCTGCCAGCGACTGCTTCAGGCGAAGAGCGATCTGGCCGACATTCTCGATGAAGCCGGGCGCCAGCACCACGTCGAGCACGGCATTGCCGACAGCCATCGCGAGCGGATTGCCGCCGAAGGTCGTGCCATGGGTGCCGAGCGTCATGCCGGAGGCGGCCTCCTCGGTCGCGAGGCAGGCGCCCATCGGGAAGCCGCCGCCGATACCCTTGGCGATCGACATGATGTCGGGCGCAACGCCATACATCTCATGCGCGAAGAACTTGCCGGTGCGGCCGACGCCGGTCTGGATCTCGTCGAAGATCAGCATCAGGCCCTGCTCGTCGCAGAGCTCGCGCAGCAGCTTGAGGAAGCGGGCCGGCACCGAACGCAGGCCGCCCTCGCCCTGGATCGGCTCGATCATCAGCGCGGCCGTCTCGGGCGTGATCGCGGCGCGCAGCGCCTTCTCGTCGTCGAAGGGCACCTGGTCGAAGCCGTCGACCTTGGGACCGAAGCCGTCGATGTATTTCTGCTGGCCGCCAGCGGCGATGGTCGCCAGCGTCCGGCCGTGGAAGGCGCCTTCAAAGGTGATGATGCGGTAGCGCTCGGGATGGCCCTTCGCGGCATGGTATTTCCGCGCCATCTTGATGGCGCACTCGTTCGCCTCGGCGCCGGAATTGGTGAAGAAGACGCGCTCGGCGAAGGTCGCCTCGCAGAGGCGGCGAGCCAGCCGCTCGCCATCCGGCGCGCCATAGAGGTTCGAGGTGTGCCAGATCTTGCCGGCCTGCTCGGTCAGCGTCTTGACGAGGTGCGGATGGGCGTGGCCGAGCGCGTTGACCGCGATGCCGGCGCCGAAATCGAGATAGCGGGTGCCGTCGGCCGTGATCGCCCAGGGACCTTCACCGCGCTCGAAAGCGACGGGGGCACGGGCATAGGTCGGAACAAGCACGGACTGGCTGGCGGAAGCAGGGGCGGGAGCCATGAGACGAAGATCCTCGCGAAGGGGACGGGGTGAGAAACGGATTGGCGCTGAACGGAGAACGACGATCCGGGATGGATGCTGCAGGCATGCAGCCACGATAAGACCCGGTGACGACGTTATCGTCGCACCCAGCTCCCGATCTCTCGTCGCGCCGTCATCCGCATCGTCGGAACCTTGATCCGCCAAACATAAGCGCCGCCCGATCGGGGGCGGCGTCACCTTGTGGATAAATATGCTTAAGGCGGCCGCGACTGTCAATTCAATGCCGCAGGGACAGTGTTGCCGAAAGGATTCGCTTGACCGCCCGATGGCGAATCGTCTGGGGAAAAGCCCAAATCGGATTCGCCGACTCTTGTTCGCGAGTCACCGCAGCTTGTATGGTCGGCTTCGTCAGATACGACATTTCGTGCGGCGCCTCCTGTACCGTCTGTTGCGGCAGTAACGGCCTTGTCCTTGCGACAGCGCCGCCGGTCCCGGATTCCGTCACGAAGCGCCCTTAAAGGCAGGACCCGCGAGGGGCCGGCCGGACAAGACAGGTGATGCGGATGAACGAAGCCGGAGCATGGACGGACGAGCGCGTCGAGCAGCTCAAGAAGCTCTGGAGCGACGGGCTGAGCGCCAGCCAGATCGCCGCCGAGCTGGGAAATGTCACGCGCAATGCGGTGATCGGAAAGGTCCACCGCCTCGGCCTCTCGGGCCGGGCCAAGAGCGCGGCACAGCCCGCCGCGCCACGCAACAGCGCCCCGCGCAAGGCACCGGCCCGCACGCCGAGCCACCCGATGGCGGCGCCTGCCCCGACGCGCGGCGCCCATGCGCTGGCGCCGGCCTTCGCCCCCGAGGCGGAGATCGAGGTGGAAGCCGTGCCGCTGCCGTCCGAGGACGTGGTGATCCCGTTCTCCGAGCGCGTCACCATCATGGACCTGCGCGAGTACATGTGCCGCTGGCCGATGGGCGACCCGACAACCCCGGAATTCCGCTTCTGCGGCGCCCGCTCGCAGACCGGCCTGCCCTATTGCAGCCACCATGCCCGCATCGCCTACCAGCCCGCCGCAGATCGCCGGCGCGACCGGAGCAAGGTCCGGGCCTGATCGGCTTCGGAGCAGCGAATGAAGAAAACCGGCCGAAAGGCCGGTTTTTTGTTGCCCCTTTCACCGCCGTCATCCCGGACAAGCCGCGAAGCGGCGCTGATCCGGGATCCATTCCGGAACCTTTGCCGGAAGCGCTCCGGAATGGATCCCGGGTCTCCCTTTGGTCGCCCGGGATGACAGCGCTCTTTTGAGAGGTGTCCCGCTCCGTCACAACCTCCGCTTCTTCTCCAGCGAGCGGCTCCAGCGCGAGAGCGCGAAGCAGATCAGCCAGTAGATCGCGCCCGAGAAGGCATAGGCCTCCATGTTCATGCCGACCCAGTTGGGATCGGCCAGCGAAGCCTGCGCGATGCCGAGCAGGTCGAGGATCGAGACGACCAGCACCAGCGTCGTGTTCTTGATCAGCGCGATGAACTCGTTGGTCATCGCCGGCAGCGAGATGCGCAGGGCCTGCGGCAGGACGATCAGCCCCGTCGCCTTCCAGTAGTTGAGGCCGAGCGCCGTCGCCGCCTCGCGCTGGCCCTTGGGCAGGGCCTGCAGGCCGCCGCGCACCGCTTCGGCCATATAGGCGGCGATGACGAAGCCGAGCCCGATGACGGCGCGCGCCAGCCGGTCGATGCCGATGCCGCCGGGCAGGATCAGGGGCAGCAGGAGCGAGGCGAGGAAGATCACCGCGATGATCGGCACGCCGCGCCAGAACTCGATGAAGATCACGCTGATCAGGCGGATGATCCTGAGTTCCGACTGTCGGCCGAGCGCGAAGATAATGCCGAGCGGTATCGCGATCAGGCTCGAATAGATCGAGATGAACAGGGTGAGCATCAGCCCGCCCCATTCGCGCGTCTCGACATGGCGCAGGCCGAAGCCGCCGGAGAGCAGCCAGATGCCGAGCGGCGGCAGGATGACCAGCAGCGCCAGCGCGAGCTTCAGGCGGAGGCGCTGTGGCGCGAAGACGACCGCCAGCACGCTCGCCAGGACGAGAAGCCCGGCGATATCGACGCGCCAGCGCTGGTCGACGGGATAAAGCCCGTACATGAACTGGCCGAAACGGGCGCGGATGAAGACCCAGCAGGCGCCACCGGGCGCGCAGTCGGCCCGCGTCGAGCCAATCCAGGTCGCGTCGATCACGGCCCAGCGGATCAGCGGGATGGCGATCCAAGCCATAAGGACGATCAGCACCACGCTGGTGAAGCCGGTGAAGGGCGTGCCGAACAGGCGCTCGCGCCAGATCGAGAGGGAGGAGGCGCGGGTCATCGCGTCACCAGGGCGATGCGGGCGTTGTACCAGTTCATCAGGGCCGAAACGGTGAGCCCGATGACGAGGTAGACCGCCAGCGTCATGGCGATGATCTCGATCGCCTGGCCGGTATTGTTGAGCGCCGAGCCCATGAACAGGCTGACCACGTCGGGATAGGCGATGGCCGCGCCAAAGGACGAGTTCTTGAGCACGTTGAGATACTGGTTGGTCAGCGGCGGGGTCATCACCCTCAACGCCTGCGGAATGACCACGAGGCTGAGGATGCGGCCGGGGCGGAGGCCCAGCGCCGAGGCGGCCTCGCTCTGGCCCTTCGCCACGGATTCGATGCCGCCGCGCACGATCTCGGCGATGAAGCCGGCGGTATAGGTGACGAGCGCGGCGAGCAGCGCGACGAATTCAGGGATGACGACGAAGCCGCCGCGATAGTTGAAGCCGCGCAGCACCGGAATGTCCCAGCGCGTGGCGAGACTGGCCCAGGCGATGGCGAGCGCCGGGACGACCACGATCAGGCCGATGCCGATGGCGAGCAACGGCGCATCCTGCCCGGTGCGCTCCTTGCGCTTGCGCGCCCAGACGCTGGCCAGCCAGTAGCAGAGCCAGGAGGCGAGCACCGCCAGCGCCGCCCAGCGGAAATTGCCGGGCGCATCCGGCAGCGGGATGGTGAGCCCGCGATTGTTGAGGAAGGCGACGCCGAACAGGCCGATGCTCTGGCGCGGCTGCGGCAGGGCGGCGATGACGCCGAAATACCAGAACAGCACGAAGAACAGCAGCGGGATGTTGCGGACGAACTCGATATAGGCGCCGGCAATGGTCGAGAGCAGCCAGTGCGAGGACAGCCTGGCAATGCCGAGCGCGAAGCCAAGCAGCGTCGCCAGCACGATGGCGATCACCGTGACCAGCATGGTGTTGGCGACGCCGACCCAGAACAGGGCGAAGATATCGTCCGACTGGGTATAGCCGGTCAGGACGAAGGGCACCTCGATGCCCGAGGTCCGCCAGAGGAAGTCGAAGCCCGAGGCGATGCCGGCCTTGACCATGTTCTCCGAGGCGTTGCGCACGAAGAACACGGTGAGGCCGACGAGCAGCAGGATCAGGGCGATCTGGTAGAACCAGTCGCGGACGCGCTTGTCGTTGAGGAGGGACAGGACATTCATGCCGCGAGGCCTTCGCAACTTGCGTCGGAAACGCGCGGTCATCCCGGATGGAACGAAGTGGAGACCCGGGATCCATGCCGGAACGGTTCAGGCATGGATCCCGGATCGGCGCCGCTCACGCGGCTTGTCCGGGATGACGCGCTGGCGGGGTCGCTAGGCGTCCGCTCTCACTGGAAGGGCGGAGTGAAGAGCAGGCCGCCCTTGATCCAGAGCTGGTTCTGGCCGCGCTCCATCTTCAGGTTCGAACCCATGCCGACGGTGCGCTCGAAGCTCTCGCCGTAGTTCCCGACCTGCTTGATGGCGTTGTACATCCAGTCGTTCGAGAGCCCCATCATCGCGCCGAAGCCACCCTCGGCACCGAGCAGGCGACGCACTTCCGAGTTCTTGGAGTTCGCCTTCATGTCGTCGACGTTCTTGGAGGTGACGCCGAGCGCCTCGGCGGCGATCATGCCGTTCAGCACCCAGCGCACGACGAGCTGCCAGCGCTCGTCGCCCCAGCGCGTCACCGGGCCCTGCGGATCGTTCGAGATCGGCTGGGTCAGGATGACGTGATCCTCGGGGGTCTTGAGCTTGGCGCGCTGGCCGGCAAGCGCGCCGACGCCGGCGGTATAGGCGTCGCAGCGGCCGGCGTCATAAGCGGCGATGGCGTCGTCGTTCTTCTGGAAATTGGTGATGGTGGTCTTGAGGTTGCGCTCGCGGAACCAGTCGGCGGCGTTCTTCTCCTCGGTCGAGCCGGCGGCGACGCAGACCGAGGCGCCGTCGAGATCGGCCGCCGTCTTGGCATTGGCCGACTTGCGGACGATGAAGGTCTGGCCCTCGTAGAAATTGATGCCCTGGAAATTGAGGCCGAGCGTCGCGTTGCGCGAGAAGGTGATGGTCGAGTTGCGCGAGAGCACGTCGACCTGGCCCGATTGCAGGATCGGCCAGCGCTGCTGCACCGAGGTCGGCGTGTACTTGACCTTGTTGGCATCGCCGAGCACGGCGGCGGCGAGCGCCTTGCAGTAATCGACGTCGAGCCCGCTCCATTCGCCCTTGTCATTGGCGAAGGAGAAGCCGGGCAGACCGAGATGCACGCCGCATTCGAGATTGCCGCGCGCCTTGATGGCGTCCAGCGTCGGGCTCGGCGCGAGCTGCTGCGCCTGCGCCACCGAAGCTCCCGCGGCGAGCATGACCGCCGCACCCAAGATCCTGATCGTCATATCCGTCTCCCCGAAGCCGTCGGGCGGCTCTCTATGTTGCAGGGCGACTATGCAACAGGCGCAAGGAAAGCGGTAGCGGCGGAAATGCCAATCCGCGTCAGTTGCCGAAGATGGTGTTGAGCTGGCTGCCGACCATGATGAAAGTGGTGCGCTTCGACATCTCCTTCAGGCGGACCGCGCCGATATAGGTCATGGCCGAGCGCACGCCGCCCATCAATTCCTGCATCGTGCCCTCGACCGGGCCGCGATAGGGCACCTCCACGGTCTTGCCCTCGGAGGCCCGGTATTTGGCGACGCCGCCGGAATACTTGTTCATCGCCGTATCCGAGGACATGCCGTAGAAGGTCATCGCCACCGGCACCTTCTCGCCGTCGCGCTCCTCGTAGCGGATCTCGCCCTCGCACTCGTCATGGCCGGCGAGCATGCCGCCCATCATCACGAAATCGGAGCCGCCGCCATAGGCCTTGGCGACATCGCCCGGCACGGTCAGACCGCCATCGCCGCAGACGAGACCCTTCAGGCCATGGGCCGCATCCGAGCATTCGATGATGGCGGAGAGCTGCGGATAGCCGACGCCGGTCATCTTACGGGTGGTGCAGACCGAGCCCGGCCCGATGCCGACCTTGACGATATCGGCGCCGGCGAGGATCAGCGCCTCGGTCATGTCGCCGGTCACGACATTGCCGGCCATGATCGCCGCGTCCGGGAAGGCGGCGCGCGTCGCCTTGACCGTGTCGACGAATTTCTCGGTATAGCCGTTGGCGACGTCGAGACAGATCTTGGTGATCGGCGACTGGGCGTGGACGGCCTTCAGCTTGTCATGGTCGGAATCGGTCGTGCCCAGCGAATAGAAGGCATTGGCGGAGCCGGGCTCGCGGAAGAAGGCGATCAGTTGCGCGGCGCTGTAATGCTTGTGCAGGGCGACCATGGCGCCGTGCTTCAAGAGCGCCCCGGCCATCGCCATGGTGCCGACCACGTCCATGTTGGCGGCGATCAGCGGGAAGCCCTTCCACTCCTTGCCGGTATGGGCGAAGTGGAAGCTGCGCTCGACATCGACCTCGGCGCGGCTGCCCAGCGTCGAGCGCTTCGGACGAATCAGCACGTCGCGGAAGTCGAGCTTCGGGTCGTTTTCGATGCGCATGATCCGGCCTCTGGATGTCGTGCCGCGCGGGGCGAAGCCGGGCGGCCGCACGCGGGAGAGGCGTGCGCCGATTCATAGCGCCCGGGACGGGGCCGGCGCAATCCCGGCCGCTCAGACCGGGGCTGGCGGCGGCGCGACCCTGCGGGCGTTCTTGCGGATCGTGTAGAGCGTCGCGCCGATGACGACGGCCGCGCCGAGCCAGGTGGTGAGCTCCGGAATCTCGGCGAAGAAGACGAAGCCGGTAAAGCTCGCCAGCAGCAGGCGGCTGAAATCGAGCGGCGCCAGCGCCGCCGCCTCGCCGACCTGATAGGCGCGGGTGATCAGCCATTGCCCGGCGGTACCGAACAGGCTGAGCGTGATCAGCCAGAACCATTGATTGGGCGTCGGCGGCTGCCACCAGAGAAAGGTCGGCACGGACAGGAGCACGATCAGCACGATGCCCTGATAGAGCAGGATCGTATCGGTGCGCTCGCTCGCGGCGAGCTTGCGCACGCTGACCGTGATGGCGGCGCCGCATATCGCGCCGGCGACCGCGAGCAGGGCATAGATATCCAGCCCCTCCGAGCTCGGGCGCAGCATGATCAGCACGCCGATGAAGCCGATCACGGTCGCAGCCCAGCGCCGGCCGTCGACAACCTCCTTGAGGAAGAGCACCGCCGCGATGGTGACGAACAGCACCTGGCTGAAGCCGATCGCGGTCGCCTGGGCAAGCGGGATCTTGATCACCGCCGTGAAGCCGCAGAGCATCGAAAGCAACGTGACCACGCTGCGGAAGATCTGCAGGCCGAGCCTGTCGGTATGCAACGCCCGCCGCAGGCTGCCGGCCGCGAAGAGCAGCAGGATCGCGGTCATGATCACCTGCCGGATCAGCAGGATCTGCACGAGCGGAATGCCCTGCCCGACATGCTTGATGCCGGCGACCATTACCGCATAAACCAGCATCGCCGCGAACATGAGGACCGAGCCGCGCAGATTGGGGCTCGCGCCGCGCCACCAATAGCGCAGACGCTGCCTGCGGCTTTCGAACCAGCCCACCCCGCCTGCTTTCGCACCAACGGGCGGTTCAGGCTCGACGATCGGGGCAGGACGAGAAACACCCGGCTCGGGAGGCGCGGAAGCGGCTGGCTCGTGCCAGGGGGCATTGCCCTCGAACCCCGGCCGACCCTGCCGGCCGGACTGCCGCTCCTCGCTCATCACCCTCAACCAGTGGTCGGCGGCCGATGACCGGCCCGGCATTTCATCCCTGCCGCAAATCATTGAGGAAACGCGGCAATTCGGCCAATGACAATGCGACATGGCCGCGTTGTCCCGGCCGCGCGACGCGCAGGGGCGACATACCCGGCGCGGGCTGTGCAACGGCGCGAACAGTCTCTAGGAGGAACCCGAAAGGGACCTGCCGCTTGACGCTTCGAGACCGCCCCTCTTCCCGCTTTCGGGCCATGGCAACCGACCGGCTGAGCCGGCGCGACGGACCAGGCCGATGAAGGCCCTGCTCGACGATTTCCTGGGCGGGATCAAGGCTCTGGCTCCCAGCCGCTTCCCCTATCGCCGCTTTGCGCTCGCGCTCGCGCTCGGCGGGCTCGGCGGCTGGCTCTTCGTGCAGGCCAAATTACCCCTGCCCTGGATGCTGGGCTCGATGGTGTTCTGCACCTTCGCGGCCCTGATCAGCCTGCCTGTGGCTGCGCCGTCCGTGATCCGTCCGCCGATGACGGCGGTGATCGGCGTGATGCTCGGCGCCTCGTTCAAGCCCGAGGTGATCGCGCAACTGCCGAACTGGCTGCCGACGCTGGCCGGGCTCGTGCTGTTCATGGTCGCCTGCGGGCTGTGCTGCGTCAGCTATTTCCGCCGCGTCGCCGGGTTCGATCCCGTCACCGCCTTCTTCTCGGGCATGCCGGGCGGGCTGATCGAGATGGTCACCGTCGGCGAGGAGAAAGGTGGCGATGCCCGCATCATCGCCTTGATCCACTCGGCTCGTATCCTGCTGGTGGTGATGACGCTGCCCTTCATCGTGCAGTGGATCGGCGGGGTCACGCTGAGCGGTGGGCGCGTCGCCGGCCCGTCGCTGGCGCAGACACCCATCAGCTCCGAGCTCTGGCTGATCGGCTGCGGCATCGTCGGCGTGATCGTCGGGCACTGGCTCAGGATGCCGGCGAAATATCTGCTCGGCCCGATGCTGGTCAGCGCGATCGTGCATGTCGCCGGTCTGAGCGCCGCAATGCCGCCGTCGGAAATCGTCAATGCAGCGCAGCTCGTGCTCGGCGTGACGATCGGCTGCCGCTTCGTCGGCACGCCGCCGCGCATCATCCTGCGCGTGCTCCTGCTCTCGGTCGGCTCGACCGCGATCCTGCTGGCCCTGACACTGGGCTTCGCCTGGCTCGTCGCGCTGGTCTCCGTGCACGGCCATATCCCGCTGATCCTGGCCTATTCGCCCGGCGGCCTCGCCGAGATGAGCCTGATCGCGCTGGCGCTCCATACCGAGGTCGCCTTCGTGGCGGCCCACCACATCATCCGCGTTTTCCTGGTGATGGTCTCGGCCGGGCCGATCTTCGGCCTGATCGGCCGCCGCGCCGGCAAGGCCGCGGCGGAATAGCCGTTCTCAGCCCCTGGCGGCGGCAAGCCCCCGTGCGAGGCCATCCGCCAGCGCCTTGCGCTGGCTCGCCATGAAGGCCGCGCCGTCGATGCGCTGCCGATCCCCTGAGCGGATCGCCGCGACGCGCTCCGTCAGCGCCCGGGCGAAATCCTCGGCCGTATCGGCGAGGGTGAAATTGGCAGGCATGTCCGTGAAACCGCGGCAGGACAGGGTCGTGGCGACGGCCGGCAGGCCGAGCTGCATCGCCTCGATCGTCTTGAGCTGCACGCCGGTTCCGGCCCGGCTCGATAGCGCGACGAGCCGGCAGGAGCGCAGGAAGCCTTCGGCCGAGGGCACGCGGCCGACCAGTGTCACATTCGGCGGCGCACGCAGCTCGGGCGGGACGCGCCCGGCAACCGCAACGCGGATTCCCTCCGGGAGCAGCGGACAGACCTCGCGCAGGAACCAGTCGAGCCCGATCAGATTGGGGCCCCAGGTCCAGGTGCCGATCAGGCCGATATCGAAGACCGGGGCCTCGCCGAGATCATCCGGCGGGGCTGCGGCCGCGCTCCCGGACACCAGCGGCAGGGCACAGGACTTCGCCTGATGGGCGGGGCCGAGCGCCCGTCGATCCTCCTCGGCCAGCGTCCAGATGAAGCGCGCCTCGTCCCAGAGCCGCCGCTCCAGCCCCTCGAGCAATCGCGCCTCGCGCCCGTAGAGCCGGCGCAACAGCGGATTTCCGGCATGCTCGGCATTCTGCCGGGCCGAGACATGCTCGATATTATGTTCGACCAGGATGCAGGGCGCGATCCGCAGCAGCTCGGGAAAGGCACCGGGCAGCATGACCGAATTCAGGACCAGCGCATCGAAGGGTCCCTGCGCCCGGACGGCCTCGACGAGGCGGCCCGCTCCGGCGAGCCTGAGTTTCGCGCAGGCCACCGGCAGCCCGAGCCGCACAGCGTCGACGAGCCAGCGCAGCTTCTGCACGGCCGGAACCACCGCGTTCTCGATATCGGCCTCGGTGACCACGATCGCCTGCTCCGGCTCCGCCGGGATCTCGCCGGGACGGAGGAAGCCGATCGCGGTGACCGTGTGCCCGGCCTCGCGCAATGCCGAAAGGATCGCCGCATTGGCGATCTCGAAGCCGGTATCCGGCCGGGCGACGGGGATGAGCGAAGTCAGGAAAGCGAGGCGCAAGGCGAAAGAGCTCGTCGGCAGGAGGTCATTCCACTCCTCCCATTGGCCGGGCAGGTCAAGCCATGCCGCCGGCTATGATCAACGGGAGTTGCAGGGATCCGCCGCTCTTTCGAGAGAGGCGGACACCGAACCTTAAGTTGCCGCAGCCTAGTTTGCAGGTCGATGACCATGGCCAGCCAGACAAACGAAAGCATGACGAGAGGCGAGCGAGACCGCTCCGCCGGGCCGGTTTTCGGCACGCCCGAAAGCTTCGAGGTGGTGGCATGCTCGGCGCCCGAGGCGCTGGCCGGGGTTAGGAGCGTCGTCTGCGTCCCGACCTTCCGGCGCCCGGAGATGCTGGAGGCGACCTTGCGCTCGCTCGCCGGCCAGAAAGGCGGGCATGATTTCGCGGTGATCGTCGTCGAGAACGAAGGCGTCGAGCGGGCCGGAGCCGCCCGCGCCAGCGCGTTGCTTGCCGCTGGACTGTTCAAGGGCTTCGTCATCGTCGAGCCGCGCCAGGGCAACTGCAAGGCCTATAACGCGGCCTGGCGCTGCGCATTGACGCGCTTTCCCGCGCTGGAACAGGTTCTCGGCATCGACGACGACGAGGAAGCCGAGCCCGGATGGCTCGATGCCTTCGTCACGGCGGCCCGCACGGCGCCTGCCGAGCTGTTCGGCGGTTCGGTGACAGCCGCCTTTGCCGATGCGTCGCGTACCTGGCTCTCGGCGCATCCGGTATTCCGTTCGCATTACAGCGTCTCCGGGCCGGTGCCGATGCTCTATTCCAGCGCCAATTACCTGATCCGGCGCGGCGTGCTCGACCGGCTCGGTTTCCCTTTCCTCGACGAGAGCTTCGACTTCACCGGCGGCGGCGACACGGATTTCTTCACCCGCGCCAAGGCCGCCGGCTTCCGCTTCTGGTGGGTGCAGGAGGCCGCGCAGCGCGAGACCATGCCGGAACGGCGCAGCGAATTCAGCTGGATCAACGCACGCGGCCTGCGCAACGGCGCGATCTCGGCCGCGATCGAACGGCGGCAAAATCCTGGAACCGCCGGAAGGCTTCGGGTGCTGGCGAAATCGCTGGCCCTGCTGGCCGCGTCGGTCCCGCGCGGGCTTGCTCTGGGCCTCCGCACGCGCTCCGGGGTGATCGGGCTCTACCACGCCCAGGTCGCGATCGGCCGATTGATGTCCGAATTCGGCGTCGCCAACGAGCAATATCGCAAGCCCGAGAAAAACTGACCGGCGCAGGGCCCGGTCGTGACGCTCACACCACGTTGATCACGACGCCGCGCAGCTTGCCCGCATGCGTTCCGAGCTGCGCCTTCAGGCGTTCGGCGCCGGCCTGGGCAGATTTGCCGTCGCGCGCGACCAGCACGATATCGTCCACCACCTCGGCGAAGCGCCCGATCAGGCTGTCCGCCGCCAGATGGCCGCCATCCACGATGATCGGCCCGAAGCGATGCGTCGCCGCGAAGGCACCCGTCCGCAGCGAGCCCGCGCCGGCCGATGGGACCGCCCCCGCATAGGGCATGAAGGTCAGGCCGGTGCCCTCGTCCTTCATGATCGCGCGACCCAGTGCCACCTGGCCGGACATGACATCGCCAAGCCCGATCAATGCGTCCGCCGCGAAGACCGGGGTGAGGCCATGGGCACCGCCCGCGGCATCGACCAGCAGCGCCGGCAGGCCGGACCGGGCGGCATCGAGCGCCAGATTGAGGGCGAGCGTCGTCGCGCCCACCTGCGGCTCCAGGCCGACGACCAGGATGCGGCGGCGATGCTCGCCGCCTGCGGCCCCGGCCAGCTCGCGACGGGTCGCAGCAATGGCGGCAGCGAAACCTGACTGCGGCTTGTCTATGACATCGACGAGATGGCTCTGGCCCTGGAAGACCGAGCGCGCCTCGGCCACGTCACGCCGCCAGCGGCGGTTGCGCACCTGCGGGATGGTGCCGAGCATCGGCAGGGGCGCCGGTTCGGATACAGGTTCGGAGGTGCTCTCGGAAACGGGCGCGGCCTCGGGAGCGTTTCCAGCGCGCTTCGCGGAGCCGCCCGGGATCGCCATCAGGCGCCGCCAGTTCGCCGGTCTTGCGCTCGTTTGAGCGGGCTGCTGCTGCGGTGGCGGCTCGGTGGGCGCGGGAGCTGACGCCACCGGTTTGGGGGGTGGCGGTGTGACCGCAACGGCCGGCGCGGAAGCTGGAGCTGGGCTCTCGGTCTCGACCGGCTCGGGCGCAACCGGGCGCGGGGCACGGCGCCAGAACGGTTCGCGCTTCGGAGCCGGCGGGGGCTCCGGCGGGCGCGGCACGGCGAAGACGGCAAGTCCCAGCGCCAGAAGGACGCCCGCCCCACCGCCACCAAAGGCCCCCAGCAATGCCAGCGTCCGGCGGCTCATGCCGCTCTTCTCCAGCGGGGGCATGGCCGGGCTGATGATGCGGGCATTGGTGGTGTCGATGCCGCCGAGCTCGCCGGTCTCGCGGGCGCGCCTCAGGAAGGCGTCATAGATGGCACGGGAAGATTCGACCTCGCGCTCGAGCTCGCGCAATTGCACGGAGGCCCGGCCAGCGGCGTATTGCCCCGCCGTGAGCTGCTCGACGCGACGGGCGAGCTGACGCTCGGCCTCGACCGCACGGTCATGCTCGACCTTGGCGGCGCGCCCGATACGGGCGAGTTCCTCACTGATCTGGCGCCTGGCGTCGCGCACCTGCGACTGCGCCGAGGTCAGCGCCGGATGCCGCGCACCGAGGGAGGAGACGAGATCGGCCTCGCGGGCCAGCGCCGCGCCGAGCTGGGCGCGCAAGGCGGTCATCGTGTTGGAGGCGACCGCTTCCGGAATGGCCCCGGCCTCGATGCTGGAGGCGCGCGTACCGGCGATCTGGTCGTATTTCGCCTTGGCTTCGGTCGCACGGGTGCGAGCCGCGACGAGCTGCGCGCTGTTGAGCGACAGCTGCTGCTCGCCGAGCGAACGGTCGCCGACGCCGACGATATTGTTGGCTTCCTTGTATTTCTCGGCCTTTTCCTCAGCGATGCGCAGGCGGTTGCGCAGTTCCTCGAGTCGGCTGGTCAGCGCGGCCGTCGCCTTCTGCGCGGCTTCGGCGCGCACCGCGGCCTGGTCCTCGAGATAGGCCTCGGCCAGCGCATTCGCGATCTTGGCGGCCTTGTCCGGATCCTGCGCCGTCGCCGAGATGTCGATGACGAAGGTGCGTTCGCCGCGGCGCACCGCGACCGTGCGGTCGAGCGCCGCGAGTGCGTAGAGCGTCGCCTTGGGCGAGGGACCGGTACCGGTCCCCAGCAGACGGGAGAGGAAGCTACTCGAAGGGCCACCGAAATCCGGATCGCGATCAAGGTCGAGACGCTCGACGACCCGCGACTTGATGCTGTCGGAGGCGATCACGCGCGCCTGGCTTTCGAGATAGCCGGTGATCGAGGTCGGGTCGCTGCCGACATTGTTGGGGGAGACGTCGTTCTGGAGCACGCGCAGGTCGCGCGGATCGATGAAAAGCTGCGCGGTCGAGACGTATTTCGGCGTCATCAGCAGGCCGGCGAGGATCGCCAAGGCCAGGCCGAGCACAGCCATGAGCACGATCAGCCAGCGCCGCGCCCAGAGCGCCCCGAGGATCCAGAGGGGATCGGCCAGCCGCGCAAGCTGGACAGGCAGGGCCGCGGCCGGCCGCTCCGGGCGGTTCGGCTTGTCCTGCGCTTCGCTCGTGGCGGGCCCGGTGGTGAACATGACGCTACGCTTCACTGTTCTGCATCACGCGACTCCACGCCGGTAGCGTTCGAGCACGGCCATCATCGGCTTGGGCCGGTAATCGGCATCAAGCGGCAGGGGCCGGGCACGGGCGCTGTCCTTGCGCGGGAAGGTTTCGTGGACCCAGGAATAGCGGTCGGTCAGTCCCCAGGTGACGATCGCCTTCGGTCGTTTGACCGAGACGACGGCCTCGAGGAAGGTCGAGACCAGGGCTGCGGCGGTCTTGTCGCGTTGGGCGGCATCGGCCGGCAGCTTCCAGTCGATGACGTCGAGCTCGGTGATCTCGACATCGAGGCCGAGCTCATCGAGATCGCGCATGAAGCGCTGCACGCCGTCCACGTCGATGCCCTTGTCGGCATAGAGATGGGCCTGCATGCCGACACCATGGATCGGAATGCCCTTGTCTTTCAGGCGCCGGCAGATATCGAGCACGACCTTGCGGCGCGCGGCGGCACCGGGGACCGGCTCCTCCAGATGGAAATCGTTGAGCACGAGCCTGGCCTTGGGATCGATCCGCGCCGCCGTGCGGAAGGCGATATCGACATGCTCCGGCCCGAGCAGGCGCTGCCAGATGGTGTCGCGCCAGGGTCCGCCATCCGTGGGATCGTATTTGATGACCTCGTTGACGACGTCCCAGGTCGCGATCCTGCCCTTGTAGCGGTCGACGACGACCTCGATGTGGTTGACGAGTTCGCGCTCGGCCTCAGCCCGCGTCGTCATCTCCCTGGTCCAGTTGGGCAGCGCTTCGCCCCAGAGCAGGGTATGGCCGCGCAGCGCCTTCTTGTTCGCCTGAGCGAAAGCGACGAGTTCGTCGGCACCCGAAAAATCGAAGCGCGGCTGGTCATGCCGCAGCGCCTCCCATTTCAGGTCGTTCATGGGGACGATGACATCGCAATAGCGCTTCAGCGCGTCGCGATAGCGCACATCCCCGCGGAAGGCGCCGATCTCCGCGGCGGAGCCAAACGGGATCGGCCGCACGGCGGCGGCACCGGTCCCCGTCATGGCGCCGGCCATCAGGCAAGCCGACGCGCCGCGCAGCACGCCGCGCCGCGTCGGCGACGCTTCATTTCGGTCCGTTTCGGCTTTCCGTATGGTCAATCGGGACGCTTCCGTGTCGTTTAGGGTCGTTCAACGCCTCTGGTCTAAGAGGTGGGCGTCATGCTGCAACGCAAAGGCACGCGCCGGGCCAGCCGCCGCGGAAACGGGTCATGCTACCGGATCGCACCACCATCTTCGCCTACCTCACCATCCTGAGCGGCTCCGCCGGCCGGCTCGTGATCTCCCTTGTCTACTTCCTCATCGTTGCGAATACGTTGACCCTCGGCGAATTTGGTTTGTTCGCCACGGCCTCCTCGACCGGGCTCATCCTGTCGCGCCTGCTGGCCTTCGGTTTCATCTCGCCGCTCTACCGGGTCGCCACGGTCAAGCCGCGGTTGCTCGGCGCCTATCTCTCCGGCTTTGCCGGCCTGTCCGCGCTGTCGTTGCCGCTGATCGTCGCGGTCGCCGGGGCCGCCTATCTGCTGCTCTTCGCGGAGCGCCTGGCGCTCCTGCCTTTCGCGGTGATCATCGTCGCGGAGGTGCTGGGCTGGCGGCTCGTCGAGGTCGTCGCCATCGTCAATAACGGCTTGAGGCGCTTCCGGCAGGCGGCGCTGCTCGTCATCATCGGCTCGGGCCTGCGAACAGTGGCGGCCTTGCTCTTCGCCGCCTTCGGCCGGGCAAATCTGGAGATCTGGGCCTTCGCCTATTGCGGAGCCACCATGGCGAGCGCGCTGATCGCGCTCCTCGCCTTCCTGCCGAGGACGCGCTGGCGCTTCGTGCGCAACCTCTATCCGCGCCGGATGGCGGATGCCGTCTTCGCCGGCGCGGCCGATATCGTGTTCTATGTCCAGTCCGAACTCGACAAGCTCCTGGTGCTGGGGCTCGCCGGGGAACGTACCGCCGGGCTCTACGCCATCGCGCTCCGGGTGATCGACCTCACCGCCATGCCGGTGCGCAGCTTCAACCAGATGCTCGTCCAGAAGATCATGAAGGATCGCGGCATCGGTCGCTTCAGGCGCCTTGCGGCCTATGAGGCCGGCATCGCGCTGGTCTCGGTCGGCGGGCTGGTCTGCGTCATCGTCGCGCTGATGCCCTTCCCGAACCTGCTCGGGCGCAACGTCTCGGAGGCGGCCTATCTGTTCGCGCCGATGCTGCTGGTCCCGGCCTTCCGCAACCTCGTCGAGTATCACGCCGAATTGCTCTATGCCCGCGAGCGCACGGGCTCGCGCATCGCGCTCCTGTGCCTGCTCACGGCGATCAAGGCCGGGCTGATCTCGCTGGTGATGACACGCTTCCCGGAGGCCGGAAGCTGGGCCGCCTGGATGAACCTCGTCTTCGGCGTGGTCTATCTCGCCTCGGCCGGCTTCACCTACAGGCTGCTGGCGCAGGGACGCAGGCCGTTACGCTGAGGCCTGCCGCTCGAACAGCGCGCGGATGCGGTCGAGCGGCTGCCCGATGAAGGACTGGATGCCGACGGCGACCTGCCAGGGCTCCAGCACCTCCTCGAAGGAGGCGAGATCCTCCATGCCGGCGACATCCTCGCTGAACCAGTAGACCTTGCAGAGCTCGCGCGCATCCGGCCAGTGGCCGGATGCCTCGAGCCCGAGCACGCGTTCGACGAAATAGCCGTAGATCATGTATTCCGAGAACTGCCGCTCGCGCGCAATGGCCGAGACCCAGTCGCGCCCGCTGACACTTTCGACATGGTCGAGCAGGGCCAGCACATGGTCGCGGCGCCAGCTCACCAGGTTGTTGATGTAGTCGGGGCTCGGGAAGGTCGGGGCGTCGAGGCCGAGCAGGGTCGAGGCATGCGTGCACCACGGGATATGCCGCGCCATGTCGGCCGTGATGGCGTCCGGCTTGCGATAGAGCCTGATGGCTCCGTCATCCGATAGGCTGGTCAGGTCGAAGGGGCGCAGGAACAGCATGTCGGAATCGGCGAAGAGGATGACATCCTCTTCGCAGGCCGTCGCTACCG
Source organism: Allobosea sp. TBD101 (assembly GCF_059817965.1). Taxonomy (NCBI): domain Bacteria; kingdom Pseudomonadati; phylum Pseudomonadota; class Alphaproteobacteria; order Hyphomicrobiales; family Alloboseaceae; genus Allobosea; species Allobosea sp. TBD101. Next base: position 239,495 of record NZ_CM187543.1, read on the forward strand.
CGAATTTCCTGAGCTGCTGGGCATGCCAGCCGCGCAAGGGCGGGATGCCGCGCGCCAGCGCCTGCACTCCGGTCCAGAGACGGCGCCTGCCGAGGCTCAGCGGATCGGGCCGTGATTTCAGCCAGCCCGGCAGCAATTGCGATTCCGGCAGGATGCGCCGGCGTGGCCCTTCGAGCTCGCGGAAGAGCGGGACATCACGATCCTCGACCAGAAGATAATGGACGGCGTGGCCGCTGACGAAGCGATCGATGCTGGCGCAGAGCAGCCGGCAACGCTCGATATCGCCCCTGTAGCTCGGCGTCGCCAGGGCAAAGGTCGCTCTCAATGTCAGGGAACTCACCCGCTGCGTCGGCCGCCCATGGCATATTGCCGGGCCATGCGCATCAGGAAAGCGGGATTTCCGAGCACATAGCGCCGCCACAGACGGCGCGGTTCGAGCCAGAGACGGAAGATCCACTCGAGCCGCGCCTTGCGCACCAACTCGGGCGCACGCGGCACTTCGTCGGCGAAGAAATCGAACAGCGCCCCGACGCCGGCCGCGACCGAGCCATGCTGCGGGCCGAGCTTATCGGCGATGAAGCGTTCCTGGAGCGGGTTGCCCATCGCCACCAGCAGCAGGTCCGGGCGCTGGGCCTTCAGGCCCTCGAGAAGGAGAGGCTCCTCTTCGGCCGTGAAATAGCCGTGCGAGACCACGCTGAAACGATGGGCAGGATAGCGCTTCGTCAGGTTGGCGACCGCGCGATCCGCGACGCCTGGCCGGCCACCGAGCAGGGCGACCCGCATCGGCCGCCCGGAGCGGGCGAAGAGGGTGGGAAAGAAATCCGTGCCGTTGAGGTTTGCCGGGAAGGCCTTGCCATAGAGGATCCAGCTGCCGAGATCGACGCCGATGCCGTCGGCCAGAACGAGGAAGGTCGAGAGGCTGCGCAGCAGGGCGGCGTTGCCGGCGGCGACGTTCACCAGGTTGGCGTTGCAGAAAGCCATCTTCATATGGCTTCCCGTCGACACCGCATCGACCACCTCCGCGATCGCCGCCTCACGCTCCATCACGGCGATGCCGATGCCGCCGATATCGCGCTTGGCATAACCCGGCCGCTTGCGGCTCCTGGCTTCGCTGACAATCGTGATGGCGGTTGCGGGCACGGTGCTCTCGATCAGGGGCACGGCGGCCCATTGCGAATGTCGTGATTGTCTTTGCCGTTTCAGGGCTCGGGTCAAGGCAAAGCCCGCTGAAAGGTGAATGGCTTATTCCCGCGATCCGCGAGCCCGCGTTAATGGCAATCCTCTTGCAGCGACAAGGCCTTGTACCGAACCGGAACGATCGCCCGAATGGTGGCGCCACCCTGTCCCGGACACCGTCTCACCGCGACACAGACCCGCTTCGAACCGCCCCGATCCGGCACGCAGCGAAGGCCCTCGGCCCCCGGTCTTTTTGCGATCATCCTTAACAAAATGCATGACGGCCCTGCGCATTTCACCGAAATGGCTATGTCCTCTTGGCCGGCGCCGATCCACCCGGCTAGGGTGACCCGCACAAAGTTCGGGAGGGCTGGCATGAACCAAATCGATTTAAAGAAACGCGTCGCCATCGTCACCGGCGGGGCGCAGGGCATCGGCCGCGCCGTCGCCGAGCGCTTCGCCAAGAGCGGTGCGACCGTCGCGATCTGGGATGTCGACGCGGCGCTCGCCACCAAGGCCGCAGCCGAGATCGGCCATGGCGCCATCGGCGTCGGCGTCGACGTGACCGATGCGGCGGCCGTGCAGAAGGCGAGCGACGCGCTGGAGGCCCAGCATGGCAGCATCGACATCCTCGTCACCAGCGCCGGCATCGCCGGACCCAACCACAAGACCTGGGAGTACCCGCTCGAGGATTGGGCCAAGGTCATGAAGCTCAATGTCGACGGCACGCTGCATTGCTGCCGCTCGGTGATCCCCGGCATGGTCAAGCGCAATTACGGCCGCATCGTCCTCGTCGCCTCGATCGCGGGCAAGGAGGGCAATCCCAACGCGTCGGCCTATTCCGCCTCGAAGGCGGCGGTGATCGCGCTGACCAAGTCGCTCGGCAAGGAGCTCGCCGACAAGGACATCGCGGTGAACTGCATCACGCCGGCGGCGGCGCGCACCCGCATCTTCGACCAGATGAGCGAGGAGCATATCGGCTACATGCTGGCGAAGATCCCGCGCGGGCGCTTCCTACTGCCCGACGAGGTCGCCTCGATGGTCGCCTTCCTCGCCTCGGCCGAGAACAGCTTCACCACGGCCGGCGTGTTCGACCTCTCCGGCGGTCGCGCGACCTACTGAGGCGAGGGTGAGCGGGGGCGGATCATGCCACCGGAGAGAAGCTGCTTGGCGAAATTGGCCGTCGCAGTTTTAAAAACCCTGCTCTAGCTTGGCGGCATGACGCAGACGCTTCCCTCCGCCGCCGTCCTCGGCGCCCGTGCCTTCGCGGCGCTTGCCGGCCTCAATCGCTTCAGCGACGAGCCCGGCAAGCTGACGCGCCTCTATCTCTCGCCCGCGCACAAGCAAGCGGCGGAATGGGTCAAGGGCGCGATGGAGGTCGCGGGGCTCACCGCCTTCATCGACGCTGCCGGCTCGGTGCAGGGCCGGCGCGAAGGCACCGTTCCCGGCGCGCCTGCCGTGCTGATCGGCTCGCATATCGACACGGTGAAGGATGGCGGACGCTTCGACGGCAATCTCGGCGTCGTCGCCGGCATCCTTGCCGCACAGGCCTTGCGCGATGCCGGGATCAGCCTGCCCTTCCCGCTGGAGGTGATCGGCTTCGGCGACGAGGAGAATGTCCGCTTCCCGACGCATCTCTCGACCTCGGAGGCGCTGGCCGGCGCCTATGACCCGGCCTGGCTGGAGGCACGCGACAGCGACGGCGTGAAGCTCGGCGAAGCGCTCGTCGCCTTCGGCGGCAATCCGGCGGGGATCGCGGCGCTGGCCCGCAAGCCGGGCTCGATCCAGGCCTATCTCGAAGTCCATATCGAGCAAGGGCCGTTGCTGGAGGCGGAGAACGAGGCGGTCGGCATCGTCACCGCCATCAACGCGCAGAGCCGCGCACAGGTGCGTGTCACCGGCGAGGCAGGACACGCCGGCACCGTGCCGATGGCGCTGCGCAAGGACGCCTTGACCGCCGCAGCCGAAATGGCGCTGGCACTGGAGCAGATCGCCGGCGCGCATGAGCTCGCCGTCGGCACGGTCGGGGTGCTGCGCCCCGAGCCCGGCGCGACCAATGTCGTCCCCGGCGCGGCCGAGTTCACCATCGATTTCCGCGCCCCGAAGGACGAGACTCTGGCGGCGATGGATACCGAGATCCGCAAACGCTTCGCCGAGATCGCAGAGCGTCGCGGCGTCGGGCTGGAGATCATCCCCTATGCCCGGGCCACGGCCGTGCCGATGGAGCCGAAGCTGCAGGATGCACTGGCGACCGGCATCGCCCGCAGCGGCAGCAACCTCGCCGGGCGGCGGCTGCCCTCCGGCGCCGGGCATGACGCCATGGCGATCGCCGCGGTGGCACCCGTCGCCATGCTCTTCGTGCGCAACGAGAAGGGCATCAGCCATTCGCCATTGGAGAACATGACCGAGGCCGATGCCGGCATCGCCATCCGCGTCCTCATCGAAACGATTCTGGAACTGGCCGGGCGCTCACAGTAGAACAATTCCAGCCGCGACACCGCGCACCATTCCGCGAACGGCCCGAAAGGCCTAGGAGAGGCGCGCCGCAGGAGGCTGGAATGGATTTCGAGAACTTCTTCCGTCGGGAGCTCGACGGATTGCGCAGCGAGGGCCGCTATCGCGTCTTCGCCGACCTGGAACGCCAGGCCGGCCGCTTCCCGATCGCGACCTATCATGGCGAGAGCGGCCCGCGCGACGTCACCGTCTGGTGCTCGAACGACTATCTCGGCATGGGCCAGCATCCCAAGGTGCTGGCCGCGATGCATCAGGCGCTCGATGGCAGCGGTGCCGGCGCCGGCGGCACCCGCAATATCGGCGGCACCAACCACTACCACGTCCTGCTGGAGCGCGAGCTCGCCGATCTGCACGGCAAGGAAGCCGCGCTGATCTTCAATTCCGGCTATGTCTCGAACTGGGCCTCGCTCTCGACGCTGGCCGCGCGCATCCCCGGCTGCATCGTGCTGACCGACGGGCTGAACCATGCCTCGATGATCGAGGGCATCCGGCATTCGCGCGCCGAGAAGCATATCTTCGCCCATAACGACCCGGCCGACCTGCGCCGCAAGCTCGCGGCGCTCGATCCTAACAGGCCGAAGCTGATCGCCTTCGAGTCGGTCTATTCGATGGATGGCGACATCGCGCCGGTCCGGGAATTCTGCGACATCGCCGACGAGTTCGGCGCAATGACCTATATCGACGAGGTCCATGCCGTCGGCCTCTACGGCGCGCGTGGCGGCGGCATCTCGGAGCGCGAGGGCCTGACCGACCGGCTCACCCTGATCCAGGGCACGCTGGCGAAGTCCTATGGCGTGATCGGCGGCTACATCACCGGCTCGGCGGCGCTGTGCGACTTCATCCGCAGCTTTGCGTCGGGCTTCATCTTCTCGAGCTCCCTGCCGCCGGCCGTGGCTGCGGGCGCGATCGCCGCGATCCGGCATCTCAAGGAGAGCTCCGCCGAGCGCGAGCGTCAGCAGGACCGCGTCGCGGCCTTGCGGGCCAAGCTCGACGCCGCCGGCATTCCGCATCTCGCCAATCCCAGCCATATCGTGCCGGTGATGGTGGGTGAGGCGAAGGCCTGCAAGGCGATCAGCGACGAGTTGCTTGATCGCTTCGACATCTATGTCCAGCCGATCAACTACCCGACCGTGCCGCGTGGCACGGAGCGGCTGCGGATCACGCCCTCGCCCTTCCATTCCGATGCCGATATCGACACGCTGGTGGCGGCGCTCAGTGCGATCTGGGCGCGGGACGGGCTGAAGCGGGCGGCCTGAGGGGCGCCAGAGGCGTCGATCAGAGGCGCGGGCTTTGCCCTTCTCCCCTTGCGGGAGAAGGTGGCTCGGCGAAGCCGAGACGGATGAGGGGTCTCTCAGGTCGCAATTATGAGCGGGCCGTGAAACGCCGACGATCCAGGCCGGCGCGCGCCCTCACCCCAACCCTCTCCTGCAAGGGGAGAGGGGGCAAGCCGCGGCCTCCTTGCCTCAGAGATTGAAGACGCGGTGGGGAACGAACTCGCCGTTCTGGACCGAGCCCGTCGAGACCAACGTGCCGGCGCAGGTCGCGTAGGCGGCCTCCAACTCGATCGGGGCGCCGGCTCCGCGCAGCAGGGCGCTCTGGCCGCGCTTGAGGCGGGCGGCGGCGTCGCGGTGGAGCACGATCTCCGGGATCAGCGTCAGCGCCGCCTTGACCGGCTGCAGCGCCGTCAGCGCGCTTTCTGGGCTCTCGCGCAGGGTCTCGACACTGGCGGCGTCTGCGACCGTGAACGGCCCGACGCGGGTGCGGCGCAGATGCGCGACATGGCCGAGGCAGCCCAGGGCCAGACCCAGATCGCGGGCGATGGCGCGGACATAGGTGCCCTTGCCGCATTCGGCCTCGAAGGTCGTGGTGGCGCCGTCATGGCTGACGATGTGGAGCGCGTCGATCTCGACGGGCCGCGCCTCCAGCTCGACCTCCTCGCCGTCGCGGGCGAGGTCGTAGGCGCGCTCGCCGGCGATCTTGATCGCCGAGAACTTGGGCGGCGTCTGCATGATGGTGCCGGTGAAGCGCGGCAGGAGCGCAGCGATCGCCGCCTCGTCCGGACGCTTGTCCGAGGTCGCGATGACGCTGCCCTCGGTGTCGTCGGTATTGGTCTGCGTGCCCCAGGCGACAGTGAACTGATAAGCCTTGCGGCCGTCCATGACGAAGGGAACGGTCTTGGTCGCCTCGCCCAGCGCGATCGGCAGCAGGCCCGACGCCAGCGGGTCGAGTGTGCCGGCATGGCCGGCCTTCTTGGCGCCGAAGGCGCGCTTCACGACGCTGACCGCATGGGTCGAGGTCATGCCGATCGGCTTGTCGAGGATGACCCAGCCATGGACGTCGCGCTTCTTCGGACGCTGCGCCGGCGCAGCGTCTTGGGCGATTTCGGGAGCGTTCTCAGCGGTCATCGTTACGGTCGTCTTCGGGGGCTTCGTCTTGGTGGTCCTGGTCGATCCTGAGGCGCTGGACCTGCGTGTCGCGGCGCACCGCCTCGGTATCGAGCAGCGCATCGATGCGCTCGGCCTCGGCGAAGCTCTCATCGGCGCGGAAGCGCAGGTCCGGCGCGTATTTCAGGTTCACGCGATGGGCGATCTCGCCGCGCAGGTAGCGCTTGTTGGCTTCGAGAGCCTTGAGGACCGGAGCGATGTCCAGCCCGCCGAGCGGCATGATGTAGCAGGTCGCGAGCTTGAGATCCGGCGAGAGGCGGACCTCCGGCACGGTCACGACATGCTTCGCCAGCACGTCATCATGAATGTCGCCCCGTGCGAGCATCTCGGCCAGCGCGTGGCGGATCAGTTCGCCGACGCGCAATTGCCGCTGGGATGGGCCGGAAGGTTTTGCAGGTTTAGCCATGGTTCTCGTTTCTCCGGGATCGGACCGGACCAAACGTCCCGGCGGGCCAGGCCCGCCGTCTCAGGATGATCAGGCGCTGGACGCGCTCTTCTCGTCACGAGATGGCCGGGCTTTGCCCGGCCATGACGCGCTGTTTCAGGAAGCGCAGCCCTCAGAGGCTGCGCTTGATCTCTTCGACGCGATAGCACTCGATGACGTCGCCGGCGCGCATGTCCTGGTAGTTCTCGAAGGACATGCCGCATTCCTGGCCGGCCACGACTTCCTTGGCATCGTCCTTGAAGCGCTTGAGCTGGCCGAGCTTGCCCTCGTGAACCACGACGTTGTCGCGGATCAGGCGGACATTGGCGCCACGCTCGATCGTGCCGTCGGTGACGCGGCAGCCGGCGATCTTGCCGACCTTCGAGACGTTGAAGATCTCGAGGATCGTCGCGTTGCCGAGCATGGTCTCGCGCAGAGTCGGCGCCAGCAGGCCCGACATCGCGTCCTTCACGTCATCCATGAGGTTATAGATGATGTTGTAGTAGCGGATCTCGACGCCGGCCCGGTCGGCCGCCTCGCGCGCTTCCTTGTGGGCGCGCACGTTGAAGCCGACGACCACCGCGCCCGAAGCCTGGGCGAGCGTGACATCCGACTCGGTGATGGCACCGACGCCCGAGGACAGCACGCGGGCACGAACTTCTTCGTTGCCGACCTTCTCAAGCGCTCCGACGATGGCTTCGACCGAGCCCTGCACGTCACCCTTGACGACGAGCGGGAACTCCTTGCGGCCGGCGCCTTCCTTGAGCTCGCGCATCATCTCGGCGAGCGAACGGCCGGCGCCCGAAGCCGCGCCACGGGCGGCGAGGCGGTCGCGACGCTGACGCTCGCGGTAATCGGTGATCTCGCGGGCGCGGGCCTCGGACTCGACCACCGCAACGCGGTCGCCGGCCTCGGGCGTGCCGTTGAAGCCGAGAACCTCGACCGGCATGGAGGGCGGAGCCTCCTTCACCTGCGCGCCGGTATCGGCGATGAGCGCGCGGACGCGGCCCCATTCGGCACCCGCCACGACGATGTCGCCGGTGCGCAGCGTGCCGCGCTGGACGAGAACGGTCGCGACCGGGCCGCGGCCCCGATCGAGCTTGGCCTCGATGACCGTGCCTTCGGCGGCGCGATCCGGGTTGGCCTTGAGATCGAGCAGCTCGGCCTGGAGCGAGATCGCCTCGAGCAGCTTGTCGAGGTTGTGGCCGGTCTTGGCGGAAACCTCGACTTCGAGCGTCTCGCCGCCGAGCGTTTCGACCTGGATCTCGTACTGCAGCAGCTCGGCGCGGACACGGTCCGGATTGGAGTCGGACTTGTCGACCTTGTTGATGGCCACGATCAGCGGCACGCCGGCAGCCTTGGCGTGATGGATAGCCTCGGCCGTCTGCGGCATGACGCCGTCATCGGCCGCCACGACCAGCACCACGACGTCCGTCACCTTGGCGCCGCGGGCGCGCATCGCCGTGAAGGCGGCGTGGCCGGGGGTGTCGATGAACGTCACCTGGGTGCCCAGCGGGGTCGTCACCTGATAGGCGCCGATATGCTGGGTGATGCCGCCGGCCTCGCCGGTGACGACCTTGGTCTTGCGGATCGCGTCGAGCAGCGAGGTCTTGCCGTGGTCGACATGGCCCATGATGGTCACGACGGCCGGCCGCGACTCCAGGGTCTCGTCGGTATCCGGCGTGTCGAACAGGCCTTCCTCGACGTCGGATTCGGCGACGCGCTTGACGGTATGACCCATTTCCTCGGCGATGAGCTGGGCGGTGTCGGCATCGATCACGTCGGTGATCTTGTGCATCGCGCCCTGCTTCATCAGCAAGCGGATGACGTCGACGCCGCGTTCCGTCATGCGGTTCGCGAGTTCCTGGATGGTGATCGTCTCGGGGATGATCACCTCGCGCATCACGCGCTCTTTCGCGACGTCAGAGGCGCGGTGGCCGGTCATGCGCTGCACGCGCCGGCGGAACGAGGCGACGGAACGCGTGCGCTCGTCCTCGCTCCCGGTCGCGGTCGACAGCGTCAGGCGACCGCGCGGCTTGTCGTTTGTGGTCTTCGGCGTCTTGGGCGCGGCGGGAGCCGGGCCACGACCGGGGCCGGCACTCAAGCCGGGACGGCGGAACGCGGCCTTGACGTCGACATCATCCGAGCGATTGCGCGTGGTGTTGGCCGAAGGCGCCTGGCGCGCCGGACGGGCGACCGCCGGCTCGGACGGAGCCGTCGTGTCGATGCGGGGCGTGCGCGGCGCATCGGAACGCGGCGGGCGGCTGTCGAGCCGGGGCGGGCGCGCACCGGTGTCGCGCATCGGCGGGCGCGAGGTGAACTCGCGCGGGCCGGACGGGGCCGGACGGCCATAATACTGGGTCGGCTGGGGCGCAGGAGCCTGGGGCGCAGGCGCGGCCTCGCGAGCCTGCGGCGGCGGGGCCGCCGGGCGGGCGGGAGGCTGTTCGTCGCGCTGGCGCGCGGCCATTTCGACGCGGCGCTTCTGGTCGTCTTCCTGACGGCGGCGCTCTTCCTCCTGCCGCTGACGGGCGGCAGCGGCTTCGCGCTCCTGGCGCTCGCGCTCGACGGCGGCAGCGCGCTGGCGCGCCTCGTCCTCGGCGATACGGCGCGCCTCAGCCTCGCTGCTGCGGGCTTCCGACAAAGCGCGCTGACGGGCGTCCTTCTCCTCATCGGAGAGGGTGCGCAGCAGCATGCTGCTGGCCGGACGCTGAGGCGGCTGCGGAGCGGCGGGGCGCGGCGCGGTCGCCTGCGGAGCCGGGGCCTGCGGCGGACGCGGCGCGACGGGCTCCTTGACCTCATGCCCGGCGGCGCGGCGCTTCACCTCGACGACGACCTGCTTCGTACGCCCATGCGAGAAGCTCTGGCGAACAGTGCTCTGCTCGACAGGCCGCTTCAGCGACAGGGTCTTGGGCGGGTTGACGGAGAGTGTCTTGTCGCCCGGGTTCTTGGTATCGGTCATTCCGCGTTCGGTCCTGCCGGTTCGGTCGTGTCTTCGGTGTCGTTCTGGTCGGATGCGGCGGTATCGTCCGTCCGATACCGGACGAGCCGACGCCAGCGGGAGAGGACGCCCTCCGCCGCCGGACCCGGAGCAAGCGCGGCATGTATCACATGTGCCCGCCCCAACGCCAATTCCAAATCCGCCGCCGTGAAAATAGCGACGACGGGCAGTTCACGGGCCTTGAGCCCTTCGGCTTCGCGGGCTGCCCCGATCCGCCGGATGGCCTGGCCGATCTTGCGCTTGCCATCCTCGGCCCCATCGCTGGCAGCAATGACGCCGACGCAACGGCCCGAGCCGATCAGGGCCTCGACCTTGGCGAAGCCCGCGATCACGAGACCCGCCTTGTTGGCCATCGACAGCGCCTGCACCGCATCGCGCAGCATCAGCGCATCGATCATCTCCGGAAGGTCGGCGGGAACCGCGACCTTCGCCTTGAGCGAACGCTCGAAGGCCTTGCGCTTGATCGCCTCGGCCACCGTCCTGCGGCTGAGGCTCGCCCAGACGCCGCGTCCGGGCAGCTTGCGCCTGAGATCCGGGACCAGCGTACCGTCCGGCCCCGCGACGAAGCGGATCAAATCCTCAGGCGCCTTCACGGTCCGCGTCACAACGCAGCTTCGCTCCGGTCCTTCCTTTTGAGCCGCCTTCACCGCGAAGGTTCCTATCAGGCCTCGGCCGCCTCGTCGGCTTCCGCCTCAGGCTCCTCGGCCGGCGCCTCGACCCAGCCCGCATGGATACGGGCCGCCATGATGATCGCTTCCGCGTCCTGGCGCGACAGGTCGAACCCGTCGAGATAGCCGGAATGACGGGTCGACTCGCCGTCCTTGCGCTCGGTCCAACCCACGAGATCGTCCGTGGCGCAGCCCGCGAGATCCTCGACGGTCTTCACATCGTTCTCGCCGAGCGCAACCATCATGGAAGTGGTGACGCCATCGACCTCGCGCAAGGCGTCCTCGACACCGAGCGCACGGCGCTTTTCGTCCAGCTCCGCCTCGACGGCGGCGAGATGCTCCTGCGCGCGGCTCTGGATCTCGCCGGCGGTGTCCTCGTCGAAGCCCTCGATCGAGGCGAGCTCGGAGAGATCGACATAGGCGAGCTCCTCGACATTGCGGAAGCCTTCCGAGGCGAGAAGCTGGCCAACCGTCTCGTCGACGTTCAGCGCGTTCATGAACAGGTCGGTGCGCTGCACGAATTCCTTCTGGCGGCGCTCCGACTCCTCGGCTTCGGTCAGGATGTCGATATCCCAGCCGGTGAGCTGCGAGGCGAGGCGGACGTTCTGGCCACGGCGGCCGATGGCGAGCGAGAGCTGCTCGTCGGGAACCACGACCTCGATCTTGTCGGCTTCCTCGTCGAGCACGACCTTGGCGACCTCGGCCGGCTGCAGCGCGTTGACGACGAAGGTCGCGACATCCGGCGACCACGGGATGATGTCGATCTTCTCGCCCTGAAGCTCGCCGACGACGGCCTGCACGCGCGAGCCACGCATACCGACGCAGGCGCCGACCGGGTCGATCGAGGAATCGCGCGAGATCACGGCGATCTTGGCGCGCGAACCGGGGTCGCGGGCGACAGCCTTCACCTCGACGATACCGTCATAGATCTCGGGCACTTCCTGGCCGAAGAGCTTGGCCATGAACTGCGGATGGGTACGCGACAGGAAGATCTGCGGGCCGCGCGGCTCGCGGCGCACGTCGTAGACATAGGCGCGGGCCCGGTCGCCGACCTTGAAGGTCTCGCGCGGGATCATCTCGTCGCGGCGGATGATGGCTTCGCCACGGCCGAGATCGACGAAGACATTGCCGTACTCGACGCGCTTGACCGCGCCGTTGACGATCTCGCCGATGCGATCCTTGTACTCGTCGTACTGGCGGTCGCGCTCGGCCTCGCGCACCTTCTGGACGATGACCTGCTTGGCCGACTGGGCGGCGATGCGGCCGAAATCGAAGGGCGGCAGCGGATCGGCGATGACGTCGCCGGCCTGGGCGGCCGGGTTATGGCGCTTGGCCTCGTCGACCGTGATCTCGATCGCCGGGTTCTCGACGGTGTCGACGACCTGGAGGTGGCGGGCGAGGCGCAGTTCGCCGGTCTTGGTGTTGATCTCGGCATGGACATCCGTCTCGGCGCCGTAGCGCGAGCGGGCGGCCTTGGCGATGGCGTCCTGCATGGCATCGACGACGATCTGGCGGTCGATCGACTTCTCGCGGGCGACCGCGTCGGCGATCTGCAGCAGTTCGAGCCGGTTGGCGCTGACGACCATGACGCTCACTCCTCTTCGTTATTGTCTTGCGGGGTCTTGCCGGCCTTGGTCGGCCGTGGTCCCAGCGATTTTCCTCGGCCCTTCCTAGGGCTGGCGATCTCTTCGGCGGAGGGCATTTCCGGCGGCAGGCCGGACTTGCCGCGGCGCAGCGACTCGGTCACGAGCGCGTCGGTCAGAACGAGCCGGGCCTCGGCGATCGCGCGCATCGGAATGGCGACGTCGCGCTCTTCCTCGCTCTTGGCGTCGTCGCGCGTCAGCAGCGCGTCCTGTCCGGCGACGCCGCGCAGGATACCCCGGAAGCGCTTGCGGCCGGCGACCGGCTCGCTCGTATCGATCTTGGCGAGATGGCCGGCCCAGCGCTCGAAATCGCTGGCGCGCACCAGTGGCCGGTCGATGCCCGGCGATGAAATCTCAAGGTGATAGGCCGCCTGGATGGGGTCGTCGACGTCGAGCGCCGGCGACACCGCCTGGCTGACCTCCTCGCAACCCTCGACATTCATCGTGCCGTCCGGCCGCTCGGCCATGATCTGCAGGGTGCAGCCGTTCTGGGCGCTGATGCGCACGCGCACCAGCCGGTAGCCGAGATCGACGATCGCAGGCTCGATGATCGCGGCAACACGCGCCGCCACGCCGCTCTCGACGACGAGGCGAGGTTCCTGATCGGGTGCCGTCATCGGCTCGTGGGTGGGTTCACTCATGGCCCGGACCGTTCCGTCTGCCTCCGGCGGGTCGCGGCCAATAAAAAAGAGCGGGCCGGTGGGCCCGCTCTTGATCATCGGCGTTAACCGATACCAGAGCTGTTGCCCGCTATTTAGTCCGCATCGCCCCGATATGCAAGCTCGGTTGCGGCGGCGCTAACCCAATGGTCATCCTTCGCGTGCAAGATGACGCAACGGTATACCGGTTGAGGATCAGGTATGAGTGCGGTCGGCTCGCTGCTGCGAGATCTCGAATCCACGATGCTGCGCGGCTCGAACGACGTGCGCGCCGACATCCTGTCGCGGCTGACGGACCTGTTCCTGGCCACAGCCGTCCATATGGACGAAGAGCAGGTCGGCGTCTTCGACGTGGTGATCGGGCGGCTGTCGCGCGCCATCGAGCTGCGCGCCCGCGTCGAATTGTCGGAGCGGATCGCGCCGGTGCCGAACGCGCCGAGCGGCGTCGTCCGCCAGCTCGCCCTCGACGAGATCGCCGTGGCGCGTGCCGTCCTGGTGCAGTCGCCGCGCCTCACCGATCAGGACCTCGTCGCGATCTCGGCCGCCAAGGGGCGCGATCATATGCTCGCCATCACCGAGCGGCCCGGGCTCGGCGAACCCGTCACCGATTTCCTGATCCTGCGCGGCGGGCGCGTCGTGACCCATGCCGTCGCGGCCAACCAGACAGCTCAGTTCTCGCGCCACGGCATGGGCGTTCTGGTGATGCGGGCGGCACAGGACGATGCTCTCCAGGCCACGCTCGGCCTGCGCCGTGACATTCCGGCCGAACTCGTCGACCAGCTCATGACCGCCGCCAAGAATTCCGCCCGACGCCGGTTGAGCGAGAGTCTCGAACCGACGCTTGCCAACGATGTCGACAGCGCGGTCGAACGCGGAGCGGACGCCATCGCGGCCGGCGGCCAGATGCCGGGCGAGCTCGGCGCGATCAGCGCGGCCCTCGTCGAAATCCGCGAGCTGAACGAAGCCGGTCTGCTCGACGAGGCCAAGGTCCGTACCTATGCCCGCGACGGCGCGACCGAGCACGCGATCTGCGGTGTCGCGGTGCTGGCGCAGCTCGGCCTGCCGGCGAGCGAGCAGATCATCCTCGGCAGCGACCGCGAGGCCGTGCTGCTGGTCGCACGCGCGCTCGGCTGGTCGTGGGAGACCACGGCGGCGCTGATCTCGCTGCGCAAGGATTTCGGCAAGTCGCAGGCCGCCGTCGACCGCGCCCGCGAAAGCTTCCGCACTCTCGCGCAGGGCACCGCCCAGCGCGTGCTCGGCTTCCTCAGGATGCGCGACGCAAAGCCGTGAGATAGCTGGAGATGCGCACCTCGCGGACCGCCTTCGCCTCGTAGCGGGTGCGGATCCAGCCGGGATAGGGCGTGCGCCAGTCGCCCGGCCGCTCGTCGGTCCAGTCGAAATCGGGCGAGGCCATCAGGCGCGACAGCGTCCAGCCGATATAATCGTCGATATCGCTGGCGAAGCGGAAACGTCCGCCTGCCCTCAGCGCGCGGGCGAACAGGCCCAGCGTGTGCTCGGAAACAAAGCGACGCTTGCGCTGGCGGCGCTTCGGCCAGGGATCGGGATAGAGCAGGTCGATCGCGTCGAGGCTGCCTGCGGGCAAGCGCGGTAGCAGAAGCGCGGCGTCGTCGTCCCAGACCCGGATATTGGTCAGTCCCTCACGCTCGGCCACGGCCAGGAACTTGGCCATGCCGTTGATGAAGGGCTCGACGCCGATGAAGCCGATCTGCGGGCTCTCGCGCATCCGCATCAGCAGATGCTCGCCGCCGCCGAAGCCGATCTCCAGCCGGACGGCCTCGACGGGTTGCGGGAACAGCGCCTTGAGGTCCGCGATCTCGCCTTCCGGCAGGCGCAGACGCGGCAGCGTGTGCTCCATCAGATGGCTCTGGCCGTCGCGCAGGGCCTTGCCCTTGCGGCGGCCATAGAAGGCGCGTTCGTCATGATCGGGGTCGTAGGTCATTCGGAATCGTCTCGCAGGAACCGAAGTCATCCCGGACAAGCGGCTTCAGCCGCGCCGATCCGGGATCCATGCCAGAGCCTATCCGATCGAGGCTCAGGCATGGATCCCGGGTCTACGCTTCGCTCCGCCCGGGATGACGGCGCGGATAGGATGCCTGTAGCAAAATGAAAAGGCCGGAGCGAACAGCTCCGGCCTCGTCAATTCAAGCGAACGCGCTGTCTCAGGCGACGGCCTTCTTCAGCGCGTCGACGAGATCGGTCTTCTCCCAGGAGAAGGAGCCGTCACGCCCGGCCTTGCGGCCGAAATGGCCGTAGGCCGAGGTCTTGGCATAGATCGGCTTGTTGAGGCCGAGATGGTTGCGGATGCCGTTCGGCGAGAGATCGACCAGCTTGCCGAGCACGTCCTCGAGCTTGGCCTCGTCGACCTTGCCGGTGCCGTGCAGGTCGACATAGATCGACAGCGGCTTGGCGACGCCGATGGCGTAGGAGAGCTGGATCGTGGCGCGGTCGGCGAGCTTGGCCGCGACGACGTTCTTGGCGAGGTAGCGCGCCGCATAGGCGGCCGAACGGTCGACCTTGGTCGGGTCCTTGCCCGAGAAGGCGCCACCGCCATGGGGAGCCGCACCGCCATAGGTGTCGACGATGATCTTGCGGCCGGTGAGGCCAGCGTCGCCGTCCGGGCCGCCGATCACGAACTTGCCGGTCGGGTTGATGTGCCAGACCGTGTCCTTGGAGATCCAGCCATCCGGCAGCGCCTGGCGGATATAGGGCTCGACGATCTTGCGGACATCGGCCGAGGTCAGCGTCTCGTCGAGATGCTGGGTCGAGAGCACGATCTGGGTGACGCCGACCGGCTTGCCGTTCTCGTACTTGACGGTGACCTGGCTCTTGGCGTCCGGGCCGAGCTTGGCCGCATCGCCCTCGCCCTTCTTGCGGGCGAGCGTCAGGATCTCGAGGATCTTGTGGGCGTAGTAGATCGGGGCAGGCAGCAGCTCGGGCGTCTCGCGGCTGGCATAGCCGAACATGATGCCCTGGTCGCCGGCGCCGACATCCTTGTTGCCGGCCTCATCGACGCCCACGGCGATATCCGCGGATTGCGGATGCAGAAGAACGTCGATCTTGCACTTCTTCCAGTGGAAACCGTCCTGCTCGTAGCCGATCGCCTTGATCGCCTTGCGCGCGGCCGACTTGACCTTGCTCTTCATCGCCTTCTCGTCGAGCGAGGTGCGGACCTCGCCGGCGATGACCACGCGATTGGTCGTCGCGAGCGTCTCGCAGGCGACGCGGACCTTGCTCGCATCCATGCCCGCCTTGGCGGCTTCCTTGAAGAACAGATCGACGATCTCGTCGGAGATGCGGTCGCAGACCTTGTCGGGGTGCCCCTCCGAGACGGACTCGCTGGTGAACAGGTAATTCTGGCGTGACACGGTCGGGGCTTCCCTGAATCGGCACATGGAAAAGGCCGGCGCAGCGACGCCAGCCCAATGAACGGTTCGTCTTCGCAGCGGACGCGTTCGCCGTCAAGCAGGAAAATCCGCTTATCGGGAGGATCGTTCGTCACACCGAACGAAAAGAAGGCGATATCACGCCGTTCCGGCGTCTTCCTCCGCCAGCGCCTCGACGAGATCGATGATCCGCCGACGTACCCGGCCGCTCTTGATCCGCGTGAAGGCCTTGGTGAGCTGTACGCCTTCACTGGTGGTGAGGAATTCGGAAATGAAGGTCGTTGCGGCGGAATCCGCGAAGCCGGATTCCGGCATATCCCCGGTCGGCGCGCCGTCGAAGAAGAAGGCCACCGGCACATCCAGCATCTTGGCGATCTGCTGCAGGCGGCTCGCGCTGATGCGGTTCGAGCCCTTCTCGTATTTCTGCACCTGCTGGAAGGTCAGCCCGAGTGCTTCGCCGAGCTTTTCCTGGCTGACCCCAGCGAGCATTCGACGCATGCGGACGCGGCTGCCGACATGCTTGTCGATGGGGTTGGGGACTTTCTTGATCATGATTCACCCTGCTTAGGCATCAGTGTCATGACCAGGAGCCGCCATCCTGGTCGGCGCGCGGTAGCCGTCCTTTATTATAGGCTTCACGGCTAATCCACCCTTCGCCGTGAAAAAGTTCCAATCGGGATCATTCTCGAACGCGCAACCGTGACAATGCCAGAAAAAGCAGCATGAACCCGGCGAAGACGAAGTCCCCTGCCCTTGCATAGAGCGTGATCGAGCCGGCGCGCGGCAGACCTGAATCCAGCACGCCCTCAACGCCGAGGGGCAAGCTCGCCACCGTGCGGCCGTAAGGATCGACCACCGCCGAAATTCCGGTATTGGCGACGCGCACCAGCGGCAGGCCTTCCTCGATGCTGCGCAGCCGCGCCTGCGCAAAATGCTGGTAGGGGCCGCTGGTCTGGCCGAACCAGCCGTCATTGGTCAGGTTCAGGAAGAAGCCGGCGCGCGGACCGCGCGCGGCGACCGCGCCCGGAAACACCGCCTCGTAGCAGATCAGCGGTGCCGCCGTCGGAAGCCCCTTGATCGCAAGCGGCGTCCGGGCGCTTCCGGCCGCGAAACCGCCGGGAATCGAGACGAACTGGGACAGACCGACCCCGCGGATCAGCGTGTCGAGGATCGGCGGCAGGTACTCGCCGAAGGGAACGAGATGAACCTTGTCATAGCCGGCGACGATGACGCCCTCATCATTGACCACCTGGATCGCATTGTAGATCGGCGGCCGGCTTTCGCCCGGCAGCGTCTCGCCGGCACGAGCCGCGCCGGTGACCAGCGTCACGTCGGGCGGGAGCACGGCCCCGATGCGGGACAAGGCGCCGGGCGTGCGGCCGAGCAGGAAGGGAAAGGCCGATTCCGGCCAGACCAGATGCGTGATGCCCTGAAGGCCGGGCGAGGTCGGGCTGGTCGCGCGGTCGCTCAAGGCCAGGTAGCTGTTGAGGATCGCCTCGCCGTTGCGGCCGTTGAACTTGGCATCCTGCGGCAGATTGGGCTGCATCAGCCGCAACTTCACCCCCGCCACGAGCGGGGAGGAGGCGGCGGGCACGCGCCAGTATCCGAAAGCAAACAGGCCAGCCAACGCGGCGAGAGCCAGAAGCGGCGGCAGGCGACGCCCGGCCGGCGTCTGCGCGGTTCCCAGAACGGCCGGAGCCGCGCCGATCGCCACGGCGAACAGGGTCAGGCCGTAGAGCCCGACCAGCGAGGCGGCCTGCGCGAGATGGATCTCGCCCGCCAGCATCATGCCGTAGACGTTCCAGGGAAAGCCGGTCAGGACATGGCCACGCAGCCATTCACTGAGCGCCAGCATCACGGCAAGCACGAGGATGCGCCCGGCGCCCTTGGGCCAGGCCAGGCGGGCGAAGCCAAAGGCGAAGGCCGGGAAGATGGCGAGGAAGGCCGGCAGGGCGACGACGCCGAGCGGCATCGCCCAGGCGAACTTGTCGGCCTCGACGAGGAAGGCGGCGCCGAGCCACCACAACCCGGCGAGGAAGAAACCGAAGCCCCACCACCAGCCGACTGCAAAGGCGGCCCGGAACCGGCGCCAGGCACTGGTGCCGACAGCGCCGTCGATCAGCCAGACCGCGATGGTCATCGGCACCGCGATGAGCGGCCAGAGATCGAGCGGCGGCAGGGCAAGCGCACCGCTCGCACCAGCGAAAAGCGCGATCAGGCGCTTCCGCCAACCCCACCCCAGGATGACGGCTTCGGCGATGCCGGAGAGCCCCATCAGCCCGGCTCCATCGCCGGTTCTTCGGCCGCGGGTTCGCTGCGGCAATGGATGGTCAGGCGCTTCACGCGGCGCTGATCGGAATCGAGGATCTCGAAGCTGAGCCCGTCCGGGCCCTTCACTATCTCTCCCAGCGCCGGGACGCGGCCGGCGAGCGTGACGATCAAGCCACCCAGCGTATCGATGTCGTCGGCGACCTCATTGCCGGACAGATCGACGCCGGTGGCAGCCTTCAGCTCGGCCAGCGTCGCGCGGGCGTCCGCCGTGAAGCGGTTCTCGCCGGCCGGGACGATTGGCGTCTCCTCGAGATCATGCTCGTCCTCGATATCGCCGACGACGATCTCGATCAGGTCCTCGATCGAGACGAGCCCGTCGGTCCCGCCATATTCGTCGATGACCAGCGCGATATGGGTGCGGGTCGACTGCATGCGGACGAGCAGATCGACGGCCGGCATCGAGGGCGGCACGTAGAGGACGGGGCGCAGAAGCTTGGTCTCGGCGAGCCGCGTCGAGAGATCGACGGCGGACAGCGTGTGCGGAATCGCGAGCTTGCCGTTCTCGTCCGGCGGCCCGTTTTCCCCCGGCCGCGCCTTCTCGGCGATGTATTCGAGGAAGTCGCGGATATGGACCATGCCGCGGGGATCGTCGAGCGTGTCGTCGAAGACCGGCAGGCGCGAATGGCCGGCGGTGCGGAAATGCGCGAGCAATTCGTCCAGCGTCGCCTCGGCCGGGACGGCGACGATATCGGCGCGCGGGATCATGACATCGCCGACGCGGCGTTCCCGCAGGCTCAGCACATTGGTGAGCATCGCGCGTTCCTGGGCAGAGAGATCGGCAAGTTCGCCATTCTCCTCGGCCAGGGCCTCGACGATTTCCTCGCGGGCGGTGCCGCCACCGCGCAGTCCAAGCCGGTCTAGGAACTGGCCCAGCCAATGGCCAAGGCCACGGCCGGCGGTTTCGTTCTGGGGTTGTCGACTGTCGTCGCTCATGATCGTGGGGGCTTACGCGGAAGAGGGAACGGGCGCCGTGACGAGTTCGGCACCGGCATAGGGATCGGCCACGCCGAGACGGGCGAGGGCGGCGACTTCGAGCGCTTCCATGCGGCGCGCCTCGGCATCGGTCTCGTGATCCTCGCCGAGGAGATGGAGCAGGCCGTGGATCGCGAGATGACGCAGATGGTCCGTCACGCTCTTGGATTCGGCCTCAGCCTCGCGCAGCACCGTCTCATAGGCGATGACGATATCGCCGAGCAGCGGGCTCTGCGCGATGCGCTCCGGCGGCGCGGCCGGGAAGGAGAGCACGTTCGTCGCCTTGTCGAAGCCGCGCCAGTCACGGTTGACGATGCGGATGCGCTTGTCGTCGGTCAGCAGCAGGCTGAGCTCGGCGCCGGGCATCGGCTTGCGCGGGGCCACCGCGATCCCCGCTTCCAGCGCCTCGTTCAGCAAGGCGCGCAGGGCCGGCAGCTTGCCGAGCTCATGCCAGCGGCGCGACTGCGCCCTGACGTCGAGGTGGATCTCCGAAGACGTCTTCTCGGGTGGCGGCGCCGTGCGCCGCCCACGAGGTCGATCGTTCATCGCGGCCGCTCCCGCGCCAACATCCGCTTCAGCCCTTCGCTGTCGCCTTCCCGGTTGAGATCCGGGGGCGTTTCGGGATTGCGCAAGCGCTCTTCCCGCTCCTCGCGCTCATGGCGCGCTGCGCTCTCATAGGCCATGACGATGCGTCGCACCAGATCATGCCGGACGACATCGCCTTCCTCAAAGCGGGCATAGCCGACGCCCTCGACATCCTTGAGCAGCTTGACCGCCTCTATCAGGCCAGAGCGCTGGCCGGGCGGCAGGTCGATCTGCGAGGGATCGCCGGTGATGATCATGCGCGAGCCCTCGCCCAGGCGGGTGAGGAACATCTTCATCTGCATCGAGGTGGCATTCTGGGCCTCGTCGAGCAGCACGACGGCATTGGTCAGGGTGCGCCCGCGCATGAAGGCGAGCGGCGCGATCTCGATCATGCCGGTCTGCAGGCCGCGCTCGACATGGCGCGCCTCCATGAAGTCGTTCAGCGCGTCGTAGATCGGACGCAGATAGGGATCGACCTTCTCGCGCATGTCGCCGGGCAGGAAGCCGAGGCGCTCGCCCGCCTCCACAGCCGGGCGCGACAGGATCATGCGCTCAACCACGCCCTGCTCGATCAGCGAGACGGCATGGCCGACCGCGAGCCAGGTCTTGCCGGTGCCGGCCGGACCTTCGGCGAGCACGAGCTCGTGGCGCTTGAGTTGGCGCAGATAGGCGTCCTGTGCGGCGTTGCGGGCGCGGACAGGCCCGCGCTTGCGGGTCACGACCGCATCAAAGGAGGTCTTGCCGGCATCGGCGGTCGGGAAAAGCGAGCGCTGCACGTTGCTTTCCTCGATCGCGCCGTCGACCTCGCCCAGCGTGACCGGCGCGCCGGCCTTGGCGCGGGCATAGAGCGTCTTCAGCACGCGCCCGGCCTGCTCAGCCGTCTCGCGGGCGCCCTTCACGGTAACGTGATTGCCATTGGGGCTGACCACGACGCCGAGCCGGCGCTCGAGATGGGCGAGGTTCTGGTCGTATTGGCCGAAGACCAGGCTCGCGAGCCGGTTGTCGTCGAAGGAGAGCACGACCTCTGTCGCCGCAAGCCCGTCACGGACCGCGCTTTCGCGCACACCGCCCTCGGGGCGGGCTGGCGCAAGGTCGCGCCGCGGGTTCCGGTCGGGTCTTTGCGTCGAATCAGCTTGTGCCAAATGCGTCGCCTCGCTTCGGGTCGGGGTGGTGGTTGGCCTGTCCCCGGCGCCTGTTCCAACCGGGCAGGAGCGCCCGGCCGGGTCGTCTCGCAGCATAACCGGACGCAACAATCTCAGCCTGATGACAGGCCGGCGCCCCTCCCTGGCAAATGGCGATGAGCCCGGACGCGCTCAAGCGGCCAAGCCCTTCCCATCCGTCTCGCCCGGCTCAGCCAGCCGGCCGAACAGGGAATTCGTGCTCGTCTTCTCGATCACCACCCGCACGATGTCGCCGATCTGATTCGCGTCGCTCTCGATCTGCACAGCCTGCAGATAGGGCGACTTGCCGGCAAGCTGTCCGGGATAGCGTCCCGCCCTTTCCAGGAGGACATCCACCGTTCGTCCGACCATGGCCCGGTTGAAGGCCTGCCGGTGATGCTCGATGCGCTCCTGCAGGCGATAGAGCCGCTCGTTCATCAACTCGCGCGGCACCTGCGCTTCGAGATCGGCCGCCGGTGTGCCGGGGCGGGGCGAATAGTTGAAGGAATAGCTGGAGGCGAAGCCGATCTCGTCGACGAGACGGATCGTGTCCTCGAAATCGGCATCGGTCTCGCCGGGGAAGCCGACGATGAAATCCGAGGACAGCGCGATATCGGGCCGGGCCTTGCGGATGCGTTCGATCAGGCGGCGATATTCGTCGCCGGTGTGCTTGCGGTTCATCGCGGCGAGGATGCGGTCCGAGCCCGCCTGCACCGGCAGATGCAGGAAAGGCATGACCTGCGGCAGATCGCGATGGGCCGCGATCAGGTCGTCGTCCATGTCTCTGGGATGGCTGGTCGTATAACGGATGCGGACGATGCCCGGCACCTCGGCAACGCGATGCATCAGGCGCGCCAGACTCCAGACGGCACCGTCCGGCCCCTCGCCATGATAGGCGTTGACGTTCTGGCCGATCAGGGTGACGTCGCGCACGCCGGCCTCGGCGAGGCGCTCGACCTCGGCCATGATCTGCGCGACCGGCCGCGAGAATTCGGCGCCGCGCGTATAGGGCACGACGCAGAAGGCGCAGAACTTGTCGCAGCCTTCCTGCACGGTGACGAAAGCCGAGACGCCGCGCGCCAGAATGGCCTGGCGCTTCGGCGCCGGGAGGAAGCCGAACTTGTCCTCGACCGGCAGGTCGGTATCGACGACGCGGCGCTTAGCCGTCTCGGCCAGAAGCTCCGGCAGGCGGTGATAGGCCTGCGGCCCGACCACGAGGTCGACGGCGGGCTGGCGGCGCTGGATCTCGCCGCCCTCGGCCTGGGCGACGCAGCCGGCGACGACGATCTTCGTCTCCTGGCCCTCGGCGCCTTGCGCCTTCTTGATGTCGCGCAGCTTGCCGAGCTCGGTATAGACCTTCTGCACCGCCCGGTCGCGGATATGGCAGGTGTTGAGCAGGATGAGATCCGCGCCCTCCGGCGTCGCCGTCTCCTCATAGCCCTGATGGCTCAGGATGTCGGCCATGCGCTGCCCGTCATAGACGTTCATCTGGCAGCCGAAGGACTTGATATGGACTTTCTTCATCGGCGCGGATCGGGTCTCCAAAGCGCATCCTTTACTGCGGATCGGGCGCCTTGGGAACGGCCGCGGGGCGCAGGGGCAAGATAAGCAAGCGGCGGACCAACCGGGGTCACGCCTCCGCGCGGCCGGTGACGGCCCGCTGGCGGGCTCTGCGAACGGATGCTTCGGCGAGCCGCGTCGCTTCCTTGCGTGAGGTCGCCCGGCCCATCACGATCGGTTCACCCCAGACCAGCTCGACATCGACCGCGCCGCATTCCAGCACATGCTTGAGATGCGGCCAGAGCTCGGTATCGCCGTACCAGGCGAGCGCCGCCCGCCCGTTGCGTCCGCCCGGCAGGTTCTGCCAGCCGGTATAGGTGATGGTCAGCGGATAGACCGTCACATCCGCCGTGGCGTCGCCCATCGCCTGATGCGCGGCGCCGAGCAGGGAGGAGCGGAAGGGCAGGATGCGCGTGCCGTCGCCCGTGGTTCCCTCGGCGAAGAGCACG
This sequence comes from Allobosea sp. TBD101, assembly GCF_059817965.1. Lineage (NCBI taxonomy): Bacteria > Pseudomonadati > Pseudomonadota > Alphaproteobacteria > Hyphomicrobiales > Alloboseaceae > Allobosea > Allobosea sp. TBD101. Next base: position 262,482 of record NZ_CM187543.1, read on the forward strand.
ACCTCCTCGCCATTGGCGATGCGCGCCCCCATGGTGGCGGCCATGCCCGCGGTCGCGCTGCGGCGCTGGCGGTCGAGATAGAGCGTGCGCTGGAGATTGGCGAGGAAGCCGACCACCGGCCATTCGCCGACCTCGCTCTTGGCGACGAAGGCCAATTCGCGCTCGGCACCGATCACGCCGATATCGAGCCAGGAGACGTGGTTGGCGACGATCAGCGCCCCGGTTCCGGCCGGCGGCGGAGCCCCTCGCACCTGCCGCCGGACGCCGAGGCACCAGCAGGTCAGGCGATGGAAGCGCAGCGGCAAGGCCCCCCGCCGCGAGGGCATGACCCGCATCACGACGAGCTGGGCGAGGACGAGCCCGAGCGTGCCCGTGCACAGCATCGCCAGACGGGCGAGCGCACCGAAGCGGAGTCCGTTCATGCTGAGGCGGGTCCGATCATCGGTGGAGCGGCGGTCTCATTGGGGATTCAGAATGTCGTCAATGGCGCGATTGCGCCGGCTTGTCACGCGAGATCGAGCCGCATCGCGATCGCGGTCGCGCGGGTGCCGTCGAGCTTGGGGTAGTAGCCCTTGCGCCGCCCGACCTCGCGAAAGCCGAAATGGCGGTAGAGCCGCTCCGCCGGCAGGTTGCCGTCCTCGACCTCGAGGAAGACATGGATCGCGCCCGCCTCGGCCAGTCGCGCGAGATGTGCCGCCAGAAGCGCGCGGCCAAAGCCGCCGTTGCGGCGGGTGGGCGCGACCACGATGCTGAGAATCTCCGCCTCGTCGGCAGCCTTGCGGGAGATGACGAAGCCTTCGGGGTGGTGGCCGTCGCCACTGAAGACGCCATCGGCGACAACCGCTGCATCGGCAATCAGCGCCGCGCATTCGGCCGGCTCCCAGCCGCGGGCGAAGCCGCCGCGATGATGCAGCGTCGCGACATCAAGGGCGTGGCCCGCATCGAGCCGCATCGTGCGCGGCGGTGCCGAATCAGGGTGAAGCAATTTGCGTAGCCAATCCATGCCGCCTGTTCGCACAGGCCGACGAAGCGGCAACCACCATTTGGGGGATGCGCTCACCGGCGCGGCAGGCGGGCTTTGTCCTGCGGCGTCGTCTCGGGCGCCTTCAGGTAGAGCGGGCGGGGCGGCGCGCTTTCGGGATCGGCGATGAAGCCGAGCCGGGCGACCCAGGCGATATCGGGCGCCTTGGCATCGTCGATCACCAACGCGTCGAGACCGATCGCCCAGGCTTCGTTGGCGACGGCGAGCGCCGAGGACCCGACGAGGCTGACCGGCCCTGCGCCGATGGCACGGGCCGCGTCGCGATAGCTGACCTGCCGGAGGGAGACCAGCGGCTTACCCTCGGCCGTAAGAGCCTGGAACCAGACCTGGCCGTGTTTGGCATCGAGTGCGGCGGCGATGACCCGGCCCGATTCGCGCCCGATCAGGGGCGCGGCACAGGCCGCGACCGTGGTGACCCCGACCGCCGGGATGCCGGCGGCGAAGGCAATGGCGCGGGCCGCGCTGACGCCGACGCGCAAGCCGGTATAGCTGCCGGGGCCGACGGTCACGGCGACGCGCGAGAGCGAGCCGAAGCCGCCCTCGACATCCTTCATGACACGCTCGACCAGCGGCATCAGCGCCTCGGCATGGCCGCGATCCATGGCGATCTGCTCGATCGCCAATGGCTTCGCCATGTCGGCGGTATCCAACACGCAGGCCGAGCAGGCGCCGAGCGCGGTATCGATCGCGAGAATGCGCATCAGGATGTCATTCCGCGAAAAGCCCGGCTCATCGTCACCAACAGTTCCGCTTTGCTCAGATGGCTTCGACTTCGCGCACATCCGGCAGGAAGTGGCGCAGCAGGTTCTGGATGCCGTGCTTCAGCGTCGCAGTCGAGGAGGGGCAGCCCGAGCAGGAGCCCTTCATCGCGAGATAGACCGTGCCGTCGCGATAGCCGCGGAAGGTGATGTCGCCGCCATCGCCGGCCACCGCCGGGCGGATGCGGGTTTCGAGCAGGTCCTTGATCGTCTCGACGGTCTGCGCATCGGCGGGGTCGAAGAACTCGCCCTCCTCGATCACATCGGCGGCCGAGCCGGCAGCGAGGACCGGGGCGCCCGACATGAAATGCTCCATGATCGCGCCGAGGATCGCGGGCTTGAGATGCGGCCATTCGCCGTCCGACTTGGTGACGGTGATGAAATCGGAGCCGAGGAAGACGCCGGACACGCCGGACACGCCGAACAGGCGCTGAGCCAGCGGCGAACGCTCGGCATCCGTGACATCGCGCAGGTCGAGCGTGCCATCGGGCATGACGGCGCGGCCGGGAAGAAACTTGAGTGTCGCCGGATTCGGCGTGGCTTCGGTCTGGATGAACATGGACTTGCCTCCGGTACCGGCGATTCAAGGTCGCCGTTCCTGGCTCCGATATAAGCCGCCGGCTGGAATCATTCCAGCGGCATGGAATCGCAGGTCGTCGCCTCAGGCGAGGGCGTCGATCTCCTCGTCTTCCAGATGGCCGGGCACGATGGCGACGGGGATCGGGAAGCTCGCCGAGGATTTGCCCGCGAGCGCGCTGACGAGCGGGCCCGGCCCCTTGCTGCTCGTCCCGGCTGCGAGCACGAGCAGCGAGATATCCTCGTCCTCTTCGATCAGCTTGACGAGCTCGTCGGCCTTGTTGCCGACACGCACGACCTTCTCCGGTTCGAGCCCGGCCAGCGTCCGCACCGCTGCGGCCGCGGTTTCAAGGCGCTTCTCGGCCTCGGCCTGGGCTTCGGCCAGCATCACCTCGCCGACGCCGAGCCAGGTCTCATGCTCGGGCGGGGTGGCGACGCCGAGCAGGACGATCGAGGCGCCGACGCGGGCGCAACGGCGCGCGGCGAAGCGAATCGCCTTGGCGCATTCCTCGCTGCCGTCGACCACGGCGAGGAATTTCGGGCGATGGCCCGTCTCGTAGGACCGCCGTCTCTTGACCATGAACTGTCCTGCCGCCGCTTCAGGGACGGGCATGGTGGCCTGCGCCGGCACCCCGGCGCAAGTGCACCCTTACGTCACCGGCTCCGCACGAAGCCGACGATGTCCTTGACCTCGCGCATGATCGGCGCGGCGATCGCATCGGCCCGATCGGCGCCCGCGCCGAGGATGTCGTCGATGTGCTTCGGGTCCGCCAGCAGGCGGCGCATCTCGCCGGCGATGGGCGCAAGCTTCTCGACCGCGAGATCGACCAGCGCAGCCTTGAAGCCGGAGAACTGGCCGCCGCCGAACTGCTTGAGCACAGCGTCCTTCGAGATGCCGGAGAGGCCGGCATAGATGCCGACGAGGTTCTCCGCCTCAGGCCGGCCTTCCAGCCCCTTCTCCTCGGAGGGCAGCGCCTCCGGATCGGTCTTGGCCTTGCGAATCTTCTGGGCGATGCCCTCGGCATCATCGGTCAGGTTGATGCGCGAATAATCGGAGGCGTCCGATTTCGACATCTTCTTGGTGCCGTCGCGCAGGCTCATGACGCGCGGCGCCGGGCCCTGGATCATCGGCTCGGGCAGCGGGAAGAAACCGAGTTCGCCCGTGCCGAGGCCGCGTTCGGCGATCTGCGGGCCGAAGTCGTTGTTGAATTTCTGGGCGATGTCACGGGTCAGCTCCAGATGCTGCTTCTGGTCTTCGCCGACAGGCACATGCGTCGCCTTGTAGAGCAGAATGTCGGCCGCCATCAGGTTCGGATAGGCATACAAGCCGACCGAGGCGTTCTCGCGGTCCTTGCCGGCCTTCTCCTTGAACTGGGTCATGCGGTTCAGCCAGCCGAGGCGGGCGACGCAGTTGAACACCCAGGCAAGCTCGGCATGGCCCGGCACCTGGCTCTGGTTGAAGATGACGCTGCGCTTGGGATCGACGCCCGCCGCGATATAGGCGGCCGTGACCTCGCGGATGGCGCGCTTCAGGTCGGCCGGGTCCTGCCACATCGTGATCGCGTGCATGTCGACGACGCAATAGATGCACTCATGCGTATCCTGCATCGCGACCCAGTTGGTCAGCGCGCCCAGATAATTGCCGAGATGCAGCGTCGAGGTCGGCTGCATGCCTGAGAATACGCGCTGATGAAAACCCGACATGGGGCACTCCGCCGTCACGATGGAGAAGGGAAGCGGCGCTTCTGGCTCAACCCCGCCGCTTGCGCAAGGGGAGAGCACCGAAGGCACCCAGCGTCCAGCCCGCGGCGCCATAGGTCGCGAGCCCCGCAAGGCAGAGCAGGCCGAGCGCTCCGACCCGGTGCAAGGCCGGCTGATCGAAGGCCAGCGGCCCGTTCAGCAGCCTGAGCAGCAGTTCGAGCACGGCGAGCATGATCGCACTGGCCGCGAGGCTGGCGGCGATCGGCCGCAAGCTGCTCACGCTCGGACGCCAGATGCCGTCGCGCAGCAGCGCCCCGCCAAGCAGGGCAGCCTGCGCCACGAAGGCGAATGTCGCGGCGAGCGCCGCCATCCCCGCAGCATTGCCCTCATGAGCGAAGCAGAAGCCGATCAGCGCAGCAACCAGCACCGCGAGGCCGCCGGAGATCAGAGGGAGGCGCGGGGCGCGACGGGCGAAATAGACCTGGCCGAAGACCTTTGCGGCTATGGCGAAAGGCAGGCCGTAGCCGAAGGCGGCGAGCGCCGCAGCCGTGCGGCCGCGATCGGCGGCATCGAAGCGGCCATATTCGAACAGCGCCGAGACGATCGGCTCGGCTAGGGCGACGAGCGCCGTCGCAGCCGGCAGGGCGAGCGCGAGGCCCAGCGCCAGAGCTTGCCCCAACATGGCGTCAGGACCTTCCCGGTTCGCAGTCAGCGCCATGTCGGACAATACGACGGTGCCCATCGCGACGCCGACGAAGCCGAGCGGGAGCTGGAAGACGCGGTCGGCATAGTAGAGCGCGGCAACGGCGCCCGGACCGATCGATGCGATCTGCGTCGCGACCAGCAGGACGAGCTGTGCGGCGGAAGCGGCGAGCAAGGTCGCGCCGCCCGTGCGGACGAACCGCGTCATGTCCGGCGACCAGCGCAGGGTCGGACGCGGCAGGCCGGGACCGCGCAGCGCCAGCAGGATCATCCCGAGATGGGCAAGGCCGGTCAGGCTGGTGCAGAGCGCGAGCCAGCGCGCGCCGGTTTCCGGCGGCGTGCCCTTGGCGTGCAGCAGCAGGAGCACGACGAGCAGGATCGCGTTCATCAGGGCCGGGGCCAAGGCCGCGACGGCGAAGCGCTTCTCCGCATTGAGAAGCGCCGCCAGCATGGCTGCCAGCGTCGTCAGGAACAGGAAGGGCAGCATCAGCCGCGTGTAGGACGCCGCCAGCGCCAGGGTTTCCGGCGCGTCGGCGAAGCCGCCGGCGAGACCCAGCACCAGCCAGGGCGCAAACAATTCGCCCAGGCCGACGAGCACCAGCAGCAGCAGGCCGACCTGCCCGGCCGCCTCGCCGGCAAAGCCGTGCGCCGCCGCCTCGCCGCGCTCGCCCTTGATCGCGAGATAGAGCGGCACGAAGGGCGCATTGAGACCGCCTTCGCCCAGCACGCGCCGAACGAGATTGGGCAGCCGCAAAGCCGCCAGGAAGGCATCCGCCACCGGCCCGCCGCCGAGGAGGCGGGCGATCAGCACGTCGCGGGCGAAGCCGAGCAGGCGTGAGGCGATCGTGGCCGCGCCAACGACAGCGGAATCGCGTGCGAGACGGGACGATTCCGGCGCCGATGCCGCCGGCTTCTCCATCAGAGAATGAACCGGCTCAGGTCGGCATTCTTGGCGAGGTCGCCGATGCGGGCCTCGACATAGGCGGCGTCGATCGTCACGGCCTCTCCGGAACGATCCGGCGCCGTGAAGGAGATCTCGTCGAGAATGCGCTCGATCACGGTCTGAAGCCGGCGGGCGCCGATATTCTCGACCGTGGAATTCACCTCGACGGCGATCCGGGCGATGGCGTCGATCGCGTCGGGCGTGAAGGTCACGCTGACCTCCTCGGTCGCCATCAGCGCCACCGACTGCTTGATCAGGCTCGCCTCGGTCTCGGTCAGGATGCGCTTGAAATCCTCGATGTCGAGCGGGTTGAGCTCGACGCGGATCGGCAGGCGGCCCTGCAATTCCGGCAGCAGATCGGAAGGCCGCGAAACGTGAAAAGCGCCGGACGCGATGAAGAGGATGTGGTCGCTCTTCACGGCGCCGTGCTTGGTCGCGACCGTCGTGCCTTCGATCAGCGGCAGCAGGTCGCGCTGCACGCCTTCGCGCGAGACATCGGCGCCGCCCTTGCCCTCGCGGGCGCAGATCTTGTCGATCTCGTCGAGGAAGACGATGCCGTTCTCCTCGACCTCGCGGATCGCGGCCTGGATGATCGCATCCTGATCGATCAGCTTGTCGCTCTCCTCCGCCAGCAGCGGCTGGTAGGCATCCTTGACCAGCACGCGCTTGGGCTTGCCCTTCTGGCCGAAGGCCTTGCCGAGCATGTCGGAGAGGTTGATCGCGCCGATCGAGGCGCCGGGCATGCCGGGAACCTCGAACATCGGCGCGGATGCACCGGCTCCAGCCGTCATCTCGACCTCGATCTCCTTGTCGTCGAGCTCGTTGGCGCGCAGCTTGCGACGGAAGGAATCGCGCGTCGCCTGGCTGGAATTGGCGCCGACGAGGGCATCGAGCACGCGCTCCTCGGCCGCGACATGGGCCTTGGCCTGAACATCCTTGCGCCGGCTCTCGCGCACGAGGGCGATCGCGACTTCAAGGAGATCGCGCACGATCGATTCGACGTCGCGGCCGACATAGCCGACCTCGGTGAACTTGGTCGCCTCGACCTTCAGGAAAGGCGCATTGGCGAGCTTGGCGAGCCGGCGGGCGATCTCGGTCTTGCCGCAGCCGGTCGGTCCGATCATCAGGATGTTCTTCGGCGAAACCTCCTCGCGCAGCGGCCCTTCGAGCTGCTGGCGGCGCCAGCGGTTGCGCAGGGCGATGGCGACGGCGCGCTTGGCGTCCCTCTGGCCGACGATGAAGCGGTCGAGTTCCGAGACGATCTCGCGAGGGGAAAAGCTGGTCATTGCGGTGCTGTATCCGGTGAACGGGCCTGGTGGGAACGTCAGGCCGCTTCGAGCGTCTCGATGACGAGCGAATGGTTGGTGTAGACGCAGATATCGCCGGCGATCTTCATCGCCTTGCGCACGATCGCTTCGGCATCGGGCTCGACATCGATCAGCGCGCGCGCCGCCGAGAGCGCATAATTACCGCCGGAACCGATCGCCATCACCGCGCCGTGCTCGCTCGCTTCAGGCTCCAGCACGTCGCCGGTGCCGGAGATCAGGAGCGAAACCTCCTTGTCGGCGACAAGCAGCATCGCCTCCAGCCGGCGCAGATAGCGGTCGGTGCGCCAGTCCTTGGCGAGCTCGACGCAGGCGCGCAGCAACTGGGTCGGATATTGCTCGAGCTTCTTCTCGAGGCGCTCGAACAGCGTGAAGGCATCGGCGGTGGCGCCGGCGAAGCCCGCGATCACGTCGCCCTTGGCGAGGCGGCGGACCTTGCGGGCATTGCCCTTCATGATGGTCTGGCCGAGCGAGACCTGGCCGTCGCCGCCAATGACGACGCGCCCACCCTTGCGCACCATCAGGATGGTGGTGGCGTGCATCACGGGGGCATTGCTGTTTTCGGACATGGGATGGCTAACCGGAGATCGGGACGGGGCGGCGGATGACGTCAAACATGTTCAGGCGAGGCGGCTCTATCAAGGGGCAGGCCGGCAGGCCACCCCAGCAGGCCAGGGGCCGAACGTGAATCATAAGCCGAGTCATCATGGATTATCGGAGGCGAATGTCAGCTTTCGTGATGCAGCGGCAACTGTAGTGATGATGAGCGAGCTCTTGCTACGAGAAAGTCGTTCGCATTCGGCAACGCAGCGGCAGCAGAAGCGGAACTTGCCAAAGTGCTAAACTTTTAAGCAGTTTTTTATGATTGTTGCGCAAGGGTCGGGTTTAGAACGGCTTCCGTTGTGGGGGGCCCGCCTCGGGACGCCATTCATGAAATCCATCCGCCTGAAAATCCTCGCCATGCTGGCCATTGTCGCCGCCGGCGCCATCCTGTCGGCGATCATCAGCATCTATGGCCTGCACAAGGCCGACGATCTGAACAACCGTTCCGATATCCAGGCCAGTGTCGCGCTGCAGACCCAGCGCATCAACGGCATCGTCACGGCCGTCGTCATGGAATCGCGTGGCGTCTACATGGCGAAGAATCCTCAGGAAGCCGCGACCTACGCCAAGGGCATCGAGGATCGCTTCCCGGCGCTGCGCAAGTTCACCGCCGATCTGAAGAAGGTTGCTCCGGCGGAAGAGCGCGCAGTCGTCGATCAGATCGCCAAGGCGGTCGATGAATTCATCGTCTTCCGGACCGAGACCGCTCGGCTCGGGCGCGAAGTTTCTCCGGCAGCCGCGAACGAGCAAGGGAACAACGAAGCCAATCGCGCCAACCGCAAGGCTCTGAACGATCTGCTGATCAGCTTCAGCCAGCGCGTGGAGAAGGCCAGCATCATGGTTGGCGACGAGGCGACCGCCTTCACCCGGCAGGTGCAGTGGCTGATGCCGATCATCCTGCTGACGACGCTTCTGGTTTCGGTCGGTGTCGCGCTCGTCTTCGCGCAGCGCTCGATCACCCGCCCGATCCTCGACCTCAGCCAGGTCATGGATAAGCTGACCGCTGGCGATACCAGCGTCAATGTCCCCCATTCCGAGCGTCCGGACGAGATCGGCGCCATGGCGCGTGCCGTCTCCGTTCTGCGCCAGAGCACCGAGCAGGTCGCCTTGCTGCAGGAGCAGGAGCGCGCCGCTGCGGCCGCGCGCCTCGCCCGGGCGCAGTCGATGGAAGCGGTGGTCTCGGATGTCGGTGAGGTCGTCGCCGCGGCCGCGGCCGGTGATTTCTCGGCGCGCCTGCAGATCGACGATGCCGACGAACAGATGCAGCGGCTGGTCGCCGGCATCAACGAAATCAACGCGGTTGTTGACGGCGCGACGACGGAGTTTGCGGAAGCGCTCTCGGCGATCGCGGGCGGCGACCTGACCAACCGGATCGAGACGGGCTATCGCGGCCGCTTCGCCGACCTGAAGGGCGCGATCAACGAGACGGTGGACCGCCTCTCGGACACCGTCGCGACGATCCAGACGACCTCGGCGGATGTCGGCCTCGCCGCGCGCGAGATCAACATGGGCGCCGACGACCTGTCGAAGCGCACCGAGGAGCAGGCCTCCTCGCTGGAGGAGACTGCCGCCACGACCGAGGAACTCGCAGCCTCGGTCAAGGCCTCGGCCCAGGCCTCGAAGGACGCGGCCCGGATCGCCGACGAGGCGATGCAGGCAGCCGAGAGCGGCGGCACCATCGCCGGCCAGGCGGTCGACGCCATGGCAAGGATCGAGACCGCCTCGCAGAAGATCTCCGACATCATCCGGGTGATCGACGACATCGCCTTCCAGACCAACCTCTTGGCGCTCAACGCGGCGGTCGAGGCGGCCCGCGCCGGCGAGGCCGGCAAGGGCTTCGCGGTGGTGGCCTCCGAGGTGCGGACCCTGGCGCAGCGCTCGGGCGAGGCGGCCAAGGACATCTCCGGGCTGATCTCCTCGTCCAATGCCGAGGTCGGCGAGGGCGTGAAGCTGGTGCGTCAGGCCGGCGACCAGCTCGCCCGCATCCTCGCGGCCTCGCAGAAGGTCGCGGCGACGATCGCCGACATCTCGGCAGCCTCGGGCGAGCAGGCCAACGGCATCGACGAGATGAGCCAGGCGGTGGCGCATCTCGACGAGATGACCCAGCAGAACGCGGCCCTGTCCGAGCAGAGCGCCGCTTCCGCCAATTCGCTCTCGGGCCGGATCGAACAGCTCAACGCGCTGGTCGCAACCTTCCGGACCAACCGTGAGGCTGCAGGCCAGACGGCCTACGCCCAGCCGGCGACGGGACCGCGCGCCGTCAAGGCGCCGATGCGGGCGGCGCGGCCTGCTCCCGTTGCCGTGTCCGACTCCGGCGAGCCGGCGCGGCTGCGCCAGCTGGCCGAGGCCGCCTTCGTCCAATCCAAGGCCATGCCCGCCCCGCGCAAGGTCGCCAATGGCGGCAGCGGCCGGGCCAGCGACTCCGGATGGGAGGAGTTCTGAGAGCAACCAGCCTCCGAACCATCCTCGAACACGACATGTGCGGCGCCCCAAAAGGGCGCCGTTTGCGTTTCAGGCAAAAATTCTGGCGCCGCATCTTGCGGAGGCCCGCTTGCGACCTATCTCCGTGACAGGCGCCGGAGCTTTGCTCGATCACGACGCCGCCCTCGCACATTCAATTCGTGACGTTCCTCGACCGACTCGCCGGAGTCGATCGATGCCGCACCGCTTGCTGACAGGTCCCGACGGGGATGTCTGCGACAAGCGGTTTCAGCCGTCACCACCACAGGGAGACGAAAACCATGCAGTTCAGCCAGGTTCTTCAGGCTCTCGGCCAGTTCGCGTCCGGCTTCGCGCCGGCCAGCCGTACCGTCCGCCCGCTCGAGATCGATTTCGACACCGCCGACACGCTCGGCCCCTTCGAACAGGCCGCGATCGGCCAGTGGAAGACCGAGGACGGATCGATCCTGATCGACCTCAGGCCCGACGGCCAGTTCCACAAGGCGAAGCCCGCCGCCGGCGCCAACCATGTCGGCCGCTACGCGGTCGACCGCTCGAAGCTCTATTTCGAGGGCGAGACGGGTTGGGTCGCGCTCGGGAAGCTGAAGCGCGGCACGCTCAGCATCGGCGAGAAGCGCTTCCGCAAGGCGTAATCGCGATCGCACTCCGCTCAATAAAGAAGGGCCGCGCCTCCCTCCGGAGGCGCGGCCCTTTTCTTATTGGCGCGAGAAATCAGTAGCCGACCGTGAAGCGGCGGCGGCTATGGGTCGGCTTCTCCAGCTCGTCGACGAGGGCGATCGCATAGTCCTCCGCCGAGATCGAGCTGTTGCCCTTAGCGTCGGCGAGAAGCTGGTCAGTGCCGAGGCGGAATGTCCCGGTGCGCTCGCCCGGCTGGATCAGGGCCGAAGGCGAGAGGAAGGTCCAGTCGAGACCCTGCTCCTGCTTCAGCAGGTCGAGGAAAGCGCCGCCCTTGCGGGCTTCGTCGAGATAGATGGCCGGGAATTCCGGCGTGTCGAAGAGCTGCACGCCCGGCGCGACCTCGAGGCTGCCGGCGCCGCCGACGACGAGATAGCGCTTCGCGCCCGACTGCCTGACCGCCGCGAGCAGAGTCTGCGGGTCACTGGCGGTGAAATGCACGGCGCTGATCACCGCGTCATGGCCGGCAAGGAGCCTGGCGAGCCCGTCCTTGTCGAAGACGTCTCCCTTGACGGCGGTGACGCCGGGCAGGGCGGCGATCTTGTCGGGATTGCGGGCGATGGCGGTGACGGCATGGCCGCGGGCGGAGAGTTCGGCCAGCAGGCGCGAACCGATGAATCCGCTGGCGCCGATCAATGCGACCTTCTTGGCGACTTTCATGACAGGGGCTCCTTGTTGTGGTATCCAATAGATACCTACACTCCAATGGAACCTATCTGATCTTGCCGCATCGCCCCGTAAAGAAGGCACTTTCACGCGACATGGTCACCTCCGGGAAACCGCCATGCTGAAACGCCCCGACCCTTTCCAGGCCTTATGCCCGACGCGGCGCGTGCTCGATCGCATCGGCGATACCTGGGCGGTGCTGATCCTGATCGCGCTCGACGACGGCACCCTGCGCTTTAACGAACTCAGGCGGCGGATCGAGAATATCTCGCAGAAGATGCTGTCGCAGACACTAAAGAGCCTGGAGCGCGACGGGCTGGTGCGGCGCGAGGTGTTCGCGACGGTTCCGGTGACCGTCGAGTACTCGCTGACCGAACTCGGGCGGACGCTGGCGCAGACCGTGAACCAGCTGACGCTGTGGGCCGAGGCGCATATCGGCGAGGTCGAGGCGGCGCAGCAGCGCTATGATCGCGGCGAGGCTTCGGCCTAACGCGCCGTCAAGGGCTTCACAGCCAGCCGGTCTCGGGAACGCTGGCGTTTCCACCGATTTCGTGTATATGCCCGGGCAACCGGCCGAAAAGCCGGCGGCGCGACCCCTCCGCGATGAGGCGGCTCGCGGGCTTCGGACCTTGCTGGACGACATCCCGGCCTGGCCCGCCAGATCAACCCAAACACGAGGATATCCCGATGTCGATCACTGCCGAGCGCAAGACCGCGCTGATCCTGGAACACGCCACCAAGCCGAACGACACCGGCTCGCCGGAAGTGCAGATCGCGATCCTCACGGAGCGCATCACCAACCTCACCGGCCACTTCAAGTCCCACAACAAGGACAACCACTCGCGCCGCGGCCTGCTCAAGCTGGTCTCGCAGCGCCGGTCCCTGCTGGACTACCTGAAGGGCAAGGAAGAGGCCCGCTACAAGACGCTGATCGAGAAGCTCGGCATCCGCCGCTGATCGAGAGCTGACGGTTTCCGCCCGGCGCGACCTGCTCCGGGCGGCTCCTTCTCAGGTGAAGCCGCCATGGGGCGAGCCACCTGACTGCCGCGGCGGCCGCATGGGGCGGCCTTCCCGCGTGACCCGCCGGGCGCCCAAGACGTCCATGGCAGGATCGCCGAGCGCTCGGGCGCAATCCCTTTCACACCCGAGCGTTCCGCCGTCTTGCCCATGGACCTGAAGGCACCGGACGGGTCGAACCCGACCGAAAGACGAAAAACATGTTCGACATCCAAACCGAAGAACTGATCTGGGGCGGCCGCAAGCTCGTCCTCGAGACCGGCAAGGTCGCCCGCCAGGCCGACGGCGCCGTGATGGCCACCTATGGCGAGACCGTCGTGCTCGCGACCGTCGTCTCGGCCAAGGAGCCGAAGCCGGGCTTCGACTTCTTCCCGCTGACCGTGAACTACCAGGAAAAGACCTTCGCGGCCGGCCGCATCCCCGGCGGCTATTTCAAGCGCGAAGGCCGTCCGAGCGAGAAGGAGACCCTGGTCTCCCGCCTGATCGACCGTCCGATCCGCCCGCTCTTCGTCGAAGGCTACAAGAACGACACGCAGGTCGTCGTCACCGTTCTCCAGCATGACCTCGAGAACGATCCCGACATCCTCGCGATGGTCGCGACCTCGGCTGCGCTGACGCTTTCCGGCGTGCCCTTCATGGGCCCGATCGGCGGCGCCCGCGTCGGCTATATCGACGGCGCCTACAAGCTGAACCCGACGATCGAAGAGGCCAAGGAATCGGTTCTCGACCTCGTCGTCGCCGGCACCCAGGACGCCGTGCTGATGGTCGAGTCGGAAGCCAAGGAGCTTCCCGAGGACGTGATGCTCGGCGCCGTGATGTTCGGCCACAAGCATTTCCAGCCGGTGATCGACGCCATCATCCGCCTGGCCGAGAAGGCCGCCAAGGAGCCGCGCGACTACACCCCGGCCGACAACTCCGTCGTCCTGGACGCCGTCCTGAAGCTCGTCGACGCCGACCTGCGCGCCGCCTACAAGATCACCACCAAGGCCGAGCGCTACAAGGCGCTGGACGCCGCCAAGGCCAAGGTCGCCTCGCTGATCTCGGCCGAGCCGGACGGCAAGACCACCTTCACCAAGGAGCAGGTCGGCGGCCAGTTCAAGGAAGCCCAGGCCAAGGTCGTGCGCTGGACCATCCTCGATGACGGCACCCGCATCGACGGCCGCGATCTGAAGACCGTGCGCAAGATCGTCGCCGAGGCCGGCATGCTGCCGCGCACCCACGGCTCGGCCCTGTTCACCCGCGGCGAGACGCAGGCGCTGGTCGTGACCACGCTCGGCACCGGCGATGACGAGCAGTTCATCGACTCGCTGGAAGGCACCTACAAGGAAACCTTCCTGCTGCACTACAACTTCCCCCCCTACTCGGTCGGCGAGACCGGTCGCATGGGTTCGCCCGGCCGCCGCGAAATCGGCCATGGCAAGCTCGCCTGGCGCGCCATCCGTCCGATGCTGCCGGCGAAGTCGGAGTTCCCATACACGATCCGCGTCGTCTCGGAGATCACCGAGTCGAACGGCTCCTCCTCGATGGCCACCGTCTGCGGCACCTCGCTGGCGCTGATGGATGCGGGCGTTCCGCTGAAGTCGCCGGTCGCGGGCATCGCGATGGGCCTGATCCTCGAAGGCAAGCGCTTCGCCGTGCTCTCCGACATCCTCGGTGACGAGGATCATCTCGGCGACATGGACTTCAAGGTCGCCGGTACCGCCGCGGGCATCACCTCGCTGCAGATGGACATCAAGATCGCCGGCATCACCGAGGAGATCATGAAGGTCGCCCTCGAGCAGGCCAAGGGCGGTCGCGAGCACATCCTCGGCGAGATGAACAAGGCGCTCTCCGCCTCGCGCAGCCAGCTCGGCGAGTTCGCGCCGCGCATCGAGACGATGAAGATCCCGGTCGACAAGATCCGTGAAGTCATCGGCTCCGGCGGCAAGGTCATCCGAGAGATCGTCGAGAAGACCGGCGCCAAGGTGAACATCGAGGACGACGGCACCATCAAGATCGCCTCGGCCGACGGCAAGTCGATCGAAGCCGCGATCAAGTGGATCAAGTCGATCGTCTCGGAGGCCGAAGTCGGCGTGATCTATGACGGCACCGTCGTCAAGATCATGGAGTTCGGCGCCTTCGTGAACTTCTTCGGCGCCAAGGACGGCCTCGTCCACATCTCCGAGCTCGCTCCGCAGCGGGTCCAGAAGGTCTCAGACGTCGTCAAGGAAGGCGACAAGGTCAAGGTCAAGTTCCTCGGCCAGGACGAGCGCGGCAAGATCCGCCTCTCGATGAAGGTCGTCGACCAGGCCACCGGCGAAGACCTCACCGAGAAGCTCAAGGCCCAGCGCGAGGCCGAGAAGAACCGCGAGAAGCAGGGCGCGGCCGAGTAATCACCGCCCGCCAGCTTGTGTAAGACAAGACGCCCCGCATCGGATGATGCGGGGCGTTTTTCGTTTCAGGTTTCGCAACTTCGAACGGAGAAACGGTCGAGCCGCGCATCATGCTCGGACTTGCCCCCAGCATCTTGTGCCGCGTGAGGCTCCCGCATCTTCTCGTCTGGAGATTCCCGGGTCACGGCTTCGGGGAGCCCAAGAATGACGGCTGGTGGATGTGCGCCCAATAGTCTAGACATATACCGATCCATGGAGACCGGCATGTCCGACCACCGCATCGCCTCGCTCGACGACCTCTCTCGTGCCTACCCCAACCCGGTCGCGCCGGCATCGACCTTCAAGGAGATCGATCATGTCGATGCGAACTATGCGGCGCTGATCGCGGCCTCGCCGTTTTTCGTGCTCGCGACAGTCGGTCCGGAGGGGCTGGATTGTTCGCCGCGCGGGGATCTGCCGGGCTTTGTCACGGTCCGGGACGCGAAAACGCTCCTGATTCCCGACCGAAAAGGCAATAACCGTCTGGATTCCTTAAAGAATATCCTGTTCGACGATCGAATCGGAATGCTCTTCCTGATCCCCGGTTGCGGTGAGACGCTGCGCGTGAACGGACGCGCGGAGATTTCCTGCGACCCAGAGTTGTTATCGCCGTTCGAGATGGCCGGGAAGCTGCCGGCAAGCGTGATGGTCGTCCATGTCGAGGCGGTCTACTTCCAGTGCTCGCGCGCGGTGGTGCGAGCGGAGCTCTGGAACGCGGAGCGGCAGGTCGACCGGCGCAGCCTGCCCTCACCCGGCACGATCCTGCGCGACATCACGGCACGCAACGCCGAAGTCGCGACCTTCGACGGCAAGACCTATGACGAGGCGCTGCCGGGACGGGTCAAGGCGACGCTGTATTGAGAGAGAGCTCGTCGCCTTGTCATTCCGGGGCTTCGCGCAGCGAAGAACCCGGAACCCACGACGAGGTGAGACCGAGCGATCAGGGACGCCGGAGGAATTGTAATTCGGACGTCACCCGGTCGTGGGTTCCGGGTTCGGCCCATACGGCCGCCCCGGAATGACAATCGTGGTGTCCTCGGCGTTGCGCCTCACAGCAGCCCTTCGTTCCCCGCCAGCGTCTTCAGGACGACATCCGGCCGGGCGCCGACATGCGAGATGATCTCGGCCGCGGCCAGCGCACCGAGGCGCAGGCAGTCGCGGGTCTCGCGGTTCGAGGTCAGGCCGTAGAGGAAGCCGGCGGCGAAGAGATCGCCGGCACCGGTCGCATCGACGACGCGCTCGACCGGGAAGACCGGCTCCTCGACGATGCCGTCCGGCGTCACCGCCAGCGCGCCCTTCTCGGAGCGGGTGACGACGGCCAGGATGTTCTCCGAACGCAGCCAGGACAGGGCCGTGTCGAAATCCGAGGTCTCGTAGAGGCTCTTGAGCTCATGCTCGTTGGCGAAGACGAGATCGACCATGCGGTTGCGGATCAGGCCGACGAACTCGTCGCGATAGCGGTCGACGCAGAAGGAATCGGACAGGGTGATGGCGACGCGGCCACCGGCCTTGTGCGTGATCTCCGACGCCTTGCGGAAGGCCTCCTTGGCCGCCGGCGGGTCCCAGAGATAGCCTTCGAGATAGACGATATCGGCGGCCTCAACGGCCTTCGCGTCGACATCGGCCACCGAGAGGCCTTGGCAGGCGCCGAGATAGGTGTTCATCGTGCGCTCGCCATCGGGCGTGACGATGATGAAGGAGCGCGCCGTCGCCGGGCCTTCCGCCGCATCGGCCGTGCCGAAGGCGACACCGAGCGAGGTCAGGTCATGGCGATAGAGCTTGCCGAGTTCGTCGCCGCGGACCTTGCCGATGAAGGCACCCTTGCCGCCGAAGGAAGCGAGGCCGGCGATGGTGTTGGCGGCCGAGCCACCCGAGATGATCCGGGCCGGGCCCATCGCGGCGTAGAGGGACTCGGCGCGGGCCTCGTCGATCAGCATCATCGCGCCCTTGGTCAGCTTCTGGGCGATGAGGAAATCCTCCTCGGCCGAAGCCAGCACGTCGACGATGGCGTTACCGAGGGCGAGGACGTCCGTGCGGGTCTGGGTCATGGCTCTTGCTTGCTCTGTCCGGATGGCGCGGCCCGTCGGCCGAAAGGAAAGGTGCTGGCCCTGTCGCATCCGTGTGATGCGGGGTCAAGCGGGGCGAATCAGGCGGGATCGCGGCGGGCGGCGGCCTCGTCGAGCACAACGGCGAGGCGGCGCAGGTCCTCGTCCTCCAGCAGGCCGATCTCGCGCGCCAGCCGGTTCGCGAAGAGCGTTGCCTCCGGATCGAGCCCGGCCGTATCGATGACCACGCGCGGATGCGAGAGATCGGCGAGGCGAACGAGCTCGTCCGCCTCGTCCCAGATCACGCCGAGGAGATGGATCGTGCCCTGGATCAGGCTGAAGGTCGGGCGGCCGCGCTTGCCATGCTCAAGCGCCGAGAGATAGGCCGGCGAGACACCGAGGCCCTCCGCCATCTGCGCGAGGCTCATGCCACGCGCCTCCCGCAGCGCCCGAACACGCTGCCCGAAGGGCGTCACGGCCCATGCTCCCTGAGGCGCCGCAGGCGGACATAGAGCGCGCCGGAGCCGCCATGGCGCTGCTCGGCCTCCTCGAAGCCGAGGACCAGCGCGCGCAGATCGGGAAGGCGCAGCCAGTGCGGCACCATCCGGCGCAGCACGCCGCGCTCGTCGCCGAACAGCGCCGGCGCAAGCGCGCCCTTTCCGGTGACCACCAGCGCGATGCGGCAGCCGCGCCGCTGCTCGCGGCGCAGGAAGGCATGGAGCGCCAGATGCGCCTCGTCCTGCCGCATGCCATGCAAGTCTATCGAGGCATCGACGCTCTGCTGGCCGCGGCGCAACTGCGTGCGCAAACGCCGCTCGATCGGCGCCAGCGGAGGGGCCGATGGTGGAGCGGCCTTGGCCGGAGAAACCGCCGCAACGGCGCGCATAGCGGTTTCGGTTGGTGCGGGCGGTGCTTGCTCGGAAACCGGCTCCGGCTCGACCGGCGCCCGGCCGGGCAGCGGCTTGACCGAGCGTGCGACCTGTCGCCAGAGCGCGATATCGGCCTCCGTCAGCGTCTTTCCGCGGCGAGACCGCATTTCAGCGCGGCCAGAGCACGGTGAAGGCGACGGGATGGCGGATCAGGCCGGCACGATGCCCTGCTTCGGCGCCCGAGCCGACGAAGAGATCCATACGGGCCGGCCCGAGGATGGCCGAGCCGGTATCCTGCGCGATCATCAGGCGGGCGAGATGCTCGTTGCCGCCAGCCCCGTCGGGAAGCGTCGTATCGATCCAGACGGGGAGGCCATAGGGCCAGGCCGTGCGGTCCACGGCGATGCTCCGCATCGGCGTCAACGGCAGGCCGGCGCCGCCGATCGGGCCGCTCCCGGCCGGCAGGTCGTCGCGACGGGCGAAGAAGACGAAGGATTTGTTCAGGCGGATCAGATCACGGGCGAAGCCGGCATCGGCCTTCAGCCGGGCGATCAGCCGGTCCATCGTCATCTGCTCGGGCGGAATATTCTCGCGCTGGCTGAGCACGCGGCCGAGCGAGGTATAGGGATGGCCGTTGCGACCGGAATAGCTCAATCGCGTGACCGAGCCATCCGGCAGGCGGACCCGGCCCGAGCCCTGCACCTGCAGGACGAAGCGGTCGACGGGATCGCGCAGCCAGAGGATTTCAAGCCCCTGCCCGTCGAGCGCGCCGGTCTCGATCGCGGTGCGATCCGGGAAGGGCTCGAAGCCCTTGGCCGTTCGGCGCGCAGCCGAAAGCGTTTTATCGAGGCCCGGCCAGTCATCCTCGGAGAAGCGCGTCACCAGATCCTTCGGCCGGTCGTAGAGCGGCGTCGGGAAGGCATCCGAACGGGTCAGCGAGCCCTCGAATTCCGGCTCGAAATAGCCGGTGGTGAAGCCGGTCTCGCCGGTTTCCGGCCGTATCAGCCAGAAGGCGAAATTCTGCTCGAAGAAGGTTTTCGCCTGCTCGCGCCCGACCGGGCCCGCCGCCGCGAGCGCCTTGGCGTTGTCACAGACGGCGGTCAGACGCTCCGGCAACGGCACGCCCTGGCGCAGGGGCGGATCGGCCATGCAGCCCTGGGCGAAGATGGCAAAAGCCTTGCCGTGATCGTCCTGCGCCCAGCCGAGGATCGCGGCGGGCGACATCGCCTCGGCACGAGCTCCTTGGGGCAGCGGGGGCGGCGAGGCCATGGCGGTCACGGATGCAAGGCCCAGGGCCGCGGAGAACGCCAGTGCGACACCGGCGCCGCCGCGATTCACGCGGCGGATTCGGTGGCGACGAGCAGCCAGTTGGGATCGCGGCTGCCGAGCTGACGCGAGAAGGTCCAGATGTCGTTGACCTCCGAGACCTGCTCGGCGCTGCCATCGACGACCGCGCCCTGAGCGTCGCGGGTAACGCTGATGAGCTGCGAGACGAAGGCGATCGTGACCTGCGCGGTCTTGCCCTTGACCTCGACAGCGGCGAGATCGGCCTTATCGATCGAGACGAAATTGGATTCCGCCTTCTCGCCGCGCTTCTCGCGCTCGGTGATGGCCTGCTCGAAGCCGTCATAGACCTCCTTGGCGAGGAGGCCCTTCAGCATCTTGCGGTCGCCACGCGCGAAGGCGGTGACGATCGCCTCATAGGCGGCCTTGGCGCCGCCGACGAATTCATGCGGGTCGAAGCCGGGCTCCTGCCGGATCACCGCCTCGATGCCCGCGCTGACGGCTGAACCCGGCGCGGCCAGGTCTTTCCAGCGTTCGGCTGCCGGCGGCTGGGGCGCTACGGGATCGTTCGCGGCGCCGGGCAGGCGGATGACATTGTCACTCTTGTCCTGGCTCTGCGCCTGATCCGGCCGCATCGGCGGCGTCTCGCGGCGGGCGAAGGGGTCCTTGGGCTGTTCGTGACCGGTCTTCTGGCCGAGCACGGAGCGCAGCTTCCAGGCCACGAACACGGCCAGAGCCAGAAAGATCAGAGTCTGCATGTCGAAGGAATTCTGCATCGAAAGCTGACCCGCGGCTCCCCGTTGTTGCCTGACCCTTCTGCGCCTCAAGCGCTGGGCCTTCACCAGTCATATGGTGAGACTGGCTCGTAACATCCACCCCCTCGCTTGTGAAGGCGAGTTCTTGTGCCGGCACGACGTCCATGATAGCCGACGCGCGCGCCGCTCCATAGCATGGAGCGCAGTCCCGAATGCCGGCAGAGGCACGGGATTTCCCGAGACAGCCTGCCAGAACGAGATGGGACCGATGGCCAACGAACTCCCCAACGGCAATGGCGCCGGCGCCGAAGCGGCTCCGAGCCTGAATGCCCTGATCCAGTACACCAAGGATTTCTCGTTCGAGAACCCGAAGGCGCCGCGCTCTCTCGCCCAGCAGGATGCGCAGCAGGGCCCGCAGATGTCGCTGCAGGTCAATGTCGGCTCGACCGCTCTCGGCGACAACGATTACGAGACCGTGCTGCGCCTCGAAGGCAAGGCCGAGGTCAAGGGCGAGACGCTGTTCGCCTTCGACCTCAGCTATGCAGGCGTGTTCCGCCTGCAGAACATCCCGCAGGAGCATGTCCACCCCGTGCTGGTGATCGACTGCGCTCGTCTGCTCTTCCCCTTCGCCCGGCAGATCATCGCCGAGGCCGTGCAGAACGGCGGCTTCCCGCCCTTCTACGTGCCGCCGATCGACTTCGCGCAGCTCTTCCAGCAGCGCCTGCAGGAGCTCGAAGGCCAGCAGGGCGCTGCGACCAACTGATCGGTCGCCGCATCGGCAAAGAATTACGAAAGGGCCCCTCGCGGGCCCTTTCTTCGTTTATTGCGGATGATTGTTGTCCTTGCGGAGCGAGGCACCCCTCGCCATGTGCCCGAAGCAACGGCGGACGCCCCGGCAGGGACGCCCGCCCTTTTTTCGTATCCGATGGAGAACCGATGGACCACCTTCTGACGCTTGCCGCCGATCCCGCTGTCTGGGCCGCGCTCGGGGCACTGATCGCCATGGAGGTCGTGCTCGGCATCGACAACCTGATCTTCATCTCGATCCTGACCAACAAGCTGCCGGAGCATCAGCGCTCCAAGGGCCGCAGGATCGGCATCGGCCTGGCCCTCATCCTGCGTCTGGCCCTGCTCGGCACCGTCGCCATCATCGTCAAGCTCACCGCCCCGATCTTCTCGATCTTCGGACAGACCTTCTCCTGGCGTGACCTCATCCTGATCGCCGGTGGCCTGTTCCTGGTCTGGAAGGCGACGAAGGAGATCCATCACAAGGTCGATCCCGATCCGGAATCGATCCTGGCCGAGGGCGGCACGCGCGCGGTGACGCTGAGCTTCGGCGCCGCGATCTTCCAGATCCTGATCCTCGACCTGGTGTTCTCGATCGACTCGATCATCACCGCCGTCGGCATGACCGAGCATGTGCCGGTCATGGTCATCGCCGTCCTCGTCGCGGTGCTGACGATGCTGCTCGCCGCCGACCCGCTGGCGCGCTTCATCGACAAGAACCCGACCGTCGTGATGCTGGCGCTGGGCTTCCTGCTGATGATCGGCGGCACGCTGATCGCCGAGGGCTTCGGCGTGCATGTGCCGAAGGGCTATATCTACGCCGCGATGGCCTTCTCGGCCCTGATCGAGGCGCTCAACATGGTATCGCGCCGCCGGGCGCGATAAGCTTCGGGCTCACCTTCCCTTGTCATTCCGGGGGCGCGCCGCTGGCGCGAACCCGGAATTCATGACTGGGTGAGATACCGGGTGTTCGGTTGCAGTCCGCTCACCCGGTCGTGGGTTCCGGGTTCTTCGCTTCGCGAAGCCCCGGAATGACAAGCCGCGGTGCTACTGTGCCGCGTCGTCGGTTATGCCGAGATAGCCCTTCCAGAGCGGCGCTTTGAGCGAGCCGAGAATGAAGGCCTCATGCGCCTTGAGCGCCTCATCGCTGAGGCGTGGCGCCAACGGGCGCTGACGCTGCGGTTTCTCGACCGCCGCCACCGCGATGTCACCACGGCCCGCCGCAGCCGCATCGCCAAGGCCGAGCGAGGCCTGCTTGCCGCCGATCAGCTCGATATAGACTTCCGCCAGGATCTCGGAGTCGAGGAGCGCGCCGTGCTTGGTCCGGCGGCCGTTGTCGATGCCATAGCGCGAGCAGAGCGCGTCGAGGCTGTTCGAGGCACCCGGATGCTTGCGGCGCGCCATCGACAGGGTGTCGACCACCAGGGCCTGCTCGATCGGCGGCAGGCCGAGACGCTTGAACTCCATGTTGATGAAGCCGACGTCGAAGGCGGCGTTGTGAATCACCAGCTTGGCGCCGGCGATGAACTCCGCGAATTCCTGCGCGACCGCCGCGAAGAGTGGCTTGTCCGAGAGGAATTCTTCCGAGAGCCCGTGGACGTTGAAGGCCTCGATCGGCATCGAGCGCTCGGGATTGATATAGACGTGGAAGGTCCGGCCGCTCGGGCAATGATTGAGCAGCTCGACGCAGCCGATCTCGACGATGCGGTCGCCGTTATTGGCTTCGACGCCGGTGGTTTCGGTATCGAGAACGATCTCGCGCATCGCTTCAGGACCTCGCTTGCGCACCGCGCCCGGGACGGCCGGCGAGCGCCATCAGGATAGAGCCGACCTGCCGCTCGGCGGCCACGAGACCGCGCGAGGTGTCCACAAGGAAATGGGCATGGCGACGCTTCTGCGCATCCGGCATCTGGCGCGACAGGATGGCGTCGAGCTTCTCCGGAGTCATGCCCGGACGGGCGAGAACGCGCTGGCGCTGGACCTCGGCCGGCGCGGTCACGACGAGGACGGCGTCGCAGCGCGACCCGCCTCCGGTTTCGAGCAGGAGCGGCACGTCGATGACGGCGAGCCCCGCCCCGTCCCGGCGGCAGCGGGCAAGGAAGGCTTCCTCCTCCTCGCGCACCAGCGGATGGATGATCGCTTCGAGCCGGCGCAAAGCCTCGGGCTTGCCGAGCACCGCAGCGCCCAGCTTCGCGCGATCGACCGCCCCGTCGATCACCGTTCCCGGAAAGGCGGTCTCGATCGGCGCCGCAGCCCGGCCGCGATGCAGGCGATGTACGGCCGCATCGGCATCATGGAGCGGCACGCCGCGCTGCACGAAGAGCTGCGCGGTCGTCGATTTTCCCATTCCGATCGAGCCTGTGAGGCCCAGCACGAAAGTCATGACGGCTCCGGCGAATCAGACCTTCAGGATATCGGCTTCGATCAGGAAACGCAGGGCCGGCGTCACCTGCGGCGTCACGCCGAACCAGCGCGCGAAGCCGGGCACAGCCTGGTGGAGCAGCATGCCGAGCCCATCGACCGGGACGCCGCCACGCCGTTCAGCTTCGGCCAGCAATGCCGTCTTCAGGGGGACATAGACGATATCGTCGACGATGGTTCCCGGTCGCAGGGCCGCGAGATCGATCTCCAGCGGCGGCTTGCCCTGCATGCCGAGCGCCGTCGTATTGACGATGAGATCGGCCTCACCAACGAGGCTGTCGCGCTTCGCCCAATCGCCAGCCTCAAGGGGATGGCCAAGAGCGGTGACCAGTTCCGCCGCGCGTTCGGGGCTGCGGTTGACGACGAGGATGCGTGCGACGCCGCGCGACTTCAAACCGTAGCAGATGCCGCGGGCCGCGCCGCCTGCGCCAAGGACGAGAACCGTATCGACGCGATCCTGCCAGCCGGGCACCGTCGCATCGAGATGAGCGAGGAAACCGCCGACATCGCTGTTGTCGGCGACGATCCGGCCGTTCTCGCGCCAGAGCGTGTTGACCGCCCCGACCGCGCGGCCGGCATCGCTGATCTCGTCGACCAGCGCTATGACCGCTTCCTTATGCGGCACGGTGACGTTGCCGCCCGCGAATTCCCCCTCGCGCAGGCGCGCGATGAACGCCGGGAGTTCGGCCGGGGCGACATCGATCCGCTCATAGGAACCGGGGAGCCGATGCTCGCGCAGCCATTCGCCGTGGATCAAAGGCGAGCGCGAATGCGCGATGGGATGTCCGATGACGAAGCAGCGAGGCGCCATGAATGAAATCCGTTAGCGGGCGAGGCAATCGAGATCGCGCAGCGCCGAAAGCACCGCCAGGAGCGGCAGGCCCAAAATGGTGAAATGGTCGCCTTCGACCTTCTCAAATAGCTGCGCGCCCAGTCCCTCCAGTTGATAACCGCCGACGCTGGACAAGGCACCCGGACCGGCGACGGCGACATAACGCGCGATGAAGTCGGTGTTGAGCGGGCGCATGGTCAGCCGTGCCGCCTCGAGCCCCTCAGTCAGCGGCGCGCCATCTCGCGCAATGACGAAAGCGGAGTGGAGCTCATGAGTCCGGCCGGCAAGCAGGGCGATCTGGCGCTCCGCCGCCACAAGATCGGCGGGTTTGTGGAAGGCGACACCGTCGCAAATCAGCGTCTGGTCGGCGGCAAGCACCAAGCGGCCCGGACGATCGCGCGAGACGGAAAGCGCCTTGGCGCAGGCAAGCGCCGCGGCAATCTGATCCGCCGGTACGCCGCAATCGACCAGCGGCTTTTCGACGGCACGCTCGTCGATCTCCGGTTTCACCACCTCGGCCGGGATGCCGGCGGCCAGGAGCATGTCACGCCGGATCGTGCTGCCGGAAGCGAGGATCAGCGGCTCGTTGGCGAGCCAAAGGCTGGACGAGGTGCTCATGTCGCGATGAACTTCATGCGGTGGTCGCGGAGCAGGTCGAGGATCGAGGCCGCGGTCTCCTCGATCGAGCGGCGCGTCACGTCGATCACCGGCCAGCCCTTGCGGGCGCAGAGGCGGCGTGACTGCGTGACCTCGTCGGCAACAGCGTCCGGATCGACATAGGCGGTATCGTCGTCGGCACGCAGCGACAGCAGGCGGTTCTGGCGGATCTGGACGATGCGGTCGGCACTGGCGATGAGGCCGACGATGAGGGGCTTCCTGGCGTTTTCCAGTTCAGGCGGCAGAGGGATATTCGGCACCAGCGGAATGTTCGCGGTCTTGATGCCACGATTGGCGAGATAGATGCTCGTCGGCGTCTTGGAGGTCCGGCTGATGCCGACCAGGATGACATCGGCATTGTCGAGATCGCCGCCCATCTGTCCGTCATCATGCAGCAGCGTGTAGTTCATCGCGTCTATGCGACGGAAATATTCGGTGTTGAGCACATGCTGCGCGCCGGGCTTCGGTGCCGAGGCCTGGCCGAGATAGGACTGGAACAGCGAGAGCACGGGCTGCAGCACCGACAGGCAGGGGCAACCGAGATCGCGACAGAAACTCTCCAGCTTCTCCTGCCATTCCGGCTCGACCAACGTGTAGAGCACGACGCCGGGTGAAGCCTCGATCTCGGCGAGGACGCGCGCGAGCTGCGCCTCGGAGCGGACCAGCGGATAGACATGCTCGATCGCGGAGACGGTTTCGTATTGCGCGGCAGCGGCGCGGCTGACGGCGATCAGCGTCTCGCCCGTCGCATCCGAGACCAGATGCAGATGGAAATAATTGCGGACCACGGCATCCCCCCGGCCTGAAGCGTTCTCTTCCTCTAGCGCGCTTTGAGCCCGACCGGAATCGCCCCGAGGCGAATTGACGCCACAGGTCTCCTTTCCAGCGAAGCCGGCTTCTGAAGCGCTTGCGGGAACGGCCGGGTTATCCCGGGCCATGGGGACCAGTGTGGACAACCGAACAGAAACGGACGGTTGGGCGGCGGCTCTGTATAACCCGCCCAGTCCATCAACAGACGCCCGGCTGTGAATGGTAAAGAAAGTGTTTCACGTGAATCATTTTGGAAGCCGGCGTGGGCACCGCCGATTCCAGTTCGTTAATAAAGCTTTAACTCCTGATCGAGGCCCCGGCCCGCCCGCGACTCGCTGTCCCAGTGCCTGTGGATCGGTTGTGGACGAAATTGCGGCGGGCTATCTCCCTGTCTCCAAGAGTCAAAACAAAAAGATTCTCTCTAGGAATCTTATTTGAGAGATAGCGGGATGGATGGCCCGCCAGGCATGACGACAAGCCATATCCCTGCCCTGATCCGTGTGCTCGGCGGCGAAACGCTTCCGACGCCTCCGATCTGGATGATGCGCCAGGCCGGTCGATATCTCCCGGAATATCGCGAGCTCAGGGCGAAGGCCGGCAGCTTCCTGTCGCTCTGCTACAATCCCGAGCTGGCAGCCGAAGTGACGCTCCAGCCGATCCGACGCTTTGGCTTCGATGCCGCGATCCTGTTCGCGGATATCCTGCTCGTTCCGCAGGCCCTCGGCCAGAGGCTCTGGTTCGCCGAAGGGGAGGGGCCGCGCCTGGAACCCGTGGCCGATGCGGCCCGCCTGGCGCAGATCGATCGCGTTGCGGATCAAGCGAAGCTCGATTCGATCCCGGAGACGGTTCGCCGGGTTCGGGCTGCCCTGCCCCGCGAGACCGGCTTCATCGGCTTCTGCGGCGCGCCCTGGACTGTGGCGACCTATATGGTTGCTGGTCGCGGAACACCGGATCAGGGGCCGGCGAAGGCCTTGTTCGAACGCGACCCGATTCTATTCCAGGCGATCATCGACCGGATCGTGGTCTCGTCGATCGCTTATCTGAATGCGCAGATCGCCGCCGGCGTCGATGCTGTCCAGATATTCGATAGCTGGGCGGGATCGCTCGGGCCTGAGGATTTCAAGCGCTGGTGCATCGCGCCGACGCGTCGGATCGTCGAGGGCGTGCGGGCAGCGCATCCGCAGGCCCGGATCATCGGCTTTCCCCGCGGCGCCGGGCATCTGATTCCGGATTACATCGCAGGGACCGGTGTCGATGCTGTCGGACTCGAAACCGATATCGACCGGACCTTCGTTCGCGAAGCGATCCAGTCCAGGGTGCCGGTGCAGGGCCATCTCGATCCGTTGGTGCTACGCGCCGGTGGCGACGCGCTGGAACGTGAGGTCGATGCCATCCTGACCGCGTTTGGCGACAGGCCGTTCATCTTCAATCTCGGCCACGGCATCCTGCCGGACACGCCGATCGCGCATGTCGAGCGCTTGCTGAAACGGGTACGAGGCTGAGGGCTCAGGCGATGTACGAGTGGATCAAGGCTTTCCATGTCATGGCCGTCATCTCCTGGATGGCCGGCATGCTCTATCTGCCGCGCCTGATGGTCTATCACGCGGAGGCGCAGACCGGCTCGATCCAGTCCGAGACCTTCAAGATCATGGAGCGCCGGCTGCTCAAGGGCATCATCAATCCGGCGATGATCGTGACCTGGGTGCTCGGCCTCTACCTCGCCTGGTACGCGTTCGGCTTCAAGGGCGGCTGGCTGCACGGCAAGCTTCTGCTCGTCTTCATCCTCTCCGGCATCCACGGCGTGCTGGTGAAGCACGTGCGCAATTTCGCCAATGACCGCAATGTGAAGTCGCCGCGCTATTTCCGGATCCTCAACGAGATCCCGGCGGTGCTGATGGTAGGCATCGTCATTCTCGTCATCGTGAAGCCGTTCTAAGGTTCTCCGCGCTTTCCCGCTTGAGCCCGGACCCGATTCCCGCTATCAGGACGCTACGCTTCTCCAGCGTCCTCCCTTGTTGTCGACTGTTCGTGAGCTGCCTGCCCTAGCAGTAGTTCATGTCGCGCAACCCTCGCGCAGGTCCGGTCAGGGCCGATAAGTCGATCAATCCAGTACCGTCCTCTCCCCTGCTCTTCGGCAGGGTGTTCACGATCCGGGTGCCCCATGCGGGAAATCAAGCTTCAAGAGCTTAAGAGCAAGTCGCCGACCGAACTCCTGGCCTTCGCCGAGGAAGTCGAGGTCGAGAACGCCAGCACCATGCGCAAGCAGGAGCTGATGTTCGCTATCCTGAAGCAGCTCGCGGCGCGCGAGACCGAGATCCTGGGCGAAGGTGTCGTCGAGGTCCTGCAGGACGGCTTCGGCTTCCTGCGCTCCTCCGATTCGAACTATCTGCCGGGCCCGGACGATATCTACGTTTCTCCCTCGCAGATCCGGAAGTTCGGCCTGCGCACCGGCGATACGGTAGAGGGTCCGATTCGTGGCCCGAAGGATGGCGAGCGCTATTTCGCCCTGCTCAAGGTCAACTCGATCAATTTCGAGGACCCGGAGAAGATCAAGCACAAGATCCATTTCGACAACCTGACGCCGCTCTACCCGGACGAGCGCCTGAAGCTCGAAGTGCAGGATCCGACGAAGAAGGATTTCTCGCCGCGGGTCATCGATATCGTCGCGCCGATCGGCAAGGGCCAGCGCGCGCTCATCGTCGCGCCGCCGCGCACGGGTAAGACGGTTCTGCTCCAGAACATCGCGCAGTCGATCACCAGCAATCACCCTGAGTGCTATCTGATCGTGCTGCTCATCGACGAGCGACCGGAAGAAGTCACGGACATGCAGCGCTCGGTGAAGGGCGAGGTCGTGTCCTCGACCTTCGACGAGCCGGCCTCCCGCCACGTCCAGGTCGCGGAGATGGTGATCGAGAAGGCCAAGCGCCTGGTCGAGCATGGCCGCGACGTCGTGATCCTGCTCGACTCGATTACCCGTCTCGGCCGCGCCTACAACACAGTGGTGCCGTCCTCCGGCAAGGTCCTGACCGGTGGTGTCGACGCCAACGCCCTGCAGCGCCCGAAGCGCTTCTTCGGTGCGGCCCGCAATATCGAGGAAGGCGGCTCGCTGACCATCGTCGCGACGGCGCTGATCGATACGGGCTCGCGCATGGACGAGGTGATCTTCGAAGAGTTCAAGGGCACCGGTAACTCGGAAATCGTGCTCGACCGCAAGGTGGCGGACAAGCGCATCTTCCCGGCGATCGACATCCTCAAGTCCGGCACCCGCAAGGAAGAGCTCATCACGCCGCGCTCGGACCTGCAGAAGACCTATGTGTTGCGCCGCATCCTCAACCCGATGGGTCCGCAGGACGCGATCGAGTTCCTCATCGACAAGCTGCGCCAGACCAAGCAGAACTCGGAATTCTTCGATTCGATGAATACCTGACGATCGCGCAACCGGTATCGGGCGTTCGATTCGCCGCCGTATCGACTTCTCGATACGGCGGCGAAATCGTTTCAGCACCCGTGATGATGCCACCGGGCGATGCGCCAGATCTTGATAGCGATCGGTCGATTCGGATCCGTGATGGTTGGCGCACTGCGGCCCGGACCACCCGTCATGTCCGCACATTGTGGAACTGTCGCGGGCAGATCGCGTCCACATCAGACGGATCGAGTCGGACCGAGTCATACCGAAGTGGTATGGCCTTGCATTGCGCGCCGACTGTGTAGGTTACATGTCAGTGGGGGCCGTATCGGGTGACCTCGGTCGTGCCGAAGCTCCGCGCATCGTAGGTTCGGGCGGATCGCTCTCTCGGCTCGCTGCCTGATGGGTAGGCTCCGCCACCGTTCTCCAGTGATCTGGCTGGGGCGGGTATGCCGGTTTGGGTCGCATCAACGCGAGCTTTCCGCAGCAGGTACACGGTATGGCTGGTAGTGCCACGGATTCCACCCTGGTCATACCAGACGAACCGGCGCCGGGCAGCGCGGATCGGCTGCAAGCACGGCCCCGGAGCGGTCGAGCAGCCCTCGCCCTGACAGCCTTGATGTTCGTCGGGACCTCGTTCAAGAAGTCGCTCGATACGGCACTACTCGACAGGCATGATGGTTCCACACGCCCATACGACGATCGTGGCCCTCTCCTCGGCGCCCGGCAAAGCCGGCGTTGCCGTGATCAGAGTTTCCGGACCGCGCGTTCGATTCGTTCTCGAAACGTTTGCAGGGCTCATCCCCGAACCGCGGGTCGCGACCCTGCGGAAGCTGGTCGATGCGCGAGGCGCGGCTATCGATAGCGCGCTTGTCCTGTTTTTTGCCGCTCCCGCCAGTTTCACCGGCGAGGATGTCGCCGAATTCCACGTCCATGGCTCGCGAGCCGTCCTGGCGCGGCTTCTGAGCGTTCTCACTGCCCTGCCCGATATCCGGCTCGCGGAAGCCGGGGAGTTCACGCGGCGAGCTTTCGAGGCCGGCAAGCTGGACCTTGCCGCTGTCGAGGGCCTGGCGGACCTGATCGATTCGGAAACGGAATGGCAGCGCAAGCAGGCGCTGCGCCAGATGGACGGCGCATTGAGCACGCTCGCCACGACGTGGCGGGCGAGCTTGATCGAGGCCATGAGCCTGCTCGCTGCCGAACTGGATTTTTCCGATGAAGGGGATGTGTCGGGCCCGTTGCAGAAGCAGGCGCTGGATCTCGCCTCAGACGTGCTCGGTTCGCTGAAGAGCGCCCTCGGCAGCTTCGCCATGGGCGAGCGTGTTCGCGAAGGGTTCGTCGTTGTGCTGGCCGGGCCACCCAATGCGGGCAAGTCCAGCCTGCTCAATGCGCTGGCACGCCGCGAGGTCGCAATCGTCTCGCCGATCGCAGGAACGACGCGGGATACATTGGAGGTGCGACTGGATCTCGCCGGCCTTCCGGTGATCCTGATCGACACGGCCGGCCTTCGCGACAGCGCCGACCCGATCGAAGCCGAAGGGGTTCGCCGAGCGCGGGCTCTGGTTGCCCGTGCCGATCTCGTTCTCGGCTTGCGCGGTATCGATTCGGAGCCGTATCGAATCGAGAGCGAGGCTCAGTTGCTCAAGCTCGCGACGAAGGCCGATCTTCCGGGATCGGCCTTGCCCGGGGAGCAGGCGATCTCCGTCAGGACTGGCCAGGGCGTGAACGAGTTGCTGGCCGAGATCGCGGCCCGCCTCCAGCAGCTTGGATCGGGGGAATCTGCGCTTCTTACCCGCGAGCGCCATCGCATGGCCGTCGCAGACGCGATCGCGGCGCTCGAACGCGCCACGACGGCGCGTCATGGGCAGGGCGAGCTCCTGGCGGAAGATATCCGGCTTGCCGTCGTCGCGCTGGAACGATTGGTCGGGCGGATCGATGTCGAGGATGTGCTCGACCGCCTCTTCGCTGGATTCTGTATCGGAAAGTGAGGAAGCGGCGGGATCCGGCCACGTTTCCGCGATTGCCGTTGACCCATCCGCCGCGCTTCGCTAGCGAAACCGCATGTCAATTCATCGGCAGCATTACGACGTGATCGTCGTCGGCGGCGGCCATGCCGGGGCCGAAGCGGCCGCAGCTGCGGCGCGCTACGGCGCCCGCACCGCCCTGGTCACGCATAAGCCGGAAACCATCGGCGTCATGTCCTGCAATCCGGCCATTGGTGGCCTCGGCAAGGGACATCTCGTTCGCGAGATCGATGCGCTCGACGGCATCATGGCGCGGGCTGCCGATCTCGGCGGCATCCAGTTCCGCATGCTCAATCGCCGGAAGGGCCCCGCGGTCCGCGGGCCGCGCGCTCAGGCGGATCGCAAGCTCTATCGCCGGGCGGTGCAGGACCTTCTGGTGGCGCAACCCAATCTCGACATCGTCGCCGGCGAGGTTTTCGACCTGGAGGTCGAAGCCGGGCGTGTCACCGGGGTTGTGTTGGCGGATGGATGCCGATTCGGAACCGGAACGGTCGTGCTGACGACCGGCACCTTTCTGCGTGGCCTGATCCATATCGGCGAGAAGCGGATTCCGGCTGGACGTGTCGACGAGGCGCCGTCACTTGGCCTGTCGGCAACACTGGAGCGCCATGGTTTCCCGCTCGGACGGCTGAAGACGGGAACGCCGCCGCGCCTCGACGGACGCAACATCGATTGGGCTGCGCTCGAAATGCAGCCGGGTGATGAACCGCCGGAGCCTTTCTCTGCGCTGACGACGACCATTACCAACCCGCAGATTTCCTGCGGGATCACCCGGACGACGCTGGCGAGCCATGATCTCATCCGGGCCAATCTGCACCGTGCTCCGATGTTCTCCGGCCAGATCGAGGGGCGCGGACCGCGCTACTGCCCGTCCATCGAGGATAAGGTCGGGCGTTTCGGCGATCGCGACGGCCATCAGATCTTCCTGGAGCCCGAGGGCCTCGATGACGATACCGTCTATCCGAACGGGATCTCGACCTCGTTGCCCGAAGACGTCCAGCTCGACCTGCTGAAGACGATCCCCGGCCTCGAGCGGGCGGCGATGCTGCGGCCGGGCTATGCGATCGAGTATGATTTCATCGATCCGCGCGCCCTGAAGAACACGCTCGAAACACGCGCGCTTGCCGGGTTGTTCCTGGCGGGGCAGATCAACGGCACGACCGGCTATGAAGAGGCGGGCGCTCAAGGGCTGCTTGCCGGCTTGAACGCGGCGCGAATGGCAGGCGGGGCTGAGGCCGCCGTGTTCGATCGCACGCAATCCTATATCGGCGTGCTGGTCGACGACCTCGTGACGCATGGCGTTACGGAACCGTATCGAATGTTCACGTCGCGAGCGGAATTCCGCTTGTCCTTGCGTGTCGACAATGCCGATGAGCGATTGACGGCGCTGGGCGTGCAGCTTGGCATCGTCGGCTCGATGCGACAGGCCGCTTTCGAGACCCGGGATCGCGATATCTCCGGTTTGCGCGAGACCTTGAAGGGCCTCTCGCTGACGCCGCAGCAAGCGCAAGCCGTCGGCTTTCAGCTCAACCAGGACGGTTTGCGCCGCAGTGCGTACCAGATTCTGTCTTATCCGGATGTGAGTTTCGAGCAGTTGGCTGCCGTCTGGCCGGAGCTGACGGAGTATGCCGCGCCGGTTGTGGCGCGGGTGACCGCGGATGCCGTCTATTCGGTTTATCTCGACCGGCAGGCGGCGGAGATCCAGGCCTATCGCCGCGATCAATCCCTGAAGGTTCCGGCCGATCTCGACCTCGACACGATTTCGGGCCTGTCGAACGAATTGAAGCTCAAGCTGGCGGCTCAGCGACCGGCCGACCTGGCCCAGGCGGGCCGGATCGAAGGCATGACTCCGGCAGCCCTGACGCTGCTGGCGGCTCACGCCCGAAAGCGCCGAACGCCCGCATTATCCACAGGTACGACGTGACTGTTGATAAGAACGACCGCCAGCGCGCTTTGAGCTTGACGCCTGTTTCACGTGAAACAGAGGAGCGCCTCGCTCTTCTGGTTGCAGAACTCGGGCGCTGGCAGGCGGCGAAGAACCTCGTCTCCTCGGCGACGCTGGCCGATGTCTGGACCCGCCATATCGCGGATTCCCTGCAGATCTTCGGCCTGGCCGAGGGCCGCGAGCGCTGGCTCGACCTCGGCTCCGGCGGTGGCTTTCCCGGACTTGTGATCGGCATCTGCCTGGCGGAGCAGGGCAAGGGCCAGATCGATCTGGTCGAGAGCAATGCCCGGAAATGCGCGTTCCTGCGCCACGCGGCCCGCATCACCGGGGCGCCGGTCAAGGTCCACGCAGCCCGCATCGAGGACGTGATCGGCGATTTCACCGGGAAGGCTGAGGTCGTGACGGCTCGGGCGCTGGCGCCCCTGCCCCAGTTGCTCGGCTGGTGCGAAGAGCTGTTGAGAACCGGCACGCTCGGTCTCTTTCCCAAGGGACAACATCTAGATGCGGAATTGACCGACTCGGCCAGATATTGGAAGATTCAAGCGACAACGGTTTCCTCCGTGACTGACGATGCCGCGCGAATCCTGGTGGTGCGCTCGGCGGAGAGACGAGCCGATCCATGACTGAGCTCACATCCGTGACGACACCGCGCCGCCCGCGCGTGATCGCGCTTGC
Source organism: Allobosea sp. TBD101 (assembly GCF_059817965.1). Lineage (NCBI taxonomy): Bacteria > Pseudomonadati > Pseudomonadota > Alphaproteobacteria > Hyphomicrobiales > Alloboseaceae > Allobosea > Allobosea sp. TBD101. Next base: position 295,873 of record NZ_CM187543.1, read on the forward strand.
GAATCAGAAGGGTGGCGTCGGCAAGACGACGACCGCGATCAACCTTGGCACCGCCCTGGCCGCCATTGGCGAGAAGGTGCTGATCGTTGACCTCGACCCGCAGGGCAATGCGTCGACAGGGCTCGGCGTCGATCGCCGCAACCGCAAATCCTCGACCTATGACGTGCTCTGTGGCGATGTCGGACTGGGGCAGGCACTGCAGCAGACGGCGGTTCCCGGCCTGTCGCTGGCGCCCTCGACGCTCGATCTGCTCGGTGTCGAGCTGGAGATCGCTTCGGCCAAGGATCGGGCGCATCGCCTCAAGAACGCGATCGACGAGCTGGTCTATGACCAGCGTTGCCAGGACCTGACCTATATCCTGATCGATTGCCCGCCTTCGCTCAGCCTGATCACGATCAATGCGATGACGGCAGCGGACGCGGTGTTGGTGCCGCTGCAATGCGAGTTCTTCGCGTTGGAAGGCTTGAGCCAGCTGCTCAAGACCGTCGAGCAGGTCAAGGCCGGTCTCAATCCGCGCCTGATTATCCAGGGTGTGGTGCTGACCATGTTCGACCCCCGCAACAACCTGTCCGGGCAGGTGATGGCGGATGTGAAGAGCTTCCTCGGCGACAAGGTCTACGAGACCGTGATCCCGCGCAATGTGCGGATTTCGGAGGCGCCGTCCTATGGCAAGCCGGCGCTGCTCTACGATCTGCGCTGCTCCGGCTCGCAGGCCTATCTGCGATTGGCTTCGGAAGTGATCAAGCGCGAGCGCGCCCTGCGGGCCGCGGCATAAATTACAAATAGAGGTTGATGAGGATGGCAATGGCCGAAGAACAGGGGCGTTCCCGCCTTGGCCGCGGTCTGGCGGCGCTGATCGGCGATGTCGGAGATGAGATCGGGGCGATCGAGCGGGCGCGCGGCCAGCGTCGTGTCCCCGTCGAGTTCCTGCGGCCGAGCGCCCGCAATCCGCGTCGCAATTTCGTGGAGGAGGATCTCGAGGACCTGACGACCTCGATCCGCGAGCGCGGTATTCTCCAGCCGATCATCGTTCGTTCCATCCCCGGAATGATGGACGCCTACGAGATCATCGCCGGCGAGCGTCGCTGGCGCGCGGCCCAGCGGGCCGAATTGCATGACGTCCCGGTTCTGTTGGTCGAGGCCGATGATCGCGAGGCGCTGGAGATCGCTATCGTCGAGAACGTGCAGCGCACGGACCTCAACGCGATCGAAGAGGCGGCGGGCTATGAGCGCCTGATCGCCGAATTCGGCTATACGCAGAACGACCTGGCGCGGGTGATCGGCAAGAGCCGCAGCCATGTCGCCAACACGCTGCGCCTGTCGAAGCTGCCGGAGCCGGTGCGCAAGCTGGTCAGCGAAGGCGCGGTTTCCGCTGGCCATGCCCGTGCGCTCCTGTCCGTTTCGGACCCGGAATTCATGGCGCAGAAGATCATCGACGACGGCCTGAGCGTCCGTGATATCGAGCGGATCGTGCAGGAAGAGGCGCGGGGCGAGACCAAGAGCTCGGTGCCGAGCAAGCCGAAGGCGGCGAAGGATCCGGACACGCGTGCGCTCGAGAAGGCGCTGGAAGAGGCGCTCGGCTTATCCGTCTTGATCGGGCATCGGGCGAACGGCTCGGGCGAGGTCAAGATCGGCTACAAGACGCTCGAGCAGCTCGACGCGCTCTGTCACCGCCTGAAAGCTTGATCGGAACACCATTGTCATTCCGGGGCGCGCCGCAGGCGCGAACCCGGAACCCACGACCGGGTGAGCCGCCAACAACATGCATCGGATGTCCTGCCCAGTCGTGGATTCCGGGCTCTTCGCTTCGCGAAGCCCCGGAATGACAAATAAAGTGGCTCCGCATTTGCTGCCACCGAGTGTCGACAGCGCTTACTCGGGCCGCCCGGCACGTCCGAGCCGGGCGAGCGTCCAGAGGGCACGGGTCGCGATGGCGCGGCCCATATCGGCGTTCTGCCGCGTCGCCAGCACGGCATTGCCCAGCAGGCCGACGGCTTCGCTCAATTTCGCGCTGGACCAGGCATTGAGTGCAGCTTCCGTGGTCGCGATGCGCGGATAGGGCAGGCGCATCGTCGCGACGACATCGCGGAGCCCTTTCCCGGCGTCGATCGACTGGCGCGCCTTCAGGAGCGTCAGCGCTTGCCGCAGCACGGCGCCGAGCATCACGCCGGGATCGAGTCCTTCGCTGCTGAGCTTGGCCTGGGCGAGGTCGAGAACCGGCAGCTTTCCGGCGAAGACAGCATCGACCAGCATCGCCTGTTCGCGTTGAGCGGTATCGCCGACGACGGCGTCGACGTGCTCGATCTGGACGGCTGCGTCCGAGCCGACATAGAGCAGCAGCTTCTCGATCTCGCGGCGGGAGGTCTGCCGGTCGCCACCAAGCAGACCGGTGAGGTGATCGCGCGTGACGCGGTCGATCGATTTGCCGGCGGCGCGGACCATTTCGTCGATGATCGAACCGAGATCGCGGGCCGCATCGCCATAACAGGGCACGGCGAGCGCCGTCTTCGCCTTCTCGCAGGCGGTCCTAATGGGATTGCTGCGCTGCAGATCGCCGGCCTCGATGATGACGAGTGCGTCCTGGGACGGTGTCGCCAGCAGGGGCTCCAGCGCCGCCAGCAGCGGCTTCGAGGTCGGTGAGACGCGGATGGCGCGGCGACCGCCGAAGAGGCCGATCGTGTTCGCCTCGTCGGCCAGCTTGAGCGGATCGGAGGCGATGGCGTCGCCGTCCATGCGGATGAGCTGGAAGGCGTCGTGGGGGTCGTCGACGCTAGCCCGCGCAAGCCCCGCCGCCCGTTCCGAGACGAGGCCGGCATCGGGGCCGTAGATCAGGACCAGCCGCCAGGCAGGATCGAGCCGTGCGAGGGTTCGTTCGGCCTCGTGCGCCTTGATCGCAACCATGGCGCGTTAGGAGGTGATATCGGCGGCGATCTGGCCCCGGACGATGGTGGCGAGGTTCTTCGCCGCGCGAATCTGCGCATCCCGCGCGGCGCGCACGGTGGCGAAGCGCTGCGAGGAGCGTTCATAGGGGACGCGGACGGAATTCGTGCCGGAGGAGACGACCTCGCCCGAACCCTGGCGGATGAGCTTCCAACTTACGGTCGCCACCAGCACGGCCGAATCGGCGCGCCCGTTGGCATAGTCGACGGTGACGATCTCGACCGATTCCCCGAGCACTGCTTCGAGTTTCAGGGTCTTGCGCGCGTCTGAATCGCCGCCGCCGTCGAGCTCGAAGACCAGCTCGTTGCGGAAATAGTGACCGGTCACACCCTTGATCTCAGGGATCTCGATGCCGCGCAGCGCCGTCTTGACGCTGCCGCCAACGGTGCTGGCGGTGTAGTCCGAGTAGAGCGGCTGGAAGCAGCCGCCCGCAAGGGCGGCGACCATCAGCGCGGCTGCCAGCAAGCTGCGGCGGGGGAGAGCGGCTTCAGACGACGACATTCACGATTCTCCCGGGAACCACGATGATCTTGCGGATCGGACGCCCTTCGAGGGCCCGCTGAACGGCCTCGCTGGCCCGCACGACCGCTTCCACCGCCACCGTATCGGCATCGGCGGCCACGGTCACTTCCGCGCGCTTCTTGCCGTTGATCTGGACCGGCAGCGTGATGCTGTCATCCTTCAGCAGCGCCGGATCAACCTCCGGCCAGGATGCCTCGCCGGCGAGGCCCTGCTGGCGGAGCGCGTGCCAGCATTCCTCGGCCAGATGCGGCATCATCGGCGCCACAAGCTGGGTGACGATCGTGGCAGCCTCAAGGAGCGCGAAAGCGATATCGGCATCGAGCTCGGGCGTCTCGGCCGCGCCGTCGAGCGCCTTACCGATGGCGTTGGTCAGCGTGTAGATATGGGCGACGCAGCGATTGAAGCCGAGGCGCTCGATATCGGCGCCGACGGCTTCGAGCGCGCGATGGCTCGCCTTGCGCAGCGCCAGCGCGGCTTCGCCAATGGCGGCGGGCTTCTCGGCCTTGCCGCCGGTGCGCTCGGCGATCTCCGCGACCAGGCGCCAGAGACGCTGGACGAAGCGGGCCGCGCCCTGCACGCCCTCGTCGGTCCAGATCACATCGCGATCCGGCGGTGAATCCGAGAGCATGAACCAGCGTGCGGTATCGGCGCCGTAGGAGGCGATGATATCGTCGGGGTCCACGACGTTCTTCTTGGACTTCGACATCTTCTCGATCGAGCCGATCTCGATCGGAGCACCGGTGTCGACATCGAAGCCGCGGCGGTCAGTGCCGGAGACCTCGATGCGGACATTGCCCGGCTCGACCCAGTCGCCATTGGCGGCGCGGTAGGTTTCGTGCACGACCATGCCTTGCGTAAACAGGCCGGCGAAAGGCTCGTCCAGGCCGGCATGGCCGGTCTTCTTCATCGCGCGGGTGAAGAAGCGCGAATAGAGCAGATGCAGGATCGCGTGCTCGACGCCGCCGATATACTGGTCGACCGGCAGGAAGCGGTCGACAGCCTTGCGGTCGGTCGGGCTCTCGGTCCGCCACGGATCGGTGAAGCGGGCGAAGTACCAGGACGAATCGACGAAGGTGTCCATCGTGTCCGTCTCGCGACGGGCGTCCTTGCCGCATTGCGGGCAGGCGACGTGCTTCCAACTCGGGTGATGGTCGAGCGGGTTGCCCGGCTTCTCGAAGGAGACATCGTCCGGGAGCTGCACGGGGAGATCGGTATCCGGCACAGGCACCGTTCCGCAAGCGGAACAATGGATGACCGGGATCGGGCAGCCCCAGTAGCGCTGGCGCGAGATGCCCCAGTCGCGCAGGCGGAAATTGACCTTGCGCTGGCCGACCGGGCGATTGCCGCGGGTTTCGCCTTCGAGGCGGCGGGCAACCTCCTCCTTGGCTTCCGCGATGGTCAGGCCATCGAGGAAGCGGGAATTGATCATGCGGCCGTCGCCGTCATAGGCGGTGTCGGTGATGACGAAGCCGGCGGGGTCGGTGCCCTCGGGCGCGACGACCGGGGTATTGCCGAGGCCATATTTGTTGACGAAGTCGAGGTCGCGCTGGTCATGGGCCGGGCAGCCGAAGATGGCGCCGGTGCCGTATTCCATCAGCACGAAGTTCGCGACATAGACCGGCAGCGTCCAGTTCGGATCGAGCGGGTGGATGGCACGCAGGCCGGTGTCGAAGCCGAGCTTCTCGGCTTTGTCGATCGCTTCCTGCGCCGTGCCGGTGCGCTTACATTCTTCGATGAAGGCCTGCAGCGAGGGGCTCTTGGCTGCTATCGACTTGGCGATCGGGTGATCGGGCGCGATGGCGACGAACTTGGCGCCGAACAGCGTGTCGGGGCGGGTCGTGTAGACTTCGACCTCGTCCTGCCCGGCGCCATTCGATTCGAGGGCGAAACGAACTAGCAGGCCTTCCGAGCGGCCGATCCAGTTCTTCTGCATCAGCCGGACCTTCTCGGGCCAGCGGGTCAGGCCTTCCAGAGCGTCATTCAGCTCCTGGCCGTATTCGGTGATCTTGAAGAACCACTGGGTGAGTTCGCGGATCTCGACCAGGGCACCGGAGCGCCAGCCGCGGCCGTCGATGACCTGCTCGTTGGCCAGCACGGTCTCGTCGACCGGGTCCCAGTTGACCTTGGCGGTCTTGCGGTCGACCAGCCCGGCCTTCAGGAAGTCCAGGAACATCTTCTGCTGGTGGCGGTAGTAGCTGGGGTCGCAGGTCGCGAGCTCGCGGCTCCAGTCGAGCGACAGGCCCATCGACTTGAGCTGCTTGCGCATGGTCGCGATGTTCTCATAGGTCCATTCGCGCGGATGAACCTTCTTCTGCTTGGCAGCGTTCTCGGCCGGCAGGCCGAACGCATCCCAGCCCATCGGGTGCAGCACCGAGAAGCCCTTGGCGCGCTTGTAGCGCGCGACGACGTCGCCCATCGCATAGTTGCGGACATGGCCCATATGGATGCGCCCCGACGGGTAGGGGAACATCTCGAGGACGTAGTAGCTCGGCCGGGTGTCGTCGTTCCTCGTCTCGAAAAGCTTGCGCTCCTCCCAGACGGTGCGCCATTTCGGCTCGGACTCTTTCGGATTGTAGCGTTCGACGGCCATGTCAGCGGGCAATTCTTGCGGGTTTGCCGGCTCCCGGAGGCAGGCCGGCGCAGGGGCTGAATGCAAAAACCGGATGTCGGAATCTTGCAACCTGCTCTAGGACACCATTGCGCGCACGCGGTCAACGGCGCGCAGGGCATGAGAGGCTGGCAGATGAGCGATACGGTTACGCGTTTGGCTGAAATTCGGACGGCGATCAGCCGGGCCGAGCGCGATTTCGGGCGTGAAGCCGGTTCGGTCGCGCTGGTTGCGGTCTCCAAGACCAAGCCGGCCGAGCAGATCGTCGAAGTGCTTGAAGCCGGGCAGCGCGTCTTCGGCGAGAACTACGTGCAGGAGGCCAAGGCGAAGTGGCCGGCGCTGAAGGAGCGCTTCCCCGACGCCGAATTGCACATGATCGGCCCGCTGCAGTCGAACAAGGCGCGCGAGGCGGTGGAGCTCTTCGACGTCATCCAGTCGCTCGACCGCGAGAGCCTGGCCAAGGAGCTGGCACGCGAGATCGCGCGGCTGGGCAAGGCCCCGCGGCTCTTCGTTCAGGTCAATACCGGCGAAGAAGCGCAGAAGGGCGGCGTGCTGCCGGCCGAGACAGATGCGTTCATTGCCCGCTGCCGCGAGGTTCACGGTCTCGCGATCGAGGGGCTGATGTGCATTCCGCCGGCTGACGAGCCGCCCTCGCCGCATTTCGGCCTGCTCGCAAAGATCGCGGCCCGCAACGGACTCAAGGGCTTGTCGATGGGCATGAGCGCCGATTACGAGGCGGCGATCCAGCTTGGCGCGACCTATGTGCGCGTCGGCAGCGCGATTTTCGGGGCGCGGGGGTGACCTCTTTCAAGGTGCGGTCATCCCGCACGCGCTGCAGCATGCAATGCTGCTGCGCAGATGCGGGACCGTTTTCCTGATAGGGCGCTCTCTTCTGACGACGGTTCCGTGTCTGCGCAGCGGCACTTCGCGCCGCAGCGCGCACGGGAAGACAGCGGGTTTCGCTGCTATTTCTTCAAGGGCTCGCCGACATCGATGCGGTTGCCGTCCGGGTCCTCGAAGACGAAGGCGCGCAGGCCGTAGTCCTTGTCGCGCAGGCCCTTGACGATGCGCAGGCCACGCTCGCGGATCACGGCATGCACCGCGTCGATATCCTCGACCATCATATGCGCAACGTTGAAATCCGCTGCCTTGTGGCCGGGCTGGAGCGTCAGGTGCAGTTCGGCTGCGTCGCGCTTCAGGATCATGAAGCCGACGGGATTGCCGTTCTCGAAGGTTTTCCTGAAGCCGAGGACACTGACGTAGAAATCGCAGGCGCGGGTGATGTCGGCCACGGGCAGCATGGCGGCGATCCGCCCGAAGCGGAACGCGGAAACCGAATCAGTCATCGCAAATCTCTGGCTGGGATGGCGCCGCGTCGCGGGACGGTGCCCGGGAGCGTGGCTACCTGATCCTAAGATATGATCGAGACGGTGCCCGCTTCCTTCCTAGCTCACCTCACCACGATCCGGCAATGGCGCGCCAGCCGGGGCAGCAGCTTGGCGAAGACATGGCCCTCGACGGCAACGCAGCCGGCTGTCGGCGTGAAGCCGGCGCGGGCGAGGTGCCAGAAGATCGCGCTGCCGCGCCCGCGCTGCACCGGCCGGTCGTTCCAGCCGAGCTCGACGATCACATCATAGAGATGATCCTCGCGCTGCAGCCGTTCCTCGGCCTCGCCGGGCGGGCGGTCGATCAGGCGGTTGTAGCGGCGGTCCTTCTGGTCGTCGCACCAGGCGTCGCGCGGCCCGATCCGTTTCAGCGGCAGCAAGGTGCGAGGACGGGGGAGGCGATCAGCCCTGTAGAAAATGCTGCGCAAAGGCAGGTCGAAGCGCGGCGTGCGGCCATCTCCCTCGCGTTTCACGGTGCCGATGCCGGAGCGACCGAGCGCGCAGGGGAAGATGGTATTGCCGGCGACGAGGAAGCCCTTGCGGCGGTCATGGACCGAGGCGAAGACGCGCAGAGCGGTGAGATTGCGCGGTCCGCCATGCGGCTGGCTTGAGTGGTTCGAACGGTTTCTCACGGGAATTCCAGGCGGCCTCACTTGCGATGACGACTCAGCAGGCTCATGTTGCCGAAATCCCTGCGTGCGAGCGATCCATTCATGTCCGCCGTCCATCATATCCTGCTCGTCGATGACGACCAGACCCTGCGCGACACATTGTCCGAGCAGCTGGCCCTCTACGAGGAGTTCCGGCTGTCGACGGCCGACAACGCGACCGCGGCGATCAAGGCGGTGCAAGGCGACCGTGTCGACCTCGCCGTGATGGATGTCGGCCTGCCCGACATGGACGGGCGCGAGGCCGTCAAGGTGATGCGCAAGAACGGTTTCAAGAGCCCTGTCGTGATGCTGACGGCGCAAGGCTCCGATGCCGATACCGTGCTCGGGCTCGAGGCCGGCGCCAACGATTACGTGGTCAAGCCGTTCAAGTTCGCCGTGTTGCTGGCGCGCATCCGCGCCCATCTCAGGCAGTACGAGGCGAGCGAGGACGCCATTTTTCAAGTTGGCCCCTATACCTTCCATCCGGGGTCTAAGCTGCTCGTCAGCGAGAAGGGGTCCAAGACCAAGCTCACCGAGAAGGAGACCGCGATCCTGCGCTTCCTCTATCGCGCCGGCCGCAAGCCGATCGCGCGGGAGGTGCTTCTGCAGGAGGTCTGGGGCTATAACAGCCAGGTGACCACGCATACGCTCGAAACCCATATCTACCGGCTGCGCCAGAAGATCGAGCCCGATCCGGGCAATGCCCGCCTGCTGGTCACCGATGCCGGCGGCTACCGGCTGAATCCCTGACGGATGGCCCTCGACGAAGACATGGCCCTGCTGGCCCGGCAGCCGTTGCTGAGCCTGATGGAGCGCGATGCGCTGAGGCTCCTCGCCTTCGCGGCCGAAAGCCGCATCCTGCGCGCCGGAGACGTGCTGTTCCGCGCCGGCGAGCCGTCGGACGGGGCTGTTCTCGTGGTATCCGGCGCGGTCGCGCTGACGGTGCAGGACGATGGCAAGCCGGCGACCGAGATCATCGGCCCCGGCGCGATGATCGGCGAGCTCGCCCTCTTCACGTCAGTCCCGCGTCAGGTCACCGCGATCGCGCGCGAGCCGACGCAGGTGATGCGGCTGCCGCGCAGCGTGATGCGGCGCGTGCTCGGCGAATCGCCTGATTCGGCCGAGGCCATCGTGAACGCGATCGGAGAACGATTGCTGGGTTTCGTCGGTGAACTCTCGGCGGTGCAGGAGGCGCTGAACGCGATCGACCGGACGTAGCGCGGTCACTCAGGACGAGGGCGGGTGTCTCGCCGCCCGGATCGCGGCGAAGCGCGGCCAGAGGCTGTTGAGGCACAGGCCGGAGAGCACCAGCCCGGCCGCGAGGAATTTCCAGCCGGGCAAGGGCTCGCCGAGCCAGATCGCGGCGGCGCCCATCCCGAAGACCGGGACCAGCAGGGATGTCGGCGCAACGGTGGCAGCGGCATAGCGCGAGAGCAGCCAGCCCCAGACGGCATAGCCGAACATGACATTGCCGACCGCCTGCCAGATCGCGGCGGCCCAGGCGATGGCTGGCGCATGGACAAGGCCGTCGCGCATCGCCGGCCAGCCTTCGATCGTCCAGGACAGGGCAAGCAGCGGCGGGATCGCGAACAGGCTGGTCCAGACGACATAGGCGAGCATGTCGACCTTGGGCGTGCTGCGCGCCACGATATTGCCGGCGGCCCAGCAGAAGGCCGCACCGAGCACGAGGACGATGCCGAGCGGCGTGGTCGAGCCGTCGGTGTGCCACAAGATCACGCCGATGCCGATGGCGGCGAGCGCAAGGCCGGCGAATTGGAAGGGCTGCACGCGCTCATGCGTGATCGCCGCCGCCAGCAGGATGGTGAAGAAGGGCTGCGACTGCACCACGAGCGAGGCGAGACCCGGCGCGATATAGCCCTTGATCGCGAAGAAGAGCAGGCCGAACTGGCCGGCGCCGATCAGGACGCCATAGGCGGCGAGCTTGCTCCAGGGTGCGTCCGGCCGCTTGAGGAAGAAGACCGCCGGCAAGAGCGCGAAGGTGAAGCGCAGGGCGGCGAAGAGCAGCGGCGGGAAATGCGCGACGCCGATATGGATGACGACGAAATTCGTACCCCAGACGATCATGACCGCCAGTATGAGCAGCATGTCGCGGAAGGAGAGCGATGTGGAGGGGGCTGGCTGCACGGGACTGGCTTCGCCGGAGAACTTGCCGCCGGCCCATACCATGCGGGCTCGCCCGCCGGTTAGGACGGGTCGGCATGGCTGAGGGGCCGCTGCGGTATGAAGCGCGGCGTAGGCTCGTCAGAGATCCAGCGTCACGGTGACCGGGACATGGTCGGAGGGGCGCTCCCAGCCGCGGGCCTCGCGCAGGAAGGTGAGGTCGCGCAAGGTCGGCTTCAGCGCGTCCGAGAGCCAGATATGGTCGAGCCGGCGGCCTTTGTTCGTTGCCGACCAATCCTGCGCGCGGTAGCTCCACCACGAGTAGAGCTTCTCGGGTTCGGGGCGCAGCGTACGGGCGGCGTCGGTCCAGCCGAGCTCGCTGCGCAGCGTCTCCAGCGTCGTCGTCTCGATCGGCGTGTGGCTGACGACGTCGAGGAGCTGCTTATGGCTCCAGACGTCATGCTCGAGCGGGGCGATGTTGAGGTCGCCGAGCAGGATCGCCGGCCGCTCGGTCGGCTTCTTCGTCACGCCCCAGGCGCCGATCTCGTCGAGGAAGGCGAGCTTATGGGCGAACTTGTCGTTCTTCTCGGGATCGGGAAGGTCGCCGCCGGCCGGGATGTAGAAATTATGGATGGCGATGCCGGCGGCGGGGCCGGCGGCCTTGTCGAGCGTCACCGTCATGTGCCGGGCATCGTTGCGGCCGCACATCGACATCGCCTCCTTCTCGCTGAAGGGCAATTTCGAGACGATGGCGACGCCGTTATAGCCCTTCTGGCCGATGAAGGCCTGATGGACATAGCCGAGCTGGTGGAAGGCCTTGGCCGGGAACTGCTCGTCCGGTGTCTTGGTCTCCTGCAGGCAGAGCACGTCGGGGGCGTGAGTGGTCAGGAACTCCCCGACCATGCCGATGCGCAGGCGAACCGAATTGATGTTCCAGCTGGTGACGGTGAGTTGCACGCGAGGATTCCGGCAGGGAGGAGGCCGGAAACTGGGTCGTCAGGGCGCAAAAGGCAAGCCGTTTTCGGTCGGCCTGCCGCCGTCAGAGCCTGCGCTGATAGTCGATCACGAAATTCTGCGGATCGGGCCGGCGACGGGTGTCGAGATTGTAGAGCGAGATCGCGGTCTCGTAACCCTGCGGATCGACGACGATCCATTGTCGGAGTTCGTTGGCAACGAGGTCGAATTTCAGCGTGATCTTCGAGGTGCCGCCCAGCGTCGAACGGTCCTCGATGCGGACCGTGAGAAGGTCGCCATCGACGCTGGCGCCCTTGAGGGTGCCCTCGCGCGCCAGGTCCATCTTCTCGCGCACCAGGAATTTCAAGGGCGTCTGGCCGATGGAATAGAGATCCTGCGTCGCCAGGCGCTTGTCACGGATCGCGACAGAGGTGCCGTCCGCGATCACCTCCGTGGTGGTCGGCGGCTCGTATTCGAAGCGCATCTTGCCGGGGCGCTGGATATAGATGCGCCCTTCCAGACGCCGCCCATTGGAGGCGTGCTGGATGAAATTGCCCTGCAGGGTCGTGAAGCTGTTGAGATAGGCGTTGAGCCGCTCGACCGCCTCTTCCTGCGTCGCGGGAGGGGCTTGCTTGCCCTTGGCGGGAGTGGCTGCCGGCTTGGCCGTCTCAGCCGCGGCGGCGGCCACGGCAGGGGCGTTCGATGCGACAGCCTGAACCGGAGCGGCCTGGCTGGCGGCGCTGCGCGCCTCCCCGAGCCCGGCAGGCCGGGGTGGCGGCAGCACGAGGCGCGGGGCCGCCGGCTTGGCGGCAGCGGGCTTCGGCGGTTGAAGCTGCAATGGCTGGGCCGCCAGCGGTCCGGCCACGAGTCCACACCCGATCATCGTCGCCACCAGAGCCGAAGCCCGGGCGGCCGGGGTCAATCTGTCGAGCAAGGCTGCTCCATTCCTTGTGCCGCGGCCACTCCTGCCGAAGCCTAGAGATCGCTGGCGCGGGAGATCGGGCGTCCCGATCCGGTCTTTCCGTCTCAACGCCTGGTTCGCTGCTGAGGTTGCAGCATCGTCATGGCAATTTGAGGACTGGCGCCGGTTGCCGCAAGGGCGTGCGGCGTCGCAAGCCTCAATCGTCGTGCTGATTCTGGGATTCGACCAGGATCTCTCTTTTCCCTGCGTGATTTGCGGGTCCGACGATGCCCTCGTTCTCCATGCGCTCCATGATGGATGCGGCGCGGTTGTAGCCGATCTGGAGGCGGCGCTGGATATAGGAGGTCGAGGCCTTCTTGTCGCGCAGCACGACCGCGACCGCCTGCTCGTAGGGGTCGTCCGAGTCGGCCTGGCCCATGCCGCTCTTGTCGAAGACGGCGCCGTCCTCGTCCTCGCCACCCTCGTCCTCCTCGGAGGTGACGGCGTCGAGATATTGCGGCCGGCCTTGGGTCTTGAGGTGGGCGACGACCTTCTCGACCTCGTTGTCCGAGACGAAGGGGCCGTGGACGCGGGTGATGCGCCCGCCGCCGGCCATGTAGAGCATGTCGCCCTGACCGAGCAGCTGCTCGGCGCCCATCTCGCCGAGGATCGTGCGCGAGTCGATCTTGCTGGTGACCTGGAAGGAGATGCGGGTCGGGAAGTTCGCCTTGATCGTGCCGGTGATGACGTCGACCGAGGGACGCTGCGTGGCGAGCACGACATGGATGCCGGCGGCACGCGCCATCTGGGCAAGGCGCTGGATCGTACCCTCGATCTCCTTGCCGGCGACCATCATCAGGTCGGCCATCTCGTCGACGATGACGACGATATAGGGCAGAGGCTCGAGGTCCATGACCTCCTCCTCGTAGATCGCCTCACCCGAATGCTTGTCGAAGCCGGTCTGGACGGTCCGCGTGATGACCTCGCCAGCCGCCTTGGCCTCACCGACCCTGGCATTGAAGCCGTCGATGTTGCGCACCGAGAGCTTCGACATCTTCTTGTAGCGCTCCTCCATCTCGCGCACCGCCCATTTGAGGGCGACGACCGCCTTCTTGGGATCGGTGACGACGGGAGTGAGCAGATGCGGGATGCCGTCATAGACGGAGAGTTCGAGCATCTTGGGATCGACCATGATCAGGCGGCACTCCTCCGGCTTCAGCCGGTAGAGGATCGACAGGATCATGGTGTTGATCGCGACGGACTTGCCCGAGCCGGTGGTGCCCGCCACCAGCAGATGCGGCATGCGCGCCAAGTCCGCGATGACCGGCTCGCCGCCGATGGTCTTGCCGAGGCAGAGCGCGAGCTTGTGCTTGGTCGCCTCGAAATCCTGGCTGGCGAGCAACTCGCGCAGGAAGACGGTCTCGCGGCGGGTGTTGGGCAGTTCGATGCCGATCGCGTTCTTGCCCTGAACCACCGCCACACGCGCCGACACCGCACTCATCGAACGCGCGATGTCGTCAGCGAGAGAGATCACACGGGACGACTTCGTGCCCGGCGCCGGTTCCAGCTCATAGAGCGTGACCACGGGGCCGGGGCGCACCTGCGAGATCTCGCCGCGCACGCCGAAATCCTCCAGCACGCCTTCGAGCAGTGTGGCGTTTTGCTCCAGCGCGTCGGTCGAGACCGCATTGGCGGCGACCTTCTTCGGCTCGGCCAGATAGGTCAGCGGCGGCAATTCGAACGTGTCGCGGTCGAGCAGCGAGGGCTGGGCCTCGCGCTGCATGCGCTTGCCCGGCTTCGGCGCGGCGCGCGGCATGGTCACGCGCGGGGCATTGAGATCGCGCAGGTCCTGCGGCTCGTCGTCGAGATCGAAGGGCGGGTCATAGTCGTCGGCCGCTCGATTCGGGCCCGTAACAGAACGGGCGCCCGGCAGCGGCTCGGGATCGAAATCGGGCAGGCCGCGGCGGCCGGCCGGTGTCTCGCCGAATTGAGGCTCACGGCGGACGCGGCCATTGTCACGGGTCGGAACCACGCCGGTATCGACGGCAGGCTCGGGCGGCTGCGGCAGGCGGCGCAGGATCGCGGCGCGCAGCGCCATCGCGCCATGGGCAAGCCAGCCGATCAGGATGACCGCGATGCCGGGCTCGTCGTCACGGCGCTCGTCGGCGTCGGACCAGCTATCCTCGGCCTCGTCGTTGTCGAGAGCCGGGTCCTCGTCGGTGACGAAGCCGAAGCCGGCGGCGGCGGTGACCGCGAGAATGGCGATGCCGGCATAGAGGAAACCGACCAGGCTGCCGACTGCGCTGCCGGCGATGCCTGCGATATTGCGCGTGCCGAACAGCAGGCCGTCGCCGATGACGCCGCCCATGCCGGTGGGCAGGGGCCAGCGCGGGGTTGCCGGCAAGGCGCTGGCGACGGCGGCGGTTGCGGCGACGCCGACAACCCAGAGGCCGAGCTTCAGCGCGCCGCGATCGAAGATGTGGAAGCGGACGAGCCTGAGCGCCCAGATCACCGGCGGGAACAGCAGGGCGATGACGCCGAGCCCGATGAGCTGCATCAGGAGATCGGCGACCATGGCGCCCGGACGGCCGAGCCAGTTGCGGACGGCGCCGCTGGTGGCGTTGTTGAGGCTGGGATCGTCGACGGACCAGCTCGCCAGCGCGGTGGCGACGGCGACCATCAGGGCGAGCACGCCCATGCCAGTCAGCTCCGAGGCACGGCGCGACAGGAACTCGCGCACCGGGTCCGGCAGGCGGTCCATGAGCGATTGGGAGCGGCGGATCGTGCGCATGCGGTTTCGGGTCTTGTCCGGACTGTCGGGCCGCACCAGTCGGCCATCCGCGGAAGGTTAGGAAGCCGAGGTTAAGACCCGCTTAACCTTGCCGGGCAGCGCTCCGTCATTCTCGGGCAGCGAAGCGACGGCACGGGAACTTCTTGTCGGAAGAGATGCCTTCTCAATCCCGAACGCCCGGGTCGGGCCCGGGCATGATAGCCGGGAGCAACAAAAAGGCCCCGGCAGCGCTGCCGGGGCCGAGTTGCCGCTGGGAGCGGCGGGAGGATCAGCTGTGGTAGGCGCGCTCGCCATGCTCGGCGATGTCGAGGCCTTCGCGCTCCTGGTCGGTGGTGACGCGCAGGCCGACGACCAGGTCGACGATCTTGTACAGGATCGCCGAGCCGACGGCGCTGAACACGATGGTGAACAGCACCGCCTTGATCTGGGCCATCACGGCCGGGCCGAATTCATACGCACCCACGGCGAGCTCGCCGGGCTTGCTGGAATAATCCGGGATGCCGGCGCCGCCGAGCGTGGTGTTGACGAGGATGCCGGTCGCGATCGCGCCGATGATGCCGCCGACGCAGTGGATGCCGAAGACATCGAGCGAATCGTCGTAGCCGAGCGCGTTCTTCACGGTCGTGCAGAAGACGAAGCAGACGGCACCGGCGGCGAGGCCGAGCACGATCGAGCCCATCGGGCCGGCGAAGCCGGCGGCCGGGGTGACGGCGACGAGGCCGGCGACCGCACCGGAGACCATGCCGAGCATCGAGGGCTTGCCCTTGACCGCCCATTCGACGAACAGCCAGCCCAGCGCCGCCGCCGCCGTTGCGACGAAGGTGTTGAGCATGGCGAGTGCGGCGGTGCCGTTCGCCTCGAGGTTGGAGCCGGCGTTGAAGCCGAACCAGCCGACCCAGAGAAGCGCGGCGCCGATCAGCGTCATGGTCAGCGAGTGCGGTGCCATGAGCTCCTTGCCGAAGCCGACGCGCTTGCCGATCAGGATGCAGCCGACGAGGCCGGCGATCCCTGCGTTGATATGGACGACCGTGCCGCCGGCGAAGTCGAGCGCGCCCCACTTGAAGAGCATGCCGGCATCGGCATTGACGGCGTCGAGCGCGGCCTGAGCGGCAACCTTGCCGTCCGCGCCGGCCTCGGCGAGCGCCTTGGCGGCGTTGCCGACCGCGTCAGGCCCGCCCCAGTACCAGACCATGTGGGCCATCGGGAAATAGATGAAGGTGACCCAGAGCACGGTAAAGAGCAGCAGGGCCGAGAACTTCATCCGTTCCGCGAAGGCGCCGACGATCAGCGCCGGCGTGATGCAGGCGAAGGTCATCTGGAAGCAGACATAGACGAATTCGGGGATGTAGACGCCGTTCGAGAACGTGCCGGCGACCGTCGTGGCGTCGACACCCCTGAGGAAGGCCTTGGAGAAGCCACCGACGAAATCGTTGAGGCCGCCGCCATTGGTGAAGGCGAGCGAGTAGCCATAGGTCACCCAGAGGATGCAGACGACGCTGACGATCGCGAAAACCTGCGTCAGGACCGAGAGCATGTTCTTCGAGCGGACGAGCCCGCCATAGAACAGGGCGAGGCCGGGAATGGTCATGAGCAGGACGAGGATCGTCGAGCTCATCATGAAGGCGACGTCGCCCTTGTTGGGAACGGGCGGGGTGGCGGGAGCCTGGGCCAGCGCAACGCCGGCCGTCAGCGCCGCCAGCGAGAGGCCAGCCAATCCGGCCCGCAGGGAAGTCCTGAAAGTCATCGTCGAAAACTCCTGAAGGTCGGGGCTCAGAGGGCGTCGGCGTCGGTCTCGCCGGTGCGGATGCGCACGGCCTTCTCGATCGAGGAGACGAAGATCTTGCCGTCGCCGATCTGGCCGGTGCGGGCGGCGGCGGTGATCGTCTCGATCACCCGGTCGACGAGCTCGTCGGAGACCGCGACCTCGATCTTGATCTTCGGCAGGAAGCTCACGGCATATTCGGCGCCGCGGTAGATTTCCGTATGACCCTTCTGGCGGCCGTAGCCTTTCACCTCGGTCACGGTCAGGCCGTGCACGCCGACGGCGGTGAGCCCGTCGCGCACCTCCTCCAGCTTGAACGGCTTGATGATCGCCATCACGATTTTCATGTGCTGGGTTTCCCCGTCTGCGCCGCCCGGTCGTCAGCCCCGGCGATCTCGTTGCACTCTCGCGCCTGCGGGATCGCAGTTGCGTCGCAACACGCAATTCAAGGGACGTGCCAACCCGCTCCGGACACTGCGAAGCCGCTTCCGGAGGCGGAATCAGAAAGGTCCGAGGAGAATGACAGGCGTTATTGCCTAAGATTTAGGCAATAGGCTGGATTCTGCGCAGATGCCTGAAATCCGATCAGCCGAGATCGGGCCGGGGCCGGACGAGCCCTTCCTGCGCGACCGAGGCGACGAGGCGGCCTTGCCGGTCGAAGACGAGACCGCGCGAGAAGCCGCGCGCACCCGAGGTCGAAGGGCTGTCCTGCGAATAGAGCAGCCAGTCATCGGCCCGGAACGGACGGTGGAACCAGAGCGCGTGGTCGAGGCTGGCGGCCTGGATCTTCTGGTCGAAGACCGTCGCGCCATGGGCGATCAGGCTGGAATCGAGCAACAGCAGGTCCGAGGCATAGGCGAGCACGCTCTGGTGGAAGGCCGGCTCATCCGGCAGCGGCTCGATCGCGCGGATCCAGACATTGAATTTCGGCTCCAGGTTCGCGGCACCCCGATAGCGTTCAAGCTCGACCGGACGGATCTCGATCGGTCGCTTGCGCTGGTAGAAGGTCTGGAGCGGGTTGTGTTCCGGCGCGCTGAACAGCTTCACCATCTCCTCGCGGTCCGGCAGCTCCTCCGGCATCGGCACCTTCGGCATCGGCATCTGGTGCTCGTAGCCGGGTTCCTCGACATGGAAGGAGGCGGACATGGCGAAGATCGCCTCACCCTTCTGGATGGCCAGCACGCGGCGCGTGGTGAAGGAGCGGCCATCGCGCAGGCGATCGACCTCGTAGACGATCGGGACTTCGGGGTCGCCTGCCAGCAGGAAATAGGCATGCAGAGAATGCGGCTGCCGGCCCTCGACCGTCTTGCAGGCGGCATAGAGCGATTGCGCGATGACCTGCCCGCCGAAGACGCGCGGCCAGCTCGATTTGGGGCTGCGACCGCGGAACAGGTTGCGCTCGAGCTGCTCGAGGTCGAGGATCGCCGTCAGGGAAGCGCTGATCTGGGACATGGTCGGCGGTATCGCGGTCTAGTTGACGGACGGGCCGGCGCCCCGCACAGGGGCAGCCGGCTTCGTTGGCATCAGCACCGAGGCATCCCGTGGCGTCAAGTCGGCGCGGAGAGAAGGACGACATGGCTATCGAGCAGGGCAGCAGCGCCATGCGCATCGTCATCGCGGGCGGCGGCATCGCCGGGCTGGCGCTGGCGCTCGCATTGAAGCAGGGGCTGGGCGAGGATTTCTCGGTGATCCTGGCCGATCCGGCGCTGTCGGCCGCGCCCCGTGCCGATAACCGTGCCTATGCGGTCGCGGCGGGCGGCCGGGCCATGCTGAAGACGCTGGGCGTCTGGGAGGGAATCGCGCATACGGCCCAGCCGATGCTGGAGATGATCGTCTCCGACAGCCGGACCGAGGACGCCGTCCGCCCGGTCTTCCTGACCTTCGACGGCGAGGTCGAACCCGGCGAACCCTTCGCCCATATGGTGGAGAATGCGGCGCTGGTCGCAGCCCTGAAAGCCGCGTGCGGCGATGCTGGCGTCGAATTGCGCAGCGCCGGCGTGCGACGCTTCTCCGCCGAGGATGCGTCGGTCGAGATCATTTTTGCCGACGGCACGCGCTGCGCGGCGGCGCTATTGGTTGCAGCCGATGGCGCGCGCTCGAAACTGCGCGAGCTGGCGGGGATCGGCTGGGTCGGCTGGGACTATGGCCAGTCCGGCATCGTCGCCACGATCGGACATGAGCGGCCGCATGATGGCCGGGCGGTCGAGCATTTCCTGCCGTCGGGCCCCTTTGCCATCCTGCCGCTGGCCGATGGCGGCAGGCTCGGACACCGCTCCTCGATCGTCTGGACGGAGCGGACAGAGAATGTCGCGCCGCTGCTCTCGCTCGATGCGCAGGACATGCTCGCCGAGATCGAGCGGCGCTTCGGGCTCGAACTCGGCGAGATCGCGCTCGAAAGCAAGGTGAGCGCGCATCCGCTCGGCTTCGGCGTGGCACGCCGCTTCGTGGGCGAGCGTCTGGCCCTGCTGGGCGATGCCGCGCATCTGATCCACCCCATCGCCGGGCAGGGGCTCAATCTCGGCCTGAAGGACGTCGCGGCGCTGGCCGAGGCTATCGTCGATGCGGCCCGGCTCGGGCTCGACCCCGGCTCGGCCGACGTCCTGGAGGATTACGAGAAGGCGCGGCGCTTCGACACGGTGGCGATGGGCGCGGTGACCGACGGGTTGAACCGCCTGTTCTCGAACGATGCGACGCCGCTCAGGTTGGCGCGCGATCTCGGCCTCGGCCTCGTCGACCGACTGCCGGGCCTGAAGCGCTTCTTCATCCGGGAGGCGGCGGGCGTCGCCGGCGCACCGCCACGATTGCTCCGGGGCGAGGCGCTTTAAGGGCCTCGTCTAGGCGGGCCAATCCTCCTCGCGCCAGTCTCGCGCCGTATGGATGACACGCAGGATCGCGACGACCTCGCGCCCATCTCGGGATATAATGGCATAGGCCAGGATATAGGGCAGGCCGGGAACCAGCTTCTCGTAAGTGCCGCTCACACGGCCAAGTCGCCCTGTCGCGAATTCGCCCAGGTTGTTTCCAGCCTGCTCGATGGCATCGACAACCCGCTCGGCCGCGTCCGGGTTGTCCTTGGCGATATATCTGAGGATGTCGAAGTAATCGTGCTGCGCGTCATCGGACCAGATGACCGGCTTCATCCGCGCTGGGCTTTCTCGCGCCGCGCCTCTGCAATGACCCGGCGGGCTTCGGCCATGGCCTCGTCATGCGGCACGACCCGCCCGGCCTCGACATCCGCCAAGCCGCGCTTGATGCCCTCGATGATCTCCAGTTCGCGGTCGACATAGGTCGAAACCGCCTCGCCGGCGAGGAAGGACTTGCTGCGCCGGGCGCTGGCGGCGATGCGCTCGAGCTTACGCTTGGTTTCGGCCGAAACCCGGATCGTCATTGTTTCCGTCGCGGCCATCGCCTCAGCTCCTGTGTTGGGATGTGTACATACTAACACAGTGTCGAGGGCGGGCCAAACCGCCTCAATCCTCCAGCGGCCGCGCCTCTTCCGGCAGCATGATCGGGATGCCGTCGCGGATCGGATAGGCCAGCTTTGCGGGGCGGCTGATCAGTTCCTGTTTCGCGGCGTCGTATTCCAGCGTCGCCTTGGTCAGTGGGCAGACCAGGATTTCGAGCAGCTTGGGGTCGATGCGGGTGGTCGTGTCGGCTTCGCCGGTCATCGGTCTTTCCGTTCAACAAGTGCATCGGACCGAAAAGCGGATGCCGCCTTCCGGTCCGATGTCAGGACACTATGCTCAGATCGCTTCGCGCGCAGAGGCGCCGCAATCTACCGCTTACGCGGCAGGTCGGCCAGCATGCCGGCCGCCACCATCAGTTTCGGCAAGGTCAGGCCGGAGCTCGCGATCGCGTTGACGGTGCTGCGGGTGCGCTCCGCATCCTCGCCGCGCTCGCTGAGCCAGCTCTCCAGCGTACCCTGCCCCTTGGCCGAGGCCGCAGCCTCCTGCGTCAGGTTGGACTGGGCGTCGTCGAGGGTCTCGATCGCCCGTTCGCGGGCGAGACGCTCGTAATCGTCCGTTGCCGGCACGGCCGCGGCCGCCGCCTTCAGGCTCGACAGGCCGAACAGCGCGTCGATGCCGAAATGGATGCGGGCGACCTCGCCGATCTTGCGCTTGCCGCGCTCGGCGATGTCGACGATGTCGGTCGCCTCGGCGAGCGCCGGCAGGCTTGCGATGCGCGTGGCCAGCGCTTCCGGCACGCCCTCGGAGGTCAGCACGGCGATGCGCGCGAGCCTCGCCTGGGACGCCGCCTCGGGCAGCAGGGAGCCGAGCTCGCCGGCCAGCTCCTTCACGCCCTTGGCGTAGCGGGCGATGGTCGGCTCGATCGTGCCGGGCTTGGCGACGCCGCGCCGCAGGAACCAGCCCATGCGGTTGGTGACGAGTTCCTGTGCGGCACCGTAGAGGCCGAGCTGGGTCTTGCCGGGGATTTTCGCATCGAGCGCGTCGATCTCGCCATTGAGGGCGATGAGATCGAAGGAATCCCGCGCGATCGCGTAGGCAGCCGCAATGGCCGGCGCGTCGGAGCGGGTCAGAGCCGCGAGCACCGGCACGAGAGCCGGGCCGCCGCGGTTGACGATCGCGTTGGCGAGCTGGGTCGCGACGATCTCGCGGCGCAGCTTGTGGCTGGCGATCGCGTCCGGATAGGCTTCGCGTAGCGCCTTCGGGAAATAGCGGACGAGCTCGCTGGCGAGATAGGGATCGTCCGGCACCGGGGATTCGAGCAGCGCATCGTGCAGCGAGAGTTTGGCATAGGCCAGCAGCACGGCGAGTTCCGGCCGGGTGAGACCTTCGCTGCGCTTCTCGCGCTCGGCGAGCTGGGCGTCGCTCGGCAGGTACTCGACCGCACGGTCGAGCCTTCCGTCCTGTTCCAATTTCTGCATCAGGAAGCGCAGGCCAGGCGTCGCGGCCGAGCCCTGCGCCTCGGTCAGCGAAAGCGCCAGCGTCTGCAGGTAGTTGTTGCGCAGCACGAGATCGCCGACCTCGTCGGTCATCGTGGCGAGCAATTCGTTGCGCTTGTCTTCCTTGAGGCGGCCGTCTGCCACGGGGCCCGCGAGCGCGATCTTGATATTGACCTCGACGTCGGAGGTGTTGACGCCGGCGGAGTTGTCGATCGCGTCGGTGTTGATCCTGACACCCTTGCGGGCCGCTTCGATGCGTCCGCGCTGGGTCATGCCGAGATTGGCGCCCTCGCCGATGACCCGCGCCCGGAGATCGTTGCCGGCGATGCGGATCGCGTCATTGGCGCGGTCGCCGACCTGCGCGTCGGTCTCGTCGGAGGCGCGGATATAGGTGCCGATGCCGCCGAACCAGAGCAGGTCGACGCGGCTCTTCAGGATCGCCGTCATCAGCTCGGGCGGCGAAACCTCCTTCTTGTCGAGGTCGAGCAGCGCGCGAACCTCGGGTGAGAGCGGGATGCTCTTGGCCTGGCGCGAGAAGATGCCGCCGCCCTTCGAGATCAGGCTCTTGTCGTAATCGGCCCAGGACGAGCGCGGCAGGGCGAAGAGGCGCTGGCGCTCGGCCAGCGATTTTGCCGTGTCCGGATCGGGATCGAGGAAGATGTCGCGATGGTCGAAGGCTGCGACCAGCTTGATCGCGGGCGAGAGCAGCATGCCGTTGCCGAAGACGTCGCCCGACATGTCGCCGACGCCGGCGACGGTGAAGGGCGTGGTCTGGATGTCGATATCGACCTCGCGGAAATGGCGCTTCACCGCTTCCCAGGCGCCGCGGGCGGTGATGCCCATGCCCTTGTGGTCGTAGCCCTGCGAGCCGCCGGAGGCGAAGGCGTCGCCGAGCCAGTGATGCTTCTCCAGCGAGATCGCATTGGCGGTGTCGGAGAAGGTCGCGGTGCCCTTGTCGGCGGCGACGACGAGATAGGGGTCGTCGTGGTCGTGGCGGACGGTGTCGGCGGGGGGGATCACCGTCTCGCCGTCGAGATTGTCGGTGAGCTCGAGCAGGTTGCGGATGAAGATGCGGTAGCTCTCGGTGCCTTCGGCGAGCCAGGCGGCGCGGTCGGAAGCCGGCGGGAGCTGCTTCGGGAAGAAGCCGCCCTTGGCGCCGACCGGCACGATCACAGCGTTCTTGACCTGCTGCGCCTTGACGAGGCCGAGCACCTCCGTGCGGAAATCCTGCGGCCGGTCGGACCAGCGCAGGCCGCCGCGGGCGACCTTGCCGAAGCGCATATGGACGCCCTCGACGCGCGGCGAATAGACGAAGATCTCGTAGAGCGGGCGCGGCAGCGGCAGGCCGTCGACCCTGGCGCAGTCGAACTTGAAGGTGATGGTCTGGCGCGGCTGCCCGTCCGGGCCGATCTGGAAGAAGTTGGTGCGCAAGGCGGCATCGACCAGATTGACGAGGCGGCGCAGGATGCGGTCGTCGTCGAGGCTGGTGACGGCGTCGAGCGCCTCCTCGATCTCGGCATGTTTCTGGGCCATGCGCTGCTCGCGTTCGCCCGCCGGGACGCGCGGGTCGAACTTGGCGGCGAAATAGGCGACGAGCCCGGCGGCGATGCCGGGATGGCTGGTCAGCGCATCGGCGATATAGCCCTGGGCATAGGGTGCGCCGGCCTGACGCAAATAGCGGCCGAAGGCGCGCAGCAGGGCGGCCTCACGCCAGCCAAGGCCGGCGACGAGCACGAGCTGGTCGAAACGGTCGGATTCCGCGAAGCCGCGGAACTGCGCCATCAGCGCCGCCTCGATGGTCGGATCGAGATGTTCGACATCGATCTCGCCGTCGTCGGCGCGCTCCAGTGTCATGTCGTGCAGCCAGATGCGGACCGCATCGCCATTGCCCTGCGGCATGACGTTGTAGGTCCGCTCGTTGACGACGCGGAAGCCCATGTTCTCGAGCACCGGCACGCGGGCCGAGAGCGAGATCGGGGCGCCGCGCGAGAACACCTTGAGATTGGCGCGCTTGGCGTCGTCGCCTTCGCGCCGGTAGAGATTGACGGCGCGGCCGCGCTCCGGCGTGAGCTGCTGGAGCATCTCGATATCGACGAGCGCGTCGGCGGCCGAGAAGCGCTCGCGATAGGCGGCACCAAAGGCCTCGGCATAGCGCTCTGCCAGGGCGCGGGCGGCGGGGCCGGCCTTCTCCTGGTCGAGCACGTCCTTCAGCCCGTCGCCCCAGGTGCGGACGATGGCGCTGATGCCGGCTTCGAGCGTCGAGCGCTCGACACGCGGGGTTTTGCCCTCGTCGCGGCCGATGATGTAATGGGTGCGCGAGAGCGGACCCTCGGGATAGGCGGGATAGGCGGCCGAGAGGCGCCCGGCATAGATCCGCGCCAGGAAGTCGCCGACGCGCAGGCGCACCGTGGTGTCGTAGCGGTCCTTCGGGATGAAGACGAGGATCGAGACGAAGCGGTCGAACTCATCGACGCGGGCGAGCGCGCGGATGCGCGGCCGCTCGGTGAGCTGCAGGATGTCGAGCGCGAACTGCTCCAGCGTCGGGGTGTCGATCTGGAAGAGCTCATCACGCGGATAGGCATCGAGCACATTCATCAGCGCCCGGCCGGAATAGCTCGCCGGGTCGAAGCCGATATTCTTGGCGACGCGGGCGACCTTCAGGCGCAGATAGGGGATGGCGCGGGCCGAGCCGGTATAGGCGTTCGAGGTGAGCAGGCCGACGATGCGCAATTCGCCGTCGAGCCGGCCGTCCGGCGTGAACAGCTTGACGCCGACATAGTCGAGATGGACGCGCCGGTGGACGCGGCTCTTGACGTTGGCCTTGGTGATGATCAGCGCCTGGGGCTTGGCCAGGAAGGAGCGCAGCTCCGGCGTGACCGTGACCAGTTCGCGGCCCTTGCGCAGGACCTTGACCGTGGGGTTGCGCAGGATGCCGAGGCCCGAGCCCTCGATCGGGTCGGCCGCGACGTCGCCGCCAGGGAAGCGGTAGGCGCGGATGCCGAGCAGGGTGAAGTTGTCGCCGGCGATCCATTCGAGGAACTGCAGCGCCTCGTTGATCTCGTCCTCCGGCAGCGGCGGCGGATTGGCGCGATAGGCCTGGATCACCTCGGTGATGCGGCCGCGCATCGCGGCCCAGTCGTCGACGGCGAGCGCGACATCGGCATAGACGTGGTCGAGCCCGGCGCGCAGCTTCTCGCGGGCTTCCGGCGTATCGATGCGCGGGACATGGATATGGAGCAGGCTCTCGCGGCGCGTGCCCTCGGGGGCGCGGCCGGCGGCTTCGCCGGCGAGCGAGGTGAACTTGCCCTTGGCGTCGCGGGCGACGGCCAGGATCGGGTGGGCGACGAGGCGGGGCTCATGGCCCTGCTCCTGCAGTTCGGCGAGCGTCGAATCGAGCAGGAACGGCTTGTTGTCGTTGACGACCTCGAGAACGGTGAGCTGGTGCTTGCGCTCGCCCTCGCCGAATTCCTCGTCGCGGAAGCGCAGGTTGATCGTATCCGGCTTGCGCGGCTGAGCGAGGTGCTCGAAGGCGGCGGCGGCGGTGCGGGCGAGCATTTCGGCCGGGAGGGCGTCGAGATCCTCGGCGACGGAGCGGCCGAAGAGCAGGCGGGGGAACTCGGCGGGCATCGAATTCTTCAATCCGGTGGCTGCGGCCTCGATCGCTGCGATCGCGCCAGCGGTCGCGTTCGTCACCCGTTTGCCCATGTCCCAACCCCAGTTGTTTTGCCGCAGCGATGACATAGGCTGCGGAGCCTTTCAACTTGCCGTGCCTGAAAAAGCGGCAAACTGACGCTCTCGCCGACTCGACAGGACGCACCATGGCAATAAAGCATGACAAACCCAAGGTGGGAGAAGAGCCGGCGCGTCAGGATTCGCCGCCGGTCGTCATGGCTCTGGACCTGAAGCCGGGCGCGCTTTCAGCCGAAAACCAGGCTTACTTCGCGAAATGCGAGGAGAAGCTCGGATTTGTGCCGAATGTGCTGAGCTCCTATGCCCATGACGACGCCAAGCTCACGGCCTTCGCGGCCTTTTACAACGACCTGATGCTGGCGCCGTCCGGCTTGTCGAAGCTGGAGCGGGAGATGATCGCGGTCGCGGTCTCCAGCGTGAACCGCTGCTATTACTGCCTGACCGCCCATGGCGCGGCGGTGCGCCAGCTCTCCGGCGACCCCGTGCTGGGCGAGCTCATGGTGATGAACTACCGGGCGGCGGCGCTGTCGGCGCGGCACCGCGCCATGCTCGATTTCTCGGTCAAGCTGACGGAAACCCCGCATCTGATCGGCGAGGAGGACCGGGAAACGCTGCGCAAGACCGGGTTCAGTGAGCGCGACATCTGGGACATCGGCGCCGTCGCGTCCTTCTACAACATGTCGAACCGGATGGCCTCGGCGGTCGATATGCGGCCCAATGCGGATTATCACGGGCAGGCGCGGTAAGATCGCTTTCCAACACCGGCATCTCGCGACGCCGGCCGGGAGGGTAGCCCCAAAAGAAAAACGGCCGGCGCAATGCCAGCCGCTAGTTGGCCCCGACTCGGTGGCCCGGCTCCGCCCGAACTCCGGGGGGCTGGGGGGCTGACAAACCGGCGATCAGTGAAACCGGGCCGTCGAGGCAACGAAGAGAGTTGAACGTCGCAACTTGGCGCTCGCTTGGCGTGTTCGCGGCGAAAATGGGGCATTCGTGGAGAACACCGACCCGACGCGTGGTCCCTTGCCGGCTTGCTCCCTTGCCAGCGCAGGGCCGCGGGCGCATCATCCAGTGGTGATTTGGTGAGGCTCCGACCAGGGAGGCGCCATGAGCGAAAGCGAAACGCCACAACCGCAGGCCGCGAGCGCGGTTGTGAACTTCCCGGCGCCGGCGCGACCGACCACCGTGACCTTCGACCGGCGCGAACTCAGCGAGTTGCTCAACCTCTACGGCCGGATGGTCGCGGCCGGTGAATGGCGCGACTACGCCATCGATTTCCTGAAGGACAAGGCGCAGTTCTCGGTGTTCCGGCGCTCGTCGGAGATGCCGCTCTACCGCATCGTCAAGGATCCGGCGCTGGCGCGGCGGCAGGGCGCCTATTCCGTGGTCGCGGCGACCGGGCTGATCCTGAAGCGCGGCTCGGAACTCTCGCGCGTGCTCAAGGTGCTCGACAACAAGCTCAGCGTGGTGAGCTGAGGCGTCACGGACCGGACAGATGTTCGAGCCCTCATCCTGAGGAGCGCCGAAGGCGCGTCTCGAAGGATGCTTCAGGAGGCTCCGGAACTATCTGGAGCCTCCTTCGAGACGCCGCTGTGCGGCTCCTCAGGATGAGGGCTGCGAAGGGCTAGAGAGCCGGCGGCGTCCGATCTCCCTCGCCCAGCTCCTTCTGCATCAGCATCTGGTCGAGCCAGCGGCCGTGCTTGAATCCTATCCTTTCGGCCACGCCGATCAGGCGGAAGCCGGCGCGCTCATGCAGGCGGCGCGAGCCGATCGAGGCGCCGGTGCCATCTCCGATCACCGCGATCATCTGGCGGAAGCCGCGCTCGGTGCAGGCCTGCATCAGGGCATCAAGCAGAAGGGTGCCGATGCCGAGCCCCTGCGCGGCGGGGGCGATGTAGATCGAGTTCTCGACGGTGGCGCGATAGGCCGGGCGCGGCCGGTAGGCTCCGGCATAGGCATAGCCGAGGATGGCGCCGTCCCGCTCCGCGACGAGATAGGGATAGCCGCCGGCCAGGATCGCCTCGAAGCGTCGCTGCATCTCGGCTTCATCGGGCGGTTCCAGTTCCCAGGAGGCGGTGCCGTGCAGCACCGCATGGGCGTAGATCGCGGCGATGGCGGCGATATCGGCTGGGATGGCAGGGCGGATCGAAGGCGTCGTCATGCCCAAAGCATGAGCAATGTCCGTGCCAGAAGGGAAGGCCTAACTCGAGGGAAGATTTGGCCCAAAGAAAAAGCCCCGGCCGTGGGGCCGGGGCTCGTCTCACCCGCGGAGCGGGATCAGATCATTCGCTCTTCGTGCCGAACAGCGAGAGCAGCATCTGGAACATGTTGATGAAGTTCAGGTAGAGCGACAGAGCGCCGTTCACCGAGAGCTTCGCAGCCGATTCCTGGTCCAGATCGGAGTAGAGATACATCTCCTTCAGGCGCTGCGTATCCCAGGCGGTCAGGCCGGCGAAGACCAGCACGCCGATCGCCGAGATGGCGAAGGACAGACCGCTCGACTTCAGGAACAGGTTGACCACCGAGGCGATCACGAGGCCGATCAGGCCCATGATCAGGAACGAGCCCATGCCCGACAGGGACTTCTTCGTGGTGTAGCCGGCGAGGCTGAGCGCCCCGAAGGCCGCGGCCGTGATGAAGAAGACCTTGGTGATCGACTCGCCGGTGAAGACGACGAAGATCGAGGACATCGACACGCCCATCACCGCCGCGAAGGCGAAGAACATGGCGCGCGCAGCCGAGGAGCTCATGCTCTCGGCCTTGAACGAGAAGAACAGGATGAAGGCGAGCGGGGCCAGCATCACGACCCATTTCAGCGGGCTGAGATACAGGGCCTGGCCGAGCGGGGTCAGCGCCGTCACCTTACCGGTGGGCGAGACGCCGGCAATCGCCAGCATGCTGATGCCGATCGCGGCGAGGCCGGTAATGGCCAGGCCGATCGTCATGTTGTTGTAGACGCCGAGCATGAACGAGCGCAGGCCCTGATCCATCTCGACGGCGCTGGTCTGCTGTGCGCGGCCGGCACCCCAGACTGGAGCATTGCGGTCGAAGTTGCTCATTAAGAGAGTTTCCCCTGACGTAGTTTCGGACGACGACAAGCGCGCAGGCGCCAGCCGTCCTCGCGCACGAAAGTCGCGATGACGGGAATATGGGCGGCTTTGCCGGTTCTTACAAGAGCCCGCCATGGTTAAGGCCGACGCCGGCATAGAAGTTCGGCGCTGCACCCATGCAGAATTACAGGATCTTAATGTCTATCGAGAGTCGTTCTCAGATAGTCATCATAAATTTCTGAGATGAGAAGCCGGCGCTTTCGTCAGTATTTTTATCGTACCGACGAGCCCGAACAGGACGGTAACCCCGACAGCGGCAGTCGCAGCCAGTATAGCCCCTCTGGGATCACTGACGAACTCGATCCGCATCACTTGCGTGACGATCCCCCAGCCTGCCGCTGTACCCGCGAGAACGCCGAAGACGGCTGCGACGAAGCCGATGGCGGCGTATTCAAGGGCGTACGACGAAAGTATGAAGCGGCGGGTCGCGCCGAGGGTCTTCAGGATCATCGCGTCATAGAGCCGCGCGCGCTGTCCGGCTGCGAGCGCGCCGCCGAGCACGAGCAGGCTGGCGGCGATGGCGAGCCCGGAGGCGCCGCGGATCGCCATGGCGAGCTGGGCGACAATCGTATTGACTGCTTCGAGCGCGTCCTTGACCCGCACCGCCGTGACAGCCGGGAAGTCGAGCGCGAGGCGGCGCATCAGCGCGGCATCGGTCGCGCCCTTGCCGTCCGGGCTCGTCGCGATGGTGGCGAGATTGGTGTGTGGCGCCCCGGCAAAGGTGTTGGGCGAGAACACCATGACGAAATTGATGCCGAAGGAGCGCCAGTCGACCGTGCGGAAATTGGCGACGCGGGCGGTGATGTTGCGACCGAGCACGTTGACGGTGAGTCGGTCGCCGATCTTCAGGCCGATGCCGGCGGCGTTCTGGGCGTCGAAGGAGACCAGCGGCTCGCCGCGATAATCGGCCGGCCACCATTCGCCGGCCGCGATGCGCGAGCCTTCCGGCAGCGTGGCCGCATAGGTGATGCCGCGGTCGCCGTCGAGCACCCAGGCGGATTGCTCGCTCGCCCTGATATCCTCGGCGCGGGTCTGGTTCACCGAGACGATGCGGCCGCGCATCATCGGCACGCGCTCGGTCTTCGCGCCCGGCCGCTCCGCCGCGAGGAAGGCGTCGAAGCGCTCGGAATCGCGGCTGGGCACGTCGAGGAAGAAGAAGCTCGGTGCCTTGTCGGGCAGGGCGCCGGTGAGTTGCCGGGTCAGGCTGACATCGATGAAGGAGAGCGCCGAAAGCAGCGCGACGCCCAAGCCCAGCGAGAGCACGAGCGCGGGGGTGAGTGCGCCCGGCCGATGGCTGTTGGCCAGAGCCATGCGGAGCGCCGGGCGGCGCGGGCGCGGGAGGCGGCGGGCCAGCGCCATCAGGCCGAGCGAGACGGCGCGCAGCAGCAGGAAGACGCCGAACATCACGCCGATATAGATCAGCGCGATCCGGCGATCATAGGCGAAGCCGATGGCGACGCCGGCCAAACCCGCCAGCGCGAGCGCGCAGAGGACGAGATAGATCGCGCGCGGGCGGCGCGGATCGGGCTCGACCTTGTCGCGGAACAGGGCGGAGACCGGAATATCGTGGGCGCGCCCGAGCGGGATGATCGCGAAGACGAACGCCGTCAGCAGGCCGTAGAGCGCGGCGATGGCGAGTTCGCCCGGCGCCAGCGTCGGCTCGAACGGGACCGGCAGGATGCTGCGGACGATCGCGCCGAGGCCGAAGGGCGCGGCGGCGCCGAGCACGAGGCCGATGGCGGTGCCGATCGCGGCGACGAGCATGACCTCGGTCAGGTGGATCGCGACGACGCGCCCGCCGGTGGCGCCGACCGCTTTCATCGTGGCGAAATCGAGCTTCTTGGCCTCGACGAAGCGGCGCACCGCATTGGCGACGCCGACGCCGCCGACCAGCAGTGCGGTGAGCCCGACCAGCGTCAGGAACTGGGTGAAGCGTTCGAGATTGCGCTGGAAGCTCGGCGCGGCATTGGCGCGGGAGCGGATCTCCCAGCCGGCATCGCGTTGCTGCGTGCCGGAATCGGCGATCAGCTTCTCAAGATCGGCATCGCTCGTCGCGGTCTGCGGAAGCTGGAGGCGATAGGTCCAGCGGATCAGGC
Source organism: Allobosea sp. TBD101 (assembly GCF_059817965.1). Taxonomy (NCBI): domain Bacteria; kingdom Pseudomonadati; phylum Pseudomonadota; class Alphaproteobacteria; order Hyphomicrobiales; family Alloboseaceae; genus Allobosea; species Allobosea sp. TBD101. The sequence goes on from NZ_CM187543.1 coordinate 326,303, forward strand.
TGCCGGGCTGGATCAGGCCGGTCGCCTTCAGCGCCTCCTGCGACATCAGGAGGCGCGGGCCGAAGCCGACGCCGGCCGCGATCTTGTCGGGCTCGGAGATGAGATTGGCGCGGAGCTGAATTTTTGCGCCGCCGACGGTGACGGTGTCGCCGGGCTTGAGGTCGAGCCGGCCGAACAGGACGGGATCGGCGACGGCGCCATAGGCTCCATCGCGCTGGTCGAGCAGGCCGGGCAGCGGCGTCTGCGGATCGGTCTCGACCGTGCCGATGCTCGGATATGCCGCATCGACCGCCTTGATCTCGACCAGGGCCGCGCCTTTCTCACCGGCATTGGCCATGCCGCGCATGGTGGCGATGCTGGAAACCGTGCCGCGTGCGGTCAGGAAGGCGAGCTCGGGCGCTGTCGCTTCGCGGTGGATCAGGCTGAAGGCGGCATCGCCGCCGAGGATGCGCCGGCCTTCGCGGGCAAGGCCTTCGGTCAGGCCGCGCGAGGCGGAGGCGACGGCGGCGATGGTCATGACGCCGAGCGCGAGGCAGGCAATGAAGATGCCGAAGCCGCGCAGGCCCGCGCGCAGATCGCGGATCGCGAGGCGCAGGACGAGACCGATGCCGAGGGCGCGGTAGGTCGGACTTTGGGACGGCTTGACGGGGGCGTGCATCGTCAGGCGACCACCGTCTCGGGCTCGGCCTCGATCACGCCGGAACGCAGGCGGACCGTGCGTTCGCAAAGCGCGGCGAGCGAGAGATCATGGGTGACCAGCACCAGCGTCGCGCCGCGCTCGCGCTTCAGGGCGAAGATCAGGTCCACGATCGCGCGGCCGGTCGATTCGTCGAGATTGCCGGTGGGCTCGTCGGCGACGAGGATCGCCGGGTCCGGCGCGACGGCGCGCGCGATGGCGACGCGCTGCTGCTCGCCGCCGGACAACTGGGCCGGGTAATGGTCCATGCGGTGGCCCAGGCCCACATTGCGCAGTTCGGCTTCGGCGCGGGTGAAGGCGTCGGGATGGCCGGCGAGTTCCAGCGGCAGCGCGACGTTTTCGCGGGCGGTCATTGTCGGCACGAGATGGAAGGACTGGAAGACGATGCCGATATGCCGGCCGCGGAAGACGGCGAGCCCATCCTCGTCGAGCGCGCCAAGATCCTGGCCGGCGACCTTGACCAGGCCTGAATCGGGGCGCTCCAAACCGGCCATGGTCATCAGCAGGGTCGACTTGCCGGAGCCGGAGGGGCCCACGAGCCCGGTCGCCTCGCCGTCGGCCAGCGACACCGAGACGCCCTTGAGGATATGGACGCGGGCGGCGCCACGCCCCAAACTCAGGTGGACATCCTGCAACTCGATTGCCGAAACGGCCTTCTCGCTCATCACGCCATGATCCCGACTTACGCTTCCATCGCCATCCCCGTTCGCACCGGATCGCGTCCCGAGCGGGGCGGAACCGCGGCGCGGCACGGTCTGCGGCCATATGGGTTCAGGCTCGCGCTTGTCCAATCGGCTGCGACGTTTTTCGTCGCCTTCCTGCTGCTTCTGGTCGGGTCCCCCGACATGGCCGGCGCCCAGACTCCCTCCCCCGATCCGAGTGCCGGGCGCTCGCTGAAGCTCGTCGCCTTCGGCGATTCGCTCTCGGCAGGCTACAATCTGCCCGCCAGCGCCGCCTTTCCGGCCGTGCTGGAGCAGGCGTTGCGCCAGAAAGGCCTCGCTGTCGAAATCGTGAACGCCGGTGTCTCCGGCGACACGACGCAAGGCGGGCTCGAACGGCTCGACTGGTCGGTGCCGGAGGGGGCCGACGGCGTCATCCTCGAACTCGGCGCCAACGATGCCTTGCGCGGGGTGGATCCGGCCGTAACCCGGAAAAATCTCGAAGCGATCATCGCCCGTCTGATCGAACGGAAGATCCCGGTGCTGCTCGCGGGCATGTATGCGCCGCGCAATCTCGGCGAGGATTTCGCGAAACGCTTCGATGCGATCTATCCGGAGCTTGCGAAGAAGCACGGGCTGGTGCTTTACCCGTTCTTCCTGGAAGGCATCGCGGGCGACCGCGCCCTGAACCAGGCGGATGGGCTTCATCCCACGGCCGAAGGCGTCGCCGTCATCGTCCGGACCATCCTGCCGACGGTCGAGCGCTTCATCGCCACCCTGCCGCCCAGGTCCTGATCCGCCTGCGGGTTCTCCGCGCGCGTATCCCCGATTCCCGTATTGCCGCCTGCCGGCCCCCCCGCTTCCGGAGTTGCTTCGCCATGGAATACCGCCGCCTTGGACGTACCGATCTCAAGGTCTCGGTGATCTGCCTGGGGACCATGACCTGGGGAGAGCAGAACACCGAGGCCGAAGGCCATGCCCAGATGGATTACGCCATCGAGCAGGGCGTCAATTTCTTCGACACGGCCGAGCTCTACGCGATTCCGCCGAGGCCGGAGACGCAAGGCTCGACCGAGCGGATCATCGGCAGCTGGTTCAAGGCGCGGAAGAATCGCGACAAGGTCATCCTGGCGTCGAAGGTCTGCGGGCGCGGCGGCAATACCTGGTTCCGCGACGACAAGAGCCCGACGCGGGTGACGCGCAAGCAGATCTTCGAGGCCGTCGACAAGAGCCTGCAACGGCTGCAGACGGATTACATCGACCTCTACCAGCTGCATTTCCCCGAGCGGCCGATGCCCTGGGGTTCGAATCCGACGCGCTTCGCCAAGGACGCCTTTGCGCCTGCGGCTGACGAGACCCCGATCGCCGAGCAGCTCGACGCTTTCGCGGAGGTGATCAAGGCCGGCAAGATCCGCCATCTCGGCCTCTCCAACGAGAGCGCCTGGGGGACGATGCGCTTCGTGACCGATTCGGAAGCGCGCGGCACGCCGCGGGTGCAGTCGATCCAGAACGCCTACAATCTGCTCAACCGCACCTTCGAGACGGCGCTCGCCGAGGTCGCGCTGCACGAGGATGTCGGCCTGCTCGCCTATTCGCCGCTGGCGCAGGGCTATCTGACCGGCAAATATCTCGATGGTGCCCGCCCGGCCGGGGCACGCACGACGCTGTTCGACCGGGGCCAGCGCTATCAGACGGCCGGAGCCGAGGACGCGATCAAGCGTTATATCGCGCTCGCCCGCGAATCAGGGCTCGATCCGGCGCAGATGGCGCTCGCCTTCGTGAACAGCCGCTCCTTCGTCACCGCCAACATCATCGGCGCAACCTCGATGGAGCAGCTCAGGACCGATATCGCCTCGATCGGCGTGAAGCTTTCGCCGGAGGTTGAGGCGCAAATCGACGCGATTCATCAGCTCGCGGGCAATCCCTGCCCGTAAGTTCTGATTTCTCACCCAAACGCGGGTCATCCCGGGCGACCGGAGGGAGACCCGGGATCCATGCCTGAACCCTTATGGGGAAGCTCCGGCATGGATCCCGGATCGGCGCCGCTATGGCGGCTTGTCCGGGATGACGGCGCGGGGGTGAAGCCAACGTACAAAAACAACTCCCCTCCGCCGGCTTCCTGCTCTACCGTCTCGCCAGAGTCACAATCGCTTGGCAGGGATTCGCTCATGCCGAGGCTGTTCATCGCTCTGGAAATTCCCGCCGAGGTCGCGACCGGGCTGACATTGCATCGCGGCGGATTGTCGGGTGCGCGCTGGATCGAGCCGGCCGACTACCACATCACCCTGCGCTTCCTCGGCGATGTCGACCGCCGCATGGCGAACGATGTCGACCATATGCTCTCCGATCTCACGGCCTACCCGTTCGAAATCACACTCGATGCGCTCGGCAGCTTCGGCGGCGACAAGCCGCGTGCGGTCTTCGCGCGGGCGCAGCCGGGCAAGGCGCTGACCGATCTGCAGGGCGATCTCGAACGGCAGATGCGCCGCCTCGGCCTGCCGGCTGAAGCACGCAAATTCGTGCCGCATGTCACGCTGGCGCGCTTGCGCGACACGACCCCCGTCGAACTCGCGCAGTTCCTCAGCCTGCACCCGATCGTCCGCCCCTTCACCTTCACCGCGCGCCGGGTGGCGCTGATGTCCTCGCGCGATTCGATCGGCGGCGGACCTTATGTGCTGGAGGCGGCCTATCCGCTCGGCCCCGCCTACCCGAATCGCCTGTCACGGGAGATGCGGCGATGACCCGGCCGAAGCGGCTGTCCCCGGAAGCGCAGGCCGAAGCGCTGGCGACGCTGACCGGCTGGAAGCTGGCGCCGGGGCGCGAGGCCATCGCCAAGCGCTTCGTCTTCCGCGATTTCAGTGAAGCCTTCGGCTGGATGACGCGCGTCGCCTTGCTCGCGGAGGCGATGAACCACCATCCGGAATGGTCGAATGTCTACCGTACCGTGGACGTCACGCTTGCGACCCATGATGCGGGCGGGTTGACCGAGCTCGACGTCAAGCTGGCACGCGCCATCGACGCGATTTCGGATTGAGTCGAAACCATCGCTCCGGGCTACGGGCCTTGCCGCGGCGCCGGCATGACCTGACGCGAGAGGCCCGCCGGCAGGCGTTTCACCAGGGTTTTCAGCATCGGCCGCCAATGCTGGATGCCGAGATGACAGGCGAGCCGCCCCTTCAGCGACAGCGGCCGGAGGCGGTCGCTGACCGCGACGCTGCCATCGGCATGTTCCAGCTTGTAAGGCTCGGCCGGTGCCAGCAGGTCGAAGACCGCGCTGCCGCGGGCGCGGGCACTGGCGAAGCTGTGGTGGATCAGGATCTTCCCGATGCCGGCCTGTTCGTGCTCGGAGTCCGTCGCGAGGACATGGGCGAAGCTGTGGCCCTTGCAGTCAAAGGACAGGTCGATGCCGATCGGGGCATCGTTGATCGATAGCGCTGCGATTCGCAGTGAAGCCTCGCCGGAGGCGTCGGCGGCCAGATCGGTGAAGAAGGCGGCGAAGCGGGGATCGTTGATGACCGGCGCGACGATGCCGCGCCGGGCGAGCGTCATGCGCTTCATCGCGATGGCGGCGGCGGCGAGCCGTGCCGCCTCCGGGCCGGGCGCCGGCATGGCGTGGGCGACTGGGCCGTATTCCTCCAGGCGACGCAGGCGACGGCGATGGTTCGAGCGTTCGCGTGCGGGGTAGGCCAGGCTCGGCCCGGTTTCGCCGACACGGCGGCCGAGATCCGCGAAGGGCGCTTCCTGCCGATCACCCTGTACGGCGCCGTCGAGCAGGCCGCTCAGGGCGAGGCGGGAATCGGCCCGCAGCTTGCGGGCCTCGAAGAGATCGGCGCCTCGGCTTTGAATGAATGCCCAGCCTGCCTCCAGCAACGATTCCTGACCATCGCCAACGAGCACGTCGCCGAACTGGGCGACTGGGACGCCCATGAAGCGGAGGGTATCGAGACCGTAACGCCGCTGGCGGACGAGCGGCCAGATCATCGCCAGTTCACCGCCTTGGCGCGCTATGACGATGCTGAGCCGGGTGTCGGGGGGCAGGTAATGCGTCGCCCAATGGCGCAGGAAGACATGGCTCTGGAAGAGCTGCGCGGGGGTGGCGGAGCGTTCGAAGAGGGCCTCCCAGTCGCGGCGCAGCTCCAGGAAGCCAGCCACATCCTCGACAAGATCGAGCGTCACGGCACTGTCCCGCCGGGCCGGCAAAGGCAGGGATGCGTTCATGGACCCGCGCGCAGATGCTGAATCAAGCGCCTGGCGCCGGCCATGCGGAAGCGGGCGAGATAAGGCAGCATCAGGAGCGGGTGGCGCGCGGCGAAGGGCGCGTCATGCTCGACCATGTGGCGGACGGCGACGACCGGGAAGGGTGTGCGCAAGGGGCGGAACTGCGGGTTCCACAGGCCGGGCGCCTCCGAGTCCGGGTGCATCAGCCCGATCATGCGGAAGCGGCGGAGCGATGCGAATTTCAAGCGCTTCTGAACGCGTTGCAGCATCGTCGTGCCGGCCGGATCGGCGCAGCCGGGAAAGCCGATGATCACGGTGCGGAAATGCTGCATGGCCGGCGGGGCGGGAATCGCATCGAGCTCGGCGAAGCTCCGGCTGACGGCTGCAAAGGCCGCCTCCGCATCTGCAGCGGTCGCCGTGGAGATGCCGAGACGGACCGTATCGAGCTTCGCGGCCTGGCGGGTGAAGGGACAGACGGCGCCGGAGCGACCGAGATCGGCATGGGCGCTCATCAGATAGGTCTCGACCCAGCCGACGAGCACGGCCAGCGGCGGCGCTGCGCCATCCGCGCAGTGGGCGCGGGCTTCGGGCAGGGTCAGGAGCTGCGGTTCGGCGACGGCGCTATCGGTCATGGCTGCATGACGAGAGATGTTGCAGCCGTGGCATAGCAGCCCCGGATTAGCGAAGGGTTGATCGCCGCCAGTATGTCGCAGACGCCGCGTTGACGCGTTCTAAACCCTGTTCCAGCCGCAGGCGCCGAGCGCCGCCAGCATATGCGGCGGTGGCGGCGCCTCGACGACGATCGGATCGCGCTTCTTGTAGAGCGGGATCGCGATCGACCGGGCGTGCAACTGGAGGCCCGGCCCGCCCTCGCGCGGGGCATCGCCATAGATCTCGTCGCCGAGCATCGGCCAGCCCGAAGCCTGGCAATGGACGCGCAACTGGTGGGTGCGACCCGTCAACGGCTCCAGCGCGAGCCAGGCGAGCGGGCCGTGCTCGCTCTCGCCCCGGCCCAGCACGCGGTAGCGGGTCTGGGAGGGCAGGCCGGCAGGATCGACCTTCATCCACCAGCCGCGCTCGGGCGAGCGCTTGGCCAAGGGCAAGTCGATCAGCCCCTCGTCCTGCGCAGGATTACCTTGCACGATCGCCCAATAGGTCTTGCCGATGCGCCCGTCGCGAAACATCTGGTTGAGCTCGGCCATGGCGCGGGGATGCCGGCCGAGCACGAGGCAACCTGACGTGTCCTTGTCGAGGCGGTGGGCTGCTTCCGGCTTGCGCGGCAGGCCGAAGCGGAGCGCGTCGAGATAATCGGTCAGGACCGGGATGATCCGGCGCTTGGCCTGCGGCCCCCGATGCGACGGCAATCCGGCGGGCTTGTCGATGACGAGCATCATGGCGTCGCGATAGAGCAGCGGCACCGGCAGCTCGTCGTTGATCTGCCCGTGGGATTGCGAATTTTCTGGTCGGTCCGGCGCTGCCATGGCATTGCGCTAGCGAAGCCGGCCCGGCGGCGCAACCCGATATGCCCGCCGAACCGAAGACAGGACGACGATGAGCGAGACCGAACCGAAGAAACGCGGCTTCTTTTCGAGGCTGTTCGGACGCGACGAGGAACCGGCCAAGCCGGCTCCCGCCCCGGAGGCGGTGACCGAACCGACCGTCGAACCTGTCGAGGAGCCGAAGTCGGACGTTGAAGAGATCTCTCCTGCGACGGCTGTCGAGACGGAAGCGGTTATCGTCGAGGCGCCGACCCCTGAGCCCGTCGCGCCTCCTGTTTCGGTTGAAGAGGTTGCGCCTCCGGTCGAGCCGGAGCCGGAACCAGTCGTCGCCATCGTTCCGCAGCCCGAGCCCGTTGTGGCCGCCGAACCTGCCCCCGTCCCTGCGCCGCAACCGAAGCGGAGCTGGTGGCGGCGGCTGACAGAGGGGCTGTCGCGGACCTCCTCGGCGCTGACGACGGGGATCACCGACCTCTTCACCAAGCGCAAGCTCGATGCCGGCACGCTGGAGGATCTCGAAGACATCCTGATCCAGGCCGATCTCGGCCTCGCGACCTCCGCCAGGATCGCGAAAGCGGTCGGTGACGGGCGCTACGACAAGCAGATCGAGCCGGCCGAGGTGAAGGCGATCCTGGCGCGCGAGGTCGAGACGATCCTCCTGCCGGTCGCGCAGCCGCTGGCGATCGACGCCACGAAAAAGCCCTTCGTGCTGCTGATGGTCGGGGTCAATGGCTCCGGCAAGACCACGACGATCGGCAAGCTCGCCGCGAAATTCCGCAGCGAGGGCAAATCCGTGATGCTCGCGGCCGGCGATACCTTCCGCGCCGCGGCGATCGAGCAGTTGCGGGTCTGGGGTGAGCGCACCGGGGCCGAGGTTGTCTATGGCCAGCAGGGCGCCGATGCGGCGGGCCTCGCCTTCGAGGCGCTGCAGAAGGCCAAGGCGAACAATACCGACGTGCTGCTGATCGACACGGCCGGTCGGTTGCAGAACAAGCAGGGACTGATGGACGAGCTTGCCAAGGTTGTGCGTGTCATCCGCAAGCAGGATCCGAGCGCGCCGCATGCGGCCCTGCTCGTGCTCGACGCCACCGTCGGCCAGAATGCGATTTCGCAGGTCGAGGCCTTCCGCGAGACGGCGGGCGTGACCGGGCTGGTCATGACCAAGCTCGATGGCACCGCGCGCGGCGGCATCCTGGTGGCGCTGGCGGCGCAGTTCGGCCTGCCCGTGCATTTCATCGGCGTCGGCGAGAGCGTCGACGATCTGGAGCCGTTCTCGGCGCGCGATTTCGCGCGGGCCGTGGCGGGCATGGAATCAGCTTCGGGAGAGGCGGCGTGAGCGAGACGATGCAGCAACCGGCGGGCGCAGCTGAGAAGGGCAAGGCGGTCAATCCGCTGCTCAAGCTCGCGCTGGAATTCGGGCCGCTGGCGATCTTCTTCTTCGCCAATTCCTATGGCGACCGGTTGTTCGGCGTGGCCGAGGACCGGCGCATCTTCGTCGCGACCGGCATCTTCATCGCGGCATCGCTGATCGCGCTGGCCTTGTCGCGCGCGCTGATGGGCTATCTGCCGCGCATGGCGATCGTGAACGCGATCGTCGTCACCGTCTTCGGCGGGCTGACGCTGGCGCTGGACGATGCCTTCTTCATCAAGGTCAAGCCGACCATCGTGAACGCGCTGTTCGGCTCGGTGCTGCTCGGCGGGCTGCTCTTCGGCCGCGCGCTGCTCTCGCTGGTGCTGGAGACGGTGCTGCAGCTCGACGAGGAAGGCTGGCGCAAGCTGACCTTCCGCTGGGGGCTGTTCTTCTTCGTGCTGGCAGCCATCAACGAGGTGGTCTGGCGCACGCAGACCCAGGATTTCTGGGTCGCCTTCAAGGTCTGGGGCGTGATGCCGCTGACCATGGCCTTCGCGCTGGCGCAGACGCCCCTGATCCTGAAGCACGAGATCAAGCCGGCGAAGACGGACGAGTAAGGTCCAGCAATCTCCACGCTGTCATCCCGGGCGGAGCGAAGCTCAGACCCGGGTTCTTTCCGGAGCGTTTCCGATGGAGGCTCAGGCATGGATCCCGGATCGGCGCCGCTGACGCGGCTTGTCCGGGATGATGGCGGTGTTTTGGATGCCTCTTGCCATTTGGTAGGATTGTCTCCACTTTATGCCAAATGGAGAGCGATGCCATGACGGCCCTGCTGCGCATCGAGACGGCCCAGCGTGATTTCGTCCCCGATCCGATCACGGATGACGAGGCCGCCGCGATGTTCCGCGCCGCCGTCAACCTGTTCCGGCTCTGGCGGATCACCGACGAGGACGCGGCTGTTCTGATCGACCTGCCGGTCAGGAGCTATCGGCGCTGGAAGGCCGGCGAGATCGGCCGCATCTCGCGCGACGGCAAGGCTCGCCTGTCGAACCTGATGGGCATTCACAAGGCGCTGCGATTGATCTTCACCGAGCCGCAGCGCGGCTATGACTGGATCAAGCGGGCCAATGCTGATTTCGGTGGCAAGTCGGCGCTGGATGTCATGCTCGGCGGCGAACTCACCGATCTGATGCGGGTGCGCCGTCTGCTCGATGCCGAACGGGGCGCCTGGTGATCGATCCGGCTATTCTGCCGGTCGCGGAGATCGAATGGCGGGGTGCGGTCCGGATCATCCGCAGCATCTTCCCGCCGATCGACCTGTTCGAGGATATCGCCGATCCCGCCGACTGGCCGCTCCTGATCGCGGCCGAGCAGAAGACCAATCCACGCCTGATGGAGACGATCGGCAATCTCGATCTTGTGCCGGCGGAGCGACGCGTTTCGGGGCCGGGCGCGAGCTGGCTCATGGCGCCCTTCACCCATGTCAGCCCGGACCGGCCGAGCCGCTTCAGCGATGGCAGTTTTGGCGTGCTCTATGTGGGGGACAGCTTCGAAGTGGCGCTGCTGGAGACGATCCATCACCACGCCCGCTTCATGCGGGCGACGGCCCAGCCACCGGGCTGGACCTCGCAATTCCGTGAGATCGTAATGGAGGTCGACGCGGAGCTTCACGATATCCGTTCGCTCGGGGTCGAAGCTGCCCCGGCGCTCGATCCCACGGATTACACCGAGAGCCAGGCGCTCGGCATCGGCTTGCGTGGGCTGGGCTCTGCCGGCATCGCCTATCCCAGCGTGCGCTGCCCCGGCGGCGAATGCGCGGGGCTGTTCTACCCCGACGGCGCCAGCCACCCGGTTCAGGGCCGGCATCTCGATTATCACTGGAACGGCGAGCGCGTGGACCTCTACCGGGATCGCAGCGCCGGCGAGGTCTATCGCATCGTCTGAGGGCGTCATTGCGAGGAGCGTAGCGACGAAGCAATCCAGGAGGACGTAGAGCTCTGCTGCCCCTGGATTGCTTCGCTACGCTCGCAATGACGGTACTATTTCGGCGCCAGCCGGATCGCGCCGTCCAGGCGGATCGCGGTGCCGTTCAGCATGTCGTTCTCGATGATGCTGCGGGCGAGCGCCGCATATTCAGCCGGGCGGCCGAGGCGCGAGGGATGCGGCACGGAGACGGCGAGCGAGGCCTTGGCGTCGTCGGGCAGGCCGGCGAACATCGGGGTTTCGAACAGGCCGGGCATGATCGTGACGATGCGGATGCCGACCCCGGCGAGGTCGCGGGCGACCGGCAGGGTCAGCCCGACGACGCCGGCTTTGGAGGCACCATAGGCCGCCTGGCCGATCTGGCCGTCCTCGGCCGCGACCGAGGCCGTGCAGATGATGACGCCGCGGCCGCCATCCTCCGTCACCGGATCGAGCCCGGCGAGCGCGACTGCCGATTTGGCGATGACGCGGAAGGTGCCGGTCAGGTTGATCGCGACCGCCTTCTCGAAGGTGGCGAGGTCATGCGCGACGAGCTCGCCGGTGTCGCGCTTCTTCGAGACGACGCGGCGGCCGGGCGCGATGCCGGCGCAATTGACGATGATGCGGGCGACGCCATGGGCGGCGCGGGCCTTGGCCAGGGCTTCGTCGACCGAAACCTCGCTGGTGACGTCGCAAAGGGCGAAGACGCCGCCAATCTCCCTGGCGATGGCCTCGCCGCGCTCGGCATTGAGGTCGAGCAGCGCGACCTTGACGCCCTGGCTGGCCAGCATGCGGGCGGTCGCCTCGCCGAGGCCGGAGGCGCCGCCGGTGACGATGGCGGCGAGGGAGGAATCGAGTTTCATGGCGCGTTTCCCGTCAATCTTGTTGTGACAGCCGGTTTAGAGGGCGTTTCGCGCCGCTCCAAGCGGGTTTTCGGAACCGCCTCTTGTGCAGGATTGCGCCGGGGCCATCTTTCGATAGGGCGCGCCGATTATGGTTGCGCGATCATCGGCGTTATCGAACGCCTGGGAGAGAGACAGGGATGAGCGAGGGGTTCAGCGCAAGCTTCAGCCGCGAGGAGATGGAGGCGATCCGCAAGAGCCTGCGCGACGAGGCGAAGTTCGGCGCCGATTTCATGGCCCGGCTCAAGCGCGTCGCGAAGCGTATTCCGTTCGCGGAGGATCTGCTGGCGGCGTGGTTCTGCGCCCGCGATCCGGCGACGCCGCGACGCGTGCGGCTGACGCTGCTCGCCGCGCTCGGCTATTTCGTGCTGCCGGTGGATGCGCTGCCGGACATCATGCCGCTGCTCGGCTTCACCGATGATGCGGCGGTGATCGCGGCTGCGATCGCAGCCGTTGCCGGCTCGATCACGATCGAGCATCGCGAGCGGGCGAAGCAGGCGATGGCGGAGCTTTAGTTCGCTTTCACCGGAAACACGCGGTCATCCCGGACAAGCCGCGTGAGCGGCGCCGATCCGGGGTCCATGCCGCAGCGCCTACGGTAGAGGTTCAGGCATGGATCCCGGGTCTCCCTCCGGTCGCCCGGGGTGACGGCGGTGGGTTTTTTCGAGGTCTTCGTGGAACGCGATCGTCAGAGCGTCAGGACGATCTTGCCCTTGGCCTTACGGTCGGCGATCAGCGCGTAGGCCTCGGTCCAGCGTTCGAGCGGGATCGTGGCATGGACATGGGCGCGGATATGACCGCCCGCCGCCCAGTCCAGCAGGCGCTCCATGTTGCGGCGGTGGCCGGCCGGGTCGCGTGCGACGAACTGACCCCAGAACACGCCGCGCAGGTCGCAGCCCTTCAACAACAAGAGGTTGAGCGGGATTTTCGGGATTTCGCCGCCGGCAAAGCCGACCACCAGATAGCGCCCCTCCCAGGCCATCGAGCGCAGGGCCGGCTCGGCCAATTCGCCGCCCACCGTGTCGTAGAGCACGTCGACGCCGCGGCCTTCGGTGAGCTTCTTCAGCTCGGCGCGAATGTCGTCGCGGCCATAATCGATCTCCTCCTGCGCGCCGTGCTCGCGGGCGAGCGCGAGCTTGTCGGCCGAGGAGGCGCAGGCGATGACATGGGCGTCGAGCAGCGCGCCGATCTCGACCGCCGCCAGACCCGCCCCGCCGGAGGCGCCGAGGACGGCGAGCGTCTCGCCGGCCTTCAGTTCGGCGCGCTGGATCAAGCCATGCATCGCGGTGCCGTAGGTCACGAAGAGGCCGGCCGCCTGCGCATCGTCGAGCCGCTCGGGAATGCGGATGAGCTGATCGGCGGAAACCGCGACCTTTTCGCGCGCTGCGCCGTAACCCAGCCAGGCCGCGACGCGTTCGCCCACCTGCCAGCCGGTCACGCCCTCGCCGACGGCGCTGATCGTGCCGGCGCATTCGGCCGAGGGTGAGAACGGGAATGCGGGTTTCGTCTGGTAGCGGCCCTGAATGATCAATGTGTCGAAGAAGTTGAGGGCGGCGGCCTTCACTGCGATCACGACCTCGCCGGGGCCGGGCTCCGGATCGGGCAGGTCGCGGATCGCCAGCTCCTCGGCCGGGCCGTAATGGTCGCAGAGCAGGGCCTTCATCGTCGATCCGCCTTCGTCCTCATCGCGCCCGATTCTGGCATGGCCGGAGGCGGCACGGAACCGCCCCGTCATCATTCGTATTTTCGCCAGGATCGTGACACTCTATTCCGCCGTTCCCGCGCGATCGCCTGATCAACAGGTGGTAAACGCGGTATTAAGTTTTTTAGTGACTGATGGCGGTCCATGATCAACTCGTTCCTCCGCACCTCCCGCGCCGCTGCCCCCCGTTCCGCTCTTGCTGCCACCCTCGCGGCGGGCGGCATTGCTGTTTTGTTGCTGCCGACAGGCGCAGCCGCCCAGCAGCGCGCCAAGCCCGCTCCGGCCGCCGCCGCTGCCGCCAGTCCTGGCCAGGGCCAGGCCATGCTGCTGGAGACGGCCGGAAAATGGCAGGCCTTCTCGTCGCAGCAGGGTCGTTCCAAGGTCTGCTACGCTCTGTCCAAGGCCGAGACCCGCATCCCCGCCAATCTCAAGGATGTCGAAGGCCTGCTCTTCGTCTCCAGCCGGCCGGGCGAGGGCGTGCGCAACGAGATCAGCTTCGTGATGAATTTCGACCTCAAGGAAGGGGTCGAGCATCAGGCGATCGTCGGCAACGAGCGTTTCGCGCTGGTCGCCAAGGGCCAGAACATGTGGCTGAAGAACCCGGCCGAGGAGCCGCGCATGCTCGACTCGCTGCGCCGTGGCTCCGGGCTGGAGATCAAGGGCACCTCCAAGCGCGGCAACCCGACCAGCGACAAGTACTCGCTCGCCGGCATCAGCCAGATCGTGAAGCGGGCTGAGGACGCCTGCAAGTAAGGCTGAAAGGCTCCACGCCGTCATCCCGGCTTTCCGTTTCGCCGTGGCTGGGATGATCCGCGTGGAGGGCGGATTTCCGCTTTTGCCCGAATTGTGCTAGGGAGCCGCGAAATCCCGCGCCTTCCCCGATGGGCGACGACAGAGCTCCGATGACCGCATCCGTTCCCGCTACCGCCGCTCCGGCGGCCGAACCCGTTTTGCGACGCCCTTCGCTGGTCGGGCGCACCCGCGCTGGCTTGCTTGAGGCGCTGGCCGAGATCGGCGTGCCCGAGAAGGAGCGGCGCATGCGCGTCGGCCAGCTCTGGAACTGGATCTACCATTACGGCGTGCGCGAATTCGACGCGATGACGACGATCGGCAAGGGGCTGCGCGGGCAGCTCGCCGAGCGTTTCTCGCTCGACCTGCCGGCCGTCACGGCCGAGCAGGTCTCGACCGACGGCACCCGCAAATGGCTGATGCGCATGCCCTCGACCGGTCCGCATGATCGCGGCGCCGAGATCGAATGCGTCTATATCCCCGAGGTCGATCGCGGCACGCTCTGCGTCTCCAGCCAGGTCGGCTGCACGCTGACCTGCACCTTCTGCCATACCGGCACGCAGCGCCTGGTGCGCAACCTCAAGACCGAGGAGATCGTCGCCCAGGTGATGGTGGCGCGCGACCGGCTTGGCGATTTCCCGAATCGCGCGGCACCGGACGGCGCTTTCGTTCCCAACGACGGCGGGCGCTTCGTCTCGAACATCGTCTTCATGGGCATGGGCGAGCCGCTCTATAATTTCGACGGCGTGCGCGATGCGATCGCCGTGATCACGGACGATCAGGGCCTGTCGATCGGGCGCCGCCGCATCACCGTCTCGACCTCGGGCGTGGTGCCGCAGATCGGCCCGCTCGGCGAGGAGATGGGCACGATGCTGGCGATCTCGCTGCATGCGGTGCGCGACGACCTGCGCAACGAGCTGGTGCCGCTCAACAAGAAATACCCGATCAAGGACCTGCTCGAGGCCTGCCGGAACTATCCGGGCCTGTCGAACGCCAAGCGCATCACCTTCGAATACGTGATGCTGAAGGGCGTGAACGATTCCGACGCCGAAGCGCGCGAGCTCGTCCGCCTGCTCAAGGGCATCCCGGCCAAGATCAACCTGATCCCGTTCAACCCGTGGCCCGGCACCAAGTACGAGTGCTCGGATTGGGACCGGATCGAGCGCTTCTCCGAGATCGTCTTCCGCGCCGGCTATGCCTCGCCGGTGCGCACGCCGCGCGGGCGCGACATCCTCGCCGCCTGCGGCCAGCTCAAGAGCGAGACGGAAAAACTCTCCGCCCGCGCCCGGCTCATGCTGGACGAGGCGCAGGCCGACGCTCCGGCTGTGGCGGCGGAATAAGCCTTGCTGCGCTGGCTCCTGCTGATCCCGTTCGCCTGCCTCGTCGCGATCGGGGCGGGCGTGTTCTTCCTGGGAGCGGCGAGCTTTGCTTCGCCCGCCGTGGCCATGCTGATCGGCGGCGGTATCGAGCGGTTGATCGATATCCTGTTCGGGCTCGCCGAGAGCGGGATCGATCCGGCGCCGGCCGCTCAGGCGGCCTTTGCCCTGATCGGCAAGCTCGGCATGGCGATCATCGTGGCGCCGGTGGTGCTGGTCGCGGTTGGCTCCGAACTCTTCCGTCTGCGCAGCGGCCTGCTCCAGAGCGGCTTCACCGGGCTTCTGGCTGCGCTCCTGCCGCTCGCGATGCTCCGGCTGTCGCGGGCGCCCAGCACGGCCGAGATCCAGATCATCTCCGGGCTCTTCCTGGTCGGCGCGGCGACGGGCTTCGTCTACTGGCTGATCGCCGGGCGCGGCGCTGGTGGCGAGCGCCCGGCGCAACAGTAATCCTGCTCAGTCGCCGATCGCGACGCCTTCGCGGCGGCCGTCGGCGCCGCCCAGAAAGCCTTCCGGCGTCTTGACGATGGCCTGCGTGCCCGAGGTCATCTCCAGCAGGCGGACCTCGTGGCCTCTGGCCTCCAGAGCCGCTTTCCAGGCTTCGGCCTCGGTGCCCTTCTCCAGCTCGGTCGGGCCGTTGCGGCTACCGAAATTGCCGAAATCGACGGCCTGTTGCGGGTCCATCTTCCAGTCGAGCAGGGCAACCAGCGTCTTGGCGACATAGCCGATGATCTGGCTGCCGCCGGGCGAGCCGACCACGGCATGGAGCCGGCCGAAAGCGTCGAAGACGAGCGTCGGCGCCATCGAGGAACGCGGGCGCTTGCCGGGCTCGACGCGGTTGGCGACGGGCTTGCCGTCCTCCTCGGGTGCGAAGTTGAAATCGGTCAGCTCGTTGTTGAGCAGGAAACCGCCCTTGGTCATCAGCCGGGAGCCGAAACCGTCCTCGATCGTCGTGGTCATGGCGACGGCATTGCCGTCCGCATCGACCACCGAAATATGGCTGGTGCCGTTCTCGATACCGTCGGAGGGGGCAAGGAGCTGTGCGCGCCGATGCGGCGGATCGCCGGGCTTGGCGCGGCCCATCGAGCGCTCGGGACTGACAAGGCCGGCGCGCGAGCGGATATAGTCGCGATCGATCAGGCCGCGCACGGGCACGCTGATGAAGGCGGGATCGGCGAGATAAAGCGCGCGATCGGCGAAGGCGAGCCGGCCTGCCTCCGTGAACCAGTGGGCTGCATCGGCGCCCGGCCCGATGCGGCGCAGGTCCTGGCCTTCGAGGATGCCGAGCATCTGCTGGAGCGCGACGGCGCCCGAGCTCGGCGGGCCCATGCCGCAGAGGCGCCAGATGCGGTAGGCGCCGCAGACCGGGTCGCGTTCCTCGACCTTGTAGCCCGCGAGGTCGGCCAGCGTGATGTCGCCGGGATTGGTCGGGTGGCCGGTCACCGTCGCGACGATGTCCTCGGCGATCTGTCCTTTGTAGAAGGCTTCCGAGCCCTGTACGGCCACGGCGCGCAGCGTCGCGGTGAAGGCCGGGTTCTTCAGGATGGTGCCGACGGTCTTGGGCTTGCCGTCCGGCTCGTAGAAATAGGCAGCAGCCAGGGCGTTCTTCGGGAGGTCCTTTTCATCGGCCAGCAGGCCGTTGAGGCGCGGCGAGATCGCGAAGCCTTCTTCCGCCAGTTTTACCGCGGGCGCGACGACATCGGCCCAGGGCAGCTTGCCCCAGCGGCGATGCGCCTCTTCCAGCAGCTTCAGCGTTCCGGGCACGCCGACGGAGCGGCCGCCGACCACGGCCTCGCGGAACGGCATCGGCTTGCCGTCCCTCATGAAGCGGTCGGGCTTGGCGGCGGCGGGCGCGGTCTCGCGCCCGTCCAGCGTCGTGACCTTGCGGCCGGCCTCGTCCCAATGGACGAAGAAGGCGCCGCCGCCGATGCCGGAACTCTGCGGCTCGACGAGGTTCAGGACGAGTTGGATGGCGATGGCGGCGTCGGTGGCGCTGCCGCCGGCGCGCAGGATCTCGCGCCCGGCCGTCGCGGCCAGCGGATTGGCGGCGGCGGCTATGAAGCGTTGGGCCGTTCCCAGGGTCTTGGTGGCGCGCCCGGTCGCAGCCTCGGGGGCGGGCGCTTGTGGCTGGGCGACGGCGATCTGCGCGGCCAGCAGGGCGGATGACAGAGAGAGAAAGAGAGACAGGCGCATGGGCGAAGCTCCAGTGAGAATCGCACGATAGGCCATTCGTCGCAGCGTGACAGCTTGGATGGGCGGGCGCTGGCGAGTAAGGTCCGAATCGCTAGTTCTGACGTTGCCAAAAGGGGTTTTCGGCATGTCGTTTTCGACTCATCTTCGCCGGCCGCTCACCTGGCTCATTCTCGGCATGCTCGGCGTCGTGCTGGCCGGCTGCGGCTACAACAACGTGCCGACGCTGGAGGAAAAGGCGAAAGCCGCCTGGTCCGAGGTGCAGAACCAGTATCAGCGCCGCGCCGACCTGATCCCGAATCTGGTGGAGACGGTGAAGGGCTATGCCGCGCAGGAGCGCGAGGTCCTGACCGCGGTGGTCGAGGCCCGCGCCAAGGCGAGCCAGGTCAAGGTCGACGCCTCGACCATCAACGACCCCGCGAAGTTCAAGGAATTCCAGGACGCGCAGAACCAGCTCACCGGCGCGCTCGGGCGGCTGCTCGTCACGGTCGAGCGCTATCCGGAGCTGAAGTCCAACCAGAACTTCCTCGCCCTGCAGTCGCAGCTCGAAGGCACCGAGAACCGGGTCGCGGTGGCCCGGCGCGACTACATCCAGGCGGTGCAGGCCTTCAACACCGAGATTCGCACCTTCCCGGGTGTGATCTGGGCGAAGCTGTTCTGGGGCGCCAAGCCGATGGAGACGTTCGCGGCGACCGCCGGAGCGGACCGGCCGCCGGCGGTGAAGTTCTGAGGTCGACGGCAGAAACCGGTGACAGCGGTTCGCGCGTCATGTCCGGGCCCGACCCGGGCATCCACTGCCAGAGCTTCTCGGGTCTGCGCTTCGCTGCGCCCGGGAATGACGCTCTGGCGGGCTGTGCTGTCGCTGCTTCTGCTGGTCTGGGGCAGCTTCGCGCTCGTCGCCGAGCCGCGCTATCCCGCACTGACGGGCCGTGTGGTCGATGGCGCCAATCTGCTCGCGCCGGATGTCCGGCAGCGGCTTGAGGACAAGCTCAAGGCGCATGAGGACAAGACCTCCGACCAGGTGGTCGTCGCGACGGTGCCCTCGCTGCAGGACGTCACGATCGAGGATTTCGCCAACGGGCTCTTCCGGCACTGGAAGCTCGGCGAAAAGGCGAAGAACAACGGCGCGCTGCTGATTGTCGCGCCGAAGGAGCGCAAGGTCCGCATCGAGGTCGGCTACGGCCTGGAAGGGGCGCTGACCGACGCGCTCTCCAAGGTAATCATCACTACGGCGATCGCGCCCAAGTTCAAGACCGGCGATTTCGCCGGGGGGATCGAGGGCGGCGTCGACGCGATACTGACCATTCTCGCGGGGGATGCCGAGGAATGGCAGCGCAGGGCCGAGGTGCGCTCGGACGAGAGCACGCTGGGCGAGGACATCGCGGTGATCATCGCGATGATCTTCATCTTCCTGTTCATCGTCGCGTTCCTGCGGGGCTTGAGCCAGCAGGGCGGCGCGCGCCGGCATCGCCTGCGCAACGGGCAATGGGTGACGCTGCCGCAGAGCACGGGCTGGAGCACGGGCTCGGGTTCCAGCTCGGGCTGGAGCGGCGGCGGAGGCGGCTGGAGCTCGGGCGGCGGCGGATTTTCAGGTGGCGGCGGTTCGTCCGGCGGCGGGGGGGCTTCGGGAGACTGGTGATGGATTCAGCCGACAGGGATGCGATCGCGGAGGCTGTGCGCCGGGCCGAAAGTCTGACCGCAGGCGAGATCGTCGTGGTGATCGACCGGGCCGCGTCGAGCTATCGCAATGTCCCGGCGATGATGGCGCTGACGCTCGCGCTGTTCGTGCCGTGGCCGCTGCTGTGGCTGACGGTGATGAGCGCGCAGCGCATCTTCCTGATCCAGTTGATCTGCGCCGCTGGCTTGCTGGCGAGCCTGCTCTGGTACGGCCGGGGTGGGCGCTTCGTGCCCGGTTTCGTCAAGCGCCGGCGCGCGCATGATGTGGCGTTGCGCGAGTTCACGGCGCGTGGCCTGACCCGGACGAAGGGGCGCACCGGCGTGCTGCTCTATATCGCCCTGCAGGAGCGCTATGCCGAGATCCTGGCCGATACCGGCATCGACGGGCTGGTCGAGAAGGATACCTGGCGCGGCATCATCGAGCCGCTGCTGGCTGCCGCGCGGGAGGATCGCCTGACCGAAGGGCTGATCGCCGCCGTGGGTTCCGTCGGGACGGTGCTGGGACAGCATGTGCCGCCCGTGCCCGGCGATGTCGACGAGCTCTCGAACAAGGTGATCCTGCTTTAGGCAGCGTGTGCACTACCTTTGTCATTCCGGGGCGCGCCGCAGGCGCGAACCCGGAACCCACGACTGGGAGAGCGATCTGCAACCGGGTATAGAATGTCTCACCCTGTCGTGGTTTCCGGGCTCTTCGCTGCGCGAAGCCCCGGAATGACAAAGCAGGCGACCGGGGCAACCCGGTCATCGTCCACACCGCTCGGTGGAGCGGAAAACGCTCAGCGCTTGGCCAACCCCTTCGCGGCGCCAAGAATCGCGCCGGGCATCATGTGGCCGTATTTGTTGGGGCGCTCGGCCTGGACGACGACGACATAGCCATCGGCCTCCGGCGCCTGTGTCGCCGAAAGCGGGGCGGTGACGGTCGTTTCCCTGCCGGTCCAGTCGCCGACACGCACCATGCCGCGCACGACATTGGCATAGGACAGCGTACGGCCCTGGTTCTCGCCGCGCGTGATGGGCACCGCTGCCTGATGCGTGGTCGGCAGCACCCAGATGCCGGCCGTGGCCTCGCTCTCGCCGCTGGTCGGGGCGACCTTGATCTGGAGAGCGCCGTTCTCTTCCTTCAAGGCGATGCGGGCGGCGAAGCCGGTTGCCGCGAACTGGTTAACCGCCTTCTCGATCTCCGCCCGCTCCGAGCCGATCGCGTGGGCAGCGCCATTGATCACCACCTGCGGCGTGTAGACCTGACCGTCGCCCCGGGCCTTGGCGTAGAATTTCTGGCGCCGGGCGAAGGAATCCTTGCCGAGCGTGTCCTTCCAGCCGAGATAATCCCAATAGGTCACCGGCAGGGTCAGGGCGATCAGTTCGGGATCCTTGGCCAGCTCGACGACCAGAGCATCGGCCGGCGGGCAGGAGGAGCAGCCCTGGCTGGTGAAGAGCTCGATGACCGCCCTGGGTGCCTTCGCCGGCGTCTGCGCGTGAGCGGCCGCCATGCCCAAGGCAAAGGCGGCAACGGTCGCTGCGAGATGGCGCGGGCGAGAGGACATGATCGGGACTCTGCGGGTGACGTCTTTTCCGGAGGTTACCAAAGCCCGCAATCGGCTTGCGAGGGAAATCACGTTGCCTTGAAAACGGGCACGGTCGCGCTGGCGTGATCAAAGGCGTCGCGCGCAACGGCCGAGATCATATTGGGCCGCCAGCGGCGATGCATCCAGAGCCATTGTTCGGGATACTCGCGCACCCAGCCCTCGACCACGGCCGTCATCATCGCCATTGCGCCCTGCACGTCAATCTCGCCATTGGCGTCGCGCGGCAGATCGAGCGGCGGCGTCAGTTCGAGCCGGAAGCGGTGGTTCGGCAGGCGGATGACGCGTACGCCATGGACGGGGCATTCGAAGCGCTTGGCGAACTTGCCCATGATCGGGTTGGTCAAGGCCGGGCGGCCGAAGAACGGCACCACGACGCCACGTGTGAAATGCTGGTCGATCAGCATGCCCAGATGGCCGCCATTCTCCAGCACGCCCTGCATGGCGAAGGCTGCACCCTGCTTCGCAGCGGCTAGCCCGCCCATCGTGCCGGAGCGGATCTCGTGGACGACGGCAGCGATTGCCGGGTCGTTCGGGGCGCGGAAGACGGCGGTGGTTTCGAGATCGTAGGCCTGGGCGCAGATCGCCGGCAGCTCCCAATTGGCGAGATGGGTCGAGAAGATCAGGCCGGGCTTCTCGTCGTCCTTCAGCGCGATGAAGTGCTCGATCCCCGCGACCTCGACGCGCGAGGGCTTGTCGGGGTTGAGGTAGTCGTAATCGAAGAGCGTCTTGAGATGGGCGTATTCGCCGGCGACGCGGCCGAGATTCTCCCAGGCGCCGCGCGCGATGCGCTTGACCTCGGCCTCGTCCTTCTCGGGAAAGGCCGCGCGGATGTTGGCCAGCGCGACGCGATTGACCGGGATCAGCGGGCTTGCGGTGCGCAGCAGCCAGCCGCCGAGATCGCTGGCACGCTCGGGGCCGAGCATGCGCAGGAATGCGAACAGGGCGCGGATCACGCCGATCATCACCGCGGCGCCGGCGCGCGCGGCGATAGCCTTCAATCGTCTCAAGGTCGGTCCTGCCTCAGAGCAAGTCCGCGTTGCTGCGCAACGCACACCTGCTCCGCCCATTTGTTTGGTCGCATTTTCTTCACGCGAACCGGTGCCCACTTCGCTTGAAAATGCTCTAGATCGCCCGTGCCGAGAGCAAGACCGGGCCTTGAACGGGCGATCTGGGGCAGGAAGCCGCCCGCGTCAAGTCCTTGGCGGGAAACAGCTCCCGGTCAGAAGGCGATGACGACCTTGCCGAAGACCTTGCGGCCCTCGATCCGGGCGAGGCCCTTCTCGAATTCGGCAAGCGGGAAGACCGAATCGATCACCGGCTTCATGCCGCCGGCCATCTTCTCCAGCGACTGCGCGATGTTCTCGATGCGGCAGCCGAAGGAGCCGGTGATGCGGTATTGCTGCTGGAAGAGCTGCATCAGGTTGATCGTCGCCGAGGGGCCGGAGGTCGCGCCGCAGGTGACGAGCCGGCCGCCGCGCTTCAGGCACAGCAGCGAGCCGTTCCAGGTGTCGGCGCCAACGTGCTCGAACACGACATCGACGCCCTTGCGGCCGGTGAGCTTGCGGACGACGCCCTCGAAGCGGTCCTCACGGTAGTTGATGACGTGGTCGGCGCCCAATGCCTTGGCCTTGGCGCCCTTCTCGTCATCGCCGACCGTCGTATAGACCGTGCAGCCGATCGCCTTGGCCATCAGGATCGCGGCCGTGCCGATACCGGAGCCGCCGGCATGGACGAGCACGGATTCGCCGGGCTCCAGCTTCGCGTTGTCGAAGAGCATGTGCTGGACCGTGCCGAAGCCGATCGGCGCGCAGGCCGCATCTTCGAAGGAGACGCCCTTGGGCGCCTTGATGGTGAGGCGAGCCGGACGATTGAGCAGTTCGCGGGCGAAGCCGTCGATATGGAAGCCCATGATGCCGGCGACGTTCTCGCAGAGATTGTCGCGGCCTTCGCGGCAGGCCTTGCACTGGCCGCAGGTATCGGCGCCATAGGCGGTGACGGTGTCGCCGGGTGCGAAGCCAGTGACGCCCTCGCCGACGCAGACGATCTCGCCGGCCGCCTCCACGCCGGCCGCCTGCGGCATCTTGCGCTTGGCGAAGGCCATGCCGCGGAAACCCCAGAGGTCGAGATAGTTGAGCCCGACTGCCTTGATACGGATCTGCACCTCGCCAGGAGCGGGCGGCGGCGGCGGCTCGATCTCCTCGAGACGGAGGTCACGGTCGCCATGGAGTTGGAGGGAACGCATGAGGGTTCGAGTTCTTTCAGAGCTGGTCCGGCCACTGCCGGGAGGTATGAATCACAGCGAGGATTTCGACGCGGCCGTCGCGGACGCGGTAGGGCAGGATATAGGGCGTTCCAGTGAGGACGAGTTCGCGGGTCCCATCGCTCCGGCCCGGCCGCCCGATCTCCGGGTGGCTGACGAGCATCGCGGATCGTTTCTCGACCAGATCGACCAGTGCTGTCGCAGCAGATCGGCTATCCCGCGCGACGAACGCAAATATCTGATCGAGTTCGCGTAGCGCGCGCTTCGTCCAGATGAGCTTCACTCGGCCATGGCCTTGTATTTATTGAACACCGCCGCGACTTCCTCATCCGTCGCGAATTCGCCGCGATCGGCTTCGGCAATGCCTTCCTTGATCCGCTGGATTTGCCAAGCATTCAGTTCGACATAGTCCTGGATCGCCTTGGCCGCGATCCAGTTGCGCGAGCGGTCGGTGTCGGCGGCCAGCGCGTCGAGCTTGGCCAGCATCTCGTCGTCGAGGCGGATGGTGAAGGCTGCCGTCATGTCGGTTCACTCCGGTTCGAGGTGAACCATAGCATGAACGGCGGCCCTGGTCGAACTCAGCGATGCACGCCGAGCTGCGCCGTCAGGCCGCCATCGATCGGCAGCACGGTACCGCTGATATAGGCGGCGGGCTCGCTCATCAGGAAGGCGGCGAGGCCGGCGACCTCTTCGGGCTTGGCGAAGCGGCCGGCGGGGATCTGCGCCTGCATCTTGTCGCGATAGGCGGCGTAGGGCGCCATCATGTCGGTGTCGACGAAGCCCGGCGCGATCACGTTGACGGTGACGCCGCGCTTGCCGGTCTCGACCGCAAGCGTCTTGGCATAGGAGATCAGCGCGCCCTTGGAGGCCGCATAGGCCGCGTTGCCGGGATTGCCGCGCAAAGCTGCGACCGAGCCGATCGCGACGATGCGTCCCGCGCGGGCGCGGATCATGGTGCGCATCAGGCTCTTGGCGAGGCGGGTGAAGGCCCAGAAATTGACCTGCATCGCCGCCTCGGCCTTGTCCTGCGCCATCATTGCGGCCAGCGAATCATAGGGCTGGCCGGCATTGTGGACGAGGCCGAAATAGCTCTCGCCCTCGCGCGCCTCGCAGAAGGCGTCGAGCGCCTCCTTGTCGGAGAGGTCGAGCGGCAGCGCCGTGATGGCGCGGCCGGGACAGCTGGCGGCGATTTCCTCCGCCAGCGCCTTCGCCTGGTCGGCAGAGGAGCGGAAGGTGAAGTCGACATCGTGGCCGGCGGCTGCGAGCGCGCGCACGATCGCCGCGCCGACGCCCTTGGCGCCGCCGGTGACGAGAATCTTGGTCATGCAGCCTCCGGAGGCGCCGTCAGCACGAGGCAGGTGTTCTGCCCGCCGAAGCCGAAGGAGTTGGAGATCACCGTCCTGACCTTCGCCTTGCGTGCCGTATTCGGCACGACGTCGATGGCGATGGCCGGATCGGGGTTCACATAATTGATCGTCGGCGGGATCGTGCCGTTGGCGATGGTCATGAAGGAGATCACCGCCTCGACCGCGCCGGCCGCCGTCAGCGTGTGGCCGATCATCGACTTGTTCGAGGAGATCGGCAGGCTTGCCATGCGCTCGCCGAAGACGGCGGCGCAGCTCATCGCCTCCATCTTGTCGTTCTCCGGCGTCGAAGTGCCGTGGGCGTTGATGTAGTCGACATCGTCAGGCGTCAGACCGGCATCGGCGAGCGCATCCTGCATGGCGAGGATGGCCGGCTTGCCGTCCGGGCTCGAGCGTGTCCGATGGAAGCCGTCGCCGCGCTCGCCGCAGCCGGCGACGATGCCCAAGATGGTCGCGCCGCGTGCCAGAGCATGGTCGTAGTCCTCCAGCACCAGGGCGCCGGCGCCCTCGCCCATGACGAAGCCGTCGCGGTTCTTCGAGAACGGCTTGGCCGCGCCTTCCGGCGGGTCGTTCTGGGTCGAGAGGGCCGAGAGCAGCGAGAAGCGGATCAGCGCCTCGGCATGGATCGAGCCGTCGGTGCCGATGCAGAGAGCGGCCTGGGTATCGCCCCTTCTGATCGCCTCGACGCCCATCTGGATCGCGGTCGCGCCCGAGGAGCAGGCGGTCGAGAGCGAGATCGGCGAACCCTTGGTGCCGAACCGGTCGGCGATATGGTCGGCGACGCCGCCGAAGACGAAGAGCTCGTGCATCGCTCGGAATTTGCCGGTGGCGGCGGTGCGCAGCAGGCCGTCGTAATCGGCTTCGCCAGAGGTGGCCTGGGCCATCTCCTGCTTCTGCGGCCATTCCATCTCGACGGGCGGCACCGCCATGAAGAGCTCGCCGGGGAAATCGCCGTCGGCGCCGATGCCGCTCTGGCCGACAGCTTCCTCGGCCGCGAGCGTCGCGAGCTTCTCGGAGAGCTGGGGGGCAGTGAACGGGCCGTCGAACAGGAAATCGACGGTGCCGCCGATGCTGGTCTTCAGACCCTCGGTCGGGAAGCGATCGATGCGGTGGATACCTGACTTGCCTGCCGTCAGGGCCTGCCAGTTGGTGTCCTTGCCCTGGCCGAGCGAGGTGACGACGCCCAGCCCGGTGACGGCGACGAGCGGACGGCCCTTGGCGTCGCGATGCGTGGTCATGGCTTTACCCTCACGCTTGAACGAGATGCGCGGCGCCTTCGCCACGCCAGTGGCCGGCGCCGGTGACGATCGCTTCCCTGGCCTGTCCGGCTGACAGGGCGATTGCCGCGAGCGCCACCGAAACCGGGAAGGCCGCCTCGACGCCATGGCCAACGAGATCGCCGGCCGCGATGCGCTTGGCGGAAGGGGCGGCCGCGGCGATGGCAGCCGCTTCCTCGCCGGTGATGCCGGCGCAGCCGGTCGCGGCGGAGATGGCGAGCGCGTCGCCACTGAGCGGGCCGAAGCCGCCGAGCAGCGTCGTCAGGGCCGACTGGACCGTGCCAGCCTCGCGGCGGCTGCGCGCGGCGCCGGTATGCTTGAGCTTCGCATAGGCCTTGGCGCCGCGGGCGGCGGCGCGCTCGGCCGATTCCAGCACGAGGAAGGCGCCCGCGCTGCCGGTGATCAGGCCCGGAGCGTCCTCGCGTTCGAAGACCGGCTTGAAATCGTCGCGGTGCAGATAGCCGCCGAGCTCGAAGAGCAGCAGCATGTCGCGCCGCTCGGCATTGTAGGCGCCGCCGACCAGCATCAGGTCGGACTGGCCCGAGGCGATGCGGGCATGGGCGGTGCGGACCGCGTCGACGCCGG
Organism: Allobosea sp. TBD101; assembly: GCF_059817965.1. Classification (NCBI taxonomy): domain Bacteria; kingdom Pseudomonadati; phylum Pseudomonadota; class Alphaproteobacteria; order Hyphomicrobiales; family Alloboseaceae; genus Allobosea; species Allobosea sp. TBD101. The sequence goes on from NZ_CM187543.1 coordinate 352,391, forward strand.
CCTGCTCCTCGCCCATGAAGGTGCGGGACGGGCCGGTGACCCCGTGGACGATGGCGATATTGCCGGCGAGCAGGTTGGAGAGCTGGGCCAGGAACAGCGTCGGCCTGAGATCGCTCATCAGGCGTTCGTTGAGGAAGGCACCGGGCTCGTTGGCGCCGCGCAGGCCTTCCAGAATCGCCGCATCGACGGCGTGATCGCGTTCACCGCCACCGGCGGCGACGATGACCTGCATCGCGCTCTTCGCCTCGGTGTCGTCCTTCAGCCCGGCGGAATCGAGGGCGAGGCCGGCTGCGTAAACGCCAAGCCGCTGCCAGGGTTCCATCTGGCGCTGGTCGGATTTCTTCGGGATCTGCTTGTCCAGCTCCAGCGGCGCCAGCGGGTGGAGCGGATAGGGCTTGAAGCTCTCGGTATCGACGACCGGCGGGCCGCCGGCGGCGAGCGCGGCGGCATGGGCCTCGACGCCTTCGCCGAGGCTGGAGGCGATACCGATGCCGGTGATGACCACGTCGCGGCGGTTCATGGGGCAGGCTCCGGTGTCAGGCCGATAGCTGCGATGCGGCTCTGCATCAGCGCGCGCATATCGGCGGGGAAAGGCATCAGGCGGAAGCGCAGCTCGGCATCGCAGATCGGCTTGCCTTCGCTGGTCAGCTTCACCTTGGTCGCGGCGTAGCCGGAACCCTCGATGATCAGCTCCGCACTGGCTTCCAGCTCGGTGCGGGGTTCGACGAAGGTGCGGAACCGCGCCTTGTCGACCGTCATCAGGAAGGGCATCTGCGAGAGGCCGTTGAGACCGAGCAGGAGATAGCCCGAGGCCTGCGCCATGGTCTCGGTCAGCAACACGCCGGGCACCAGCGGGTGGCCGGGGAAGTGACCCTCGAAAACCGGGCTCTCGGCGGGGACGGTGGAGCGCGTCACGATGCGCTTCTGCGACGGATCGAAGGTCACGACCCTGTCGATCATGTCGAAATATTCGAGACGCATGCGATCCTTAGGTCTGCTGGGCACCAGAACGGCGCAAGGCCGCGACACGGATCGGATGATCCGCGCGACGGCCCCTATGCTCTATCGGGAGAGGGACGCCGGCTCAAGCCCGGCGGCCTCAAGCGCAGGCTTTACGCCTTCTTGGCGGCGACGAGATCGTCGATGCGCTTGCAGAGGTTCTCGAGCACGAAATACTGCTCGGCCGGCGCCTTGCCCTCGTTGACTTCCTGCGTCCACTGCTCGAGCGGCAGCTTGATGCCGAAGGCCTTGTCGATCGCGAAGGCGATGTCGAGGAAGGCCAGGGAATCGATGCCGAGATCTTCGATCGCGTGGCTCTGCGGGGTGATCTTCTCCCGCGGAATATCGCAGGTTTCGGAAATGATGCCGGCGACCGTCTCGAACGTGGCGGACATGCTGCGGGTGCTCCCGTCTGGTATCGGTGATGGCGGACGACATCCGAGCGCGGGATATCGCCCTGCGCTTGCCCCAAGTCGCCACCGAGGATGACTGAACCGCCCCCTTACACTGCGGCGGGCGCGAGGACAACCGGGAGGCGTCCCCCATGCGTCATGGCCGGCTTGCGCCGGCCATGATCTGTCTCGTCGCTACGTTTCCGGCTTACGCGGCGAGGCCGCGCAGCACGTAATGCAGGATGCCGGCGTTCTTGAAGTAGTCGATCTCGTCCAGCGTATCGATGCGGCAGAGGATCGGCACCTTCTTCACCGAGCCGTCGGCATAGGTGATCTCAGCTTCCATCATCTGGCGCGGCTTGACGTTGGCCAGGCCATGGATGGTGACGCTCTCGTCGCCCTTCAGGTCGAGCGAGGCCCAGCTCGTGCCTTCCTGCAGGGTGAAGGGAACGACGCCCATGCCGACCAGGTTCGAACGATGGATGCGCTCGAAGCTCTGGGCGATCACCGCCTTGACGCCGAGGAGGTTGGTGCCCTTCGCCGCCCAATCGCGCGAGGAGCCGTTGCCGTATTCGACGCCGGCGAAGATCACCAGCGGCACCTTCTCCGCCTGGTACTTCATCGCCGCGTCGTAGATCGGCAGCTCTTCCTTGCTGGGATAGTGGATGGTGTAGCCGCCCTCGCGACCGTTCGGGCCAAGCATGTGGTTGCGGATGCGGATATTGGCGAAGGTGCCCCGCATCATCACCTCATGGTTGCCGCGGCGCGTGCCGTACTGGTTGAAGTCGGCCACCGCGACGCCGTTCTCGGTCAGGTAGTGACCGGCCGGCGAGGCGGCCTTGATCGAACCGGCCGGGGAGATGTGGTCGGTGGTGATCTTGTCGCCGAACAGGCCGAGGATGCGGGCGCCCTTGATGTCGCCGATCGCGGCCGGCTTCTTGCCCATGCCCTGGAAATAGGGCGGGTTCTGCACATAGGTCGACGCATCGTCCCAGGCATAGGTTTCCGAGGTCGGGGCGTTGACCGCCTGCCAATGCGCGTCGCCCTTGAAGACGTCGGCATATTTCGCCTCGAAGATGGCGCGGGTGACGTTCTGCTGGATGAAGCTCTGGATCTCCTTGTTGGAGGGCCAGATATCCTTCAGGTAGACGTCCTTGCCGTCCGAGCCCTGGCCGATCGGCTGCGTCGTCAGGTCCATCTGGATGGAACCGGCGAGCGCATAGGCGACGACCAGCGGCGGCGAAGCGAGGTAGTTCGCCTGCACGTCCGGCGAGACGCGGCCTTCGAAGTTGCGGTTGCCGGAGATGACGGCGCCCGCGATCAGGCCCTTCTCGTTGATCGCCTTCGAGATCGGCGCTGGCAGCGGGCCGGAATTGCCGATGCAGGTGGTGCAGCCGAAGCCGACCAGGTTGAAGCCGAGCTTGTCGAGATCGGTCTGGAGGCCGGACTTGGCGAGATACTCGGCGACGACCTGCGAGCCGGGGGCCAGCGAGGTTTTCACCCAGGGCTTGACCTTGAGGCCCTTCGCGACGGCGTTGCGGGCGAGCAGGCCCGCCGCCATCAGCACCGAGGGGTTCGAGGTGTTGGTGCAGGAGGTGATGGCGGCGATGACGACGTCACCATGACCGAGATCGAAATCCTCGCCCTCGACCTCAACGCGACGCGAAATCTCGGCGCCCTTCTTGTAGTCGGTGTCCATCGCGGCGGCGAAGCCGGCCTTGACGGCGGAGAGATCGACGCGGCCTTCCGGGCGCTTCGGGCCGGCCATCGAGGGCTGGACCGTGGAGAGATCGAGCGCGAGCGTGTCAGTGAAGACCGGGTCGGGCGTCTCAGGCGTGGCGAAGAGGCCCTGCGCCTTGCTGTAGGCCTCGACCAGCGCGATGCGCTCGGCCGTGCGGCCGGTGGTGGTGAGATAGTCCAGCGTCTCGCTGTCGACCGGGAAGAAGCCGCAGGTCGCGCCGTATTCCGGGCCCATGTTGGCGATGGTGGCGCGGTCGGCCAGCGTCAGGTTGTAGAGACCGGGGCCGAAGAACTCGACGAACTTGCCGACGACGCCCTTCTTGCGCAGCATCTGGGTGACGGTGAGCACGAGGTCGGTCGCGGTGATGCCTTCCTTGAGCGAGCCGGTCAGCTTGAAGCCGATCACCTCAGGCAGCAGCATCGACTGCGGCTGGCCGAGCATCGCGGCCTCGGCCTCGATGCCGCCGACGCCCCAGCCGAGGACGGCGAGGCCGTTGACCATGGTGGTGTGCGAATCGGTGCCGACGACCGTATCGGGATAGGCGACCTCGACCTCGACGCCGTCGATGGTCTCCTTGCGGGTCCAGACGGTCTGGGCGAGGTACTCAAGGTTGACCTGGTGGCAGATGCCGGTGCCGGGCGGGACGACGCGGAAATTGTCGAAGGCGCCCTGGCCCCACTTGAGGAACTTGTAGCGCTCGGCATTGCGCTCGTATTCGAGCTCGACGTTCTGCGAGAGCGCCTTGGGCGTGCCGAACTCGTCGACGATGACCGAGTGGTCGATGACGAGATCGACGGGCACGAGCGGGTTGATCTTCTGCGGGTCGCCGCCGAGCGCCTTGACGCCGTCGCGCATCGCGGCGAGGTCGACCACCGCCGGAACGCCGGTGAAGTCCTGCATCAGCACGCGGGCGGGGCGGAAGCCGATCTCCTTGCCGGCGGTGCCCTTGTCGTCGAGCCAGGCGACGAAGCCCTCGATATCGGCCTTGGTGACGGAGCGGCCGTCCTCGAACTGCAGGAGGTTCTCGAGCAGCACCTTCATCGAGAAGGGCAGCTTGGAGATGCCGGGCAGGCCGTTCTTCTCGGCATCGGGAAGGGAGTAGTAGGTGTAGGTCTTGCCGCCGGCGGTGAGCGTCTTGCGGGCTTTGAATGAGTCGAGCGAGGCCATTCGGGCTTGATCCTGATCAAGGGGTTGCGGTCGCGACCGACATGTCTTCAAGGGATACTGCCCTTGCGGACGATGCCGTTCGAAGGCCTAATGCGCATGACGCGCGCGCCGCCTCGGGAGTGCCCGAGCCCCGCGCCGGATCGGCGTGCGGCGTAGCCGCGGGTTCTATAGAGCAATTCCAAGAAGCGCGCTAGATGAACGAAATGAGCTCGGACGTATCTGCGGCAGCGCTGCCTTGAAACCCGCTTCCTTTCCCCCGACCAGCCTTCACGCTGAAGAACTCGCCTGCCGCCGTGGCGGCCGGTTGATCTTCGAAGGCTTGAGCTTTGCGCTGCGCCCGGGCGAGGCCATCGCGCTGACCGGCCGTAACGGCGCCGGCAAGTCGAGCCTGATCGCGATGCTCTGCGGAAGGCTCAGGCCGGATGGCGGCAGCATCCGGCTGGAGGGCGTGGAGGACGAGGCCGATCTCGCGGAGATCGCGCATCTCGTCGGGCATCGCGACGGACTCAAGACTGCGCTGACCGCGCGCGAAAACCTCGCCTTCGCGCAGGATGTGCTTGGGCATGCCGCAGCGACCCCGGACGAGGCGCTGGCGGCGGTTGGGCTCGGCCATGCCGCGGAATTGCCGGCCGGCTATCTCTCGGCCGGGCAGCGGCGGCGGGTCGCGCTGGCACGGCTTCTGGTCTCGCGCCGTCCCTATTGGCTGCTCGACGAGCCGCTTTCGGCGCTCGATACGGCTTCGCAGGCGATGGTCGCCGGATTGATGCGCGATCATCTCGCGCAGGGCGGTGCGATCCTGGCCGCAACTCACGGCCCGCTCGGGCTCGACGGCACGCGCGAGGTCAGGATCGGGGCATGAAGCGCGCTTTTCTCGCAATCCTGAAGCGCGACCTTGCCGTCGCCAGCCGGGCCGGCGGGGGCGGCGAGCTGGCGCTCGTCTTCTTTCTGACGATGGTGGTGCTCGTGCCGTTCGCGCTGGGGCCCGATCTCAACCTGCTCTCACGGATCGGTCCGGCGATCCTCTGGCTCGGCGCGCTGCTTTCGGTGCTGATCGGGCTCGACCGCTTGTTCCAGAGCGACGAGGAGGACGGTTCGCTCGACCTGATCCGGGCTTCGGCCTTGCCGTTGGAACTGGCGGTTCTGGCCAAGGGGTTGGCGCATTGGTTGACGACGGGCTTGCCGCTGGCGCTGGTTTCGCCGCTGCTCGGCCTGCTGGTGGCGTTGCCGGGGGAAGGTGTGTTGCCGCTGGTCGCGACGCTTCTGGTGGGCACGCCGGCCCTGAGCTTCATCGGGGCGGGCGGAGCGGCGCTTGCCGCGAGCCTGAAGCGGGGCGGGCTGATCGTGCCGGTGCTGGTCGCGCCCCTGACGGTGCCGGTGCTGATCTTCGGGGTGTCCTCCGCCAACGCTGCTGTCGGCGGCACCGTGCCTTTCCTGACGCCGTTCCTGATCCTGTGCGCGATTTCGCTGGGCGCGATCGTGGTCGGCACCGTGGCCGCGGCGGCGGCCCTGCGCTCGGCCGATTGAGCGATGCCCCTCCGGTTCGTGATGTCGCAGCCAGCTCCCACGCATTGCTTGGAACCCGTCGAGATTGCTAAAGCTGCCACCATGGCGCTCAAGCCCCCGCAACTGACATCGCCGGCATCATGGCCAGCCTGATCGACCTCGCGAATCCGACGCGCTTCATGCGCTTCTCGGCCGTGCTGCTGCCGTGGCTTGCCGCGATCGCGACATTGTCGATCATTGTTGGCCTGTACCTCGCCTGGTTCAAGGCGCCGGCCGACTACCAGCAGGGCGAGACCATCCGGATCATGTTCATCCATGTGCCGGCCGCCTGGCTCGCCATGATGTTCTATTCGATGATGGCGCTTTCGGCGCTGGGCACGCTGGTCTGGCGCCATCCCCTCGCCGATGTCGCGCAGAAGGCGGCCGCTCCGATCGGCGCCTGCTTCGCGCTGATCTGCCTGATCACGGGCGCGCTCTGGGGCAAGCCGATGTGGGGCACCTATTGGGTCTGGGACGCGCGGCTGACATCCATGCTCGTGCTGCTGCTGATCTATCTCGGCATCGTCGCGCTCTGGCGGGTTCTCGACGATCCCTCGCGCGCGGCGCGGGCCGTCGCCATCCTGACGCTGGTCGGCTTCGTCAACGTGCCGATCATCAAGTTCTCGGTCGACTGGTGGAACACCCTGCACCAGCCGGCCTCGGTGCTGCGCATGGGCGGGCCGACGATCCATCCCGCGATGCTGTGGCCGCTGCTGATCCTGGCGGTCGGTTTCACGCTGATGGCGCTGTCGATGCACATGGTTGCGATGCGCGCCGAGATCATGCGCAGGCGGGTGCGGACACTGACGATCCTCGAAGCCGAGCGGCTCGACCGCTTGGCGGCGCAGGGAGTGCCGGCATGAGCGGATTTCTGGACGCAATCGGGCCGCATGCCGGTTTCATCCTGGCTTCCTATGGCGCCTCGGCGCTCGTCCTTCTCGGATTGACGCTGGCGATCCTGCGCGACCATGCCGCCCAGAAACGGGCACTCGATGCGCTGGAGCGTCGCGGCGCCGGTCGCCGTTCGGGCCGGGAGGCGGCATGAGCCAGGTCGAAGTCACGCCGCGGCGGCGTTCGCCGCTGGTTTTTCTCGCGCCGCTGATCATTTTCGGCCTGCTTGCCATCGTCTTCGGCATCGGGCTGTTCAGCGGCGACAAGAGCAAGGTGCCCTCGGCTCTGATCGGGCGTGTCGCGCCGGCGATCACGCTTGCGCCGCTAGACGGGCTGCAGCGGGACGGCAAGCCGGTGCCGGCCTTCGGCAGTGCCGATCTCGCGGGGGGGAAGGCGACGCTGGTCAATGTCTGGGCGAGTTGGTGCGCGCCCTGCCGCGTCGAGCATCCCGTGCTGATGGGCCTCGCCGAGACTGACGCCGTCAAGCAGGGCAAGGTCGCGCTGGTCGGGATGAACTACAAGGACGAGGCCGAGAATGCCCGCCGTTTCCTCGGTGCGCTCGGCAATCCGTTCTCGGCGGTCGGTGTCGACCGGACCGGGCGCGGCGCGATCGAATGGGGCGTCTACGGCGTGCCCGAGACCTTCGTCATCGGGCCGGATGGCCATATCCTCGACAAGCATGTCGGGCCGCTCGACCAGAATGCGGCGAGCAAGCTGCTGCAGCGGGCGCTGAAGGCGCGCTGACAAGGCACGACCCACCCCCTCTCCCCTTGCGGGAGAGGGCCGGGGTGAGGGGGCGCGCTGTGCTGAATCGTTTTATGGTCGGTTGTGCGCTAACCGGAGAGGCCTGAGCGACCCCTCATCCGTCTCGGCTTTGCCGAGCCACCTTCTCCCGCAGGGGGAGAAGGGAAGGCTGCGCCTCAGGCCGCGCGCTTGGAGCCGACGAGGCTCTGGAACAGGCCGCGCCCATCCGTACCGCCGACCAGCGAATCGATCAGGTTTTCCGGGTGCGGCATCAGGCCGAGCACGTTGAAACCGGGCGAATAGATGCCGGCGATGTTGTTGAGCGAGCCGTTCGGGTTTGCCGCCGGGGTGACATTGCCCTCGGCATCCGCATAGCGGAAGGCGACGAGGCCTTCGCCTTCGAGGCGGGCGAGCGTCTCGGCATCGGCGATGTAGTTGCCTTCGCCATGGGCGATGCAGACATCGATCGCCTGACCCTTGGCATAGGCGCTCGTATAGGGCGTATCGTTGCGCTCGACCTTGAGGTACTGGCGCTTGCAGACGAATTTCAGATGGGCGTTGCGCACGAGGATACCGGGCAGGAGCCCTGCTTCGCAGGCGATCTGGAAGCCGTTGCAGATCCCCAGCACATAGCCGCCGCGGGCGGCATGGGCGCGGGTCGCGTCCATGATATGGGCGCGGCCGGCGATGGCGCCGGTGCGCAGATAGTCGCCATAGGAGAAGCCGCCGGGCAGCACGACGAGATCGGTCCCGGCCGGCAGCTCGGTGTCGCCGTGCCAGACATGGGTGACTTCGGCGCCGGCCTGCTTCAACGCCTTGGCGACGTCGCCCTCACGGTTGGAGCCGGGAAAGGTGATGACGGCGGCTTTCATCGCTCAGGCTCCGATCTCGACGCGGTAGTTCTCGATCACGGTATTGGCGAGGAGCTTTTCGCAGGCGGCCTTGAGGGCGGCCTCGGCGGCGGCCTTGTCCGAGCCCGAGAGCTCGATATCGAAGACCTTGCCCTGGCGCACCGATTCCACGCCGGCGATGTCGAGCGACTTCAGCGCGCCCTCGATCGCCTTGCCCTGCGGATCGAGCACGCCGTTCTTCAGGGTGACGGTGACGCGGGCTTTCATGGGGTTCTCCGGACGCGGATTGTTACGGGGTGCTTTAGAGGCGAATCGGGGCGGGCTCAACCGTTTCCCACCGTTTCACGTGAATCAGCGGCTGCGCCAGGCGGCCTCGGCGTCGCGGCGGGCGGCTTCGGCGGTCTCGCTCACGGCAAGCGCCAGCACGAGACGGTCGCTCTCGCGGCCGTAGAGGATCGCGGTGACAGCCTGGCGGCCGGCGGTGTCAAGCGAGCGGATGGTGACGAGAACGCCTTTGGCTTCAGCCGAATCAATGCGAGCGACATCGGTGGTGCTGTGGGCCTCCGGTTTCGCTTCCGGCTTCTTCTTCTGGTTGCGCTGCGCCTTGCGGCGCTCGGCCGCCTTCGCAGCCGCGAGCTGAGCGAAGGCTTGCCCGAGGCTCGCCGGGCTTTCCGACAGGGCCTTTTCCATGTCGCGCGCCCGGCCGCCTCCGAGGGCGACGACCGCCGCAAAGCCCTGGCGCGTGCAGCTGTCGCGCGGACAGAACACCATCGAGCGGGCTTCGAGCCCGTCATTCAGCACCCAGGAGCCGATCGGCAGGGGCTGCCAGCCCTGCGAAGCCGGCAGATCGGCGATGCCGGGTCCGAAATGATGCGAGCAGGCTCCGAGCAGGAGGCTGCTGGCGAGAGCCAGGGCCGCGACATGAAAACGGGAGCGCATGCGCTCCCGTGTCATTCGCGAAAATGGCGCCGCGATGGCCTTCACTGCACGAGGCGCGGGCCGGATGGGCCGGGGTTCTCGTTCTCGCCCAAGATGCCGAGGCGGCGGGCGACTTCGGAATAGGCCTCGATCAGGCCGCCCATGTCGCGGCGGAAGCGGTCCTTGTCCATCTTGTCCTTGGACTTGATGTCCCAGAGCCGGCAGGAATCGGGACTGATCTCGTCGGCGACGACGATGCGCATCATCTCGCCTTCCCAGAGCCGGCCCGTCTCCATCTTGAAGTCGACGAGGCGGATGCCGGCGCCGAGGAACAGGCCGGAGAGGAAGTCGTTGACGCGGATGGCGAGCGCCATGATGTCGTCGATCTCCTGCGGCGTCGCCCAGCCGAAGGCGGTGATGTGCTCTTCCGAGACCATCGGATCGTTCAGCGCGTCGTTCTTGTAGTAGAACTCGATGATCGAGCGCGGCAGCTGCGTGCCTTCCTCGAGGCCCAGCCGCGTCGCCAGCGAGCCGGCGGCGATATTGCGCACGACGACCTCGAGCGGGATGATCTCGACCTCGCGGATGAGCTGCTCGCGCATGTTCAGCCGGCGGATGAAATGCGTGGGCACGCCGATATCGTTGAGATTCGAGAAGATGTGCTCGGAGATGCGGTTGTTGAGCACGCCCTTGCCGTCGATCACTTCATGCTTCTTGGCATTGAAGGCGGTGGCGTCATCCTTGAAATGCTGGATCAGCGTACCGGGCTCGGGTCCTTCATAGAGGACCTTCGCCTTGCCTTCGTAAATGCGACGGCGGCGATTCATGGGTATGTACCGTGGCTTGAGGAAATCCAAAGGTTGGCCCTTCTCTGGACGCGATGGGGTCGCGGCGGGATCTGGCCCCTGATCTGTTCTTGTCCTTCGCCGTCGGCTTGCCGGAGCCGCACAAGGCGAATCCAGCGGCGGCAACGGCGCCGGTTGTGAGCGGGAGCGCCAAGGGCGCCCTCGCGCCTGCTATATGGAGTGTCTGCGCCGCAAACGCAACAAATCGGCGTCCGGAGGCCTCCGGACGCTTAAAGACCGCTGAAGACCCTGATCGAGGCTGGCTCTCGCCTCGCGAGCAACCTATATGGTTGAGTGACATATTCCCCAGACAAGGACATGGACGCCGCATGACGACCTTCGACCAGCGCAAGGATGCCTACGAGAACAAGTTCGCCCATGACGAGGAGCTGCGCTTCAAGGCGACGGCCCGGCGCAACAAGCTGCTCGGGCTCTGGGCTGCCGAGAAGCTCGGCAAGAGCGGCGCCGATGCGGAGGCCTATGCCAAGTCGGTCGTCGTGGCCGATTTCGAGGAGGCCGGCGACGAGGACGTGGTGCGCAAGGTCAAGAACGACTTCGCGCTTGCCGGCGTCTCCATCACCGATACCGAGATCCGCACGGTGATGACCGAGCTGCTGATCAAGGCGGCCGACGACATTCAGGCCGCGCGCTAAGCGCACGCCTTCGGCCGCATCCCGGCTGACGCAGGACGTCTTTGAAACGGGCGCATGGGCGCCCGTTTGCTTTTCCGGGCTGACACTGTTCAACCTGCATCGACCGCCGCAACGCCCGAAATGCGGCCAGACACGGATGAACGCATCATGGCCAAGCCCACCGTCCTCGCTTCCCTCGCCGATCGTTTCGCCCGGGGTGACAGCGTCGTCTCGGCCTGGTGCGGTTTGCCCGACCCCTCCGTCTCGGCGATCCTGGCGCAGGAGGATTTCGATGCGATCACGCTCGACATGCAGCACGGGCCGATCACACTCGCCGAGGTCATTCGCGCGATCCCGCTGATCAACGCCGCCGGCAAGCCGGTGATCGCGCGCATTCCGGTCGGCGAATTCCAGAACGTCTCGAAGCTGTTCGACAGCGGCGTCTCCGGCGTCATCGCGCCGATGATCAACACGATGGAGGATGCGCGTCGCTTCGCGGCCTATGCCAAGTATCCGCCGATGGGCGAGCGCAGCTGGGGCAGCTATGGCGGTCTCGGGGCCTCGGGCCTCGACCAGAACAGCTATCTCAAGACCGCCAACAGCTTCTCGATGACCTTCGCGATGATCGAGACGCGCGAGGCGATGGCGATCGTCGACGACATCCTGGCGCTGGACGGGATCGACGCGCTCTTCGTCGGGCCGTCCGACCTGTCGATCGCATTGTCCGGCGGGGCGAAGGTCGATGCCACCGCGCGCGAGGTCGATGAGGCGCTCAAGCATGTCGTCGCCCGCGCCTCGGCGGTGAACAAGCCGGTCGCTTTCTATTGCGCGACGGCGGAGCGCGCCAAGCAGGGCCTCGAGATGGGCGCGCGCATGGTCACGGTGATGAGCGATTCCGGGATGCTGAAGGCGGCCGCGCAGGCGGCGCTGAAGATCACACGGGGCTGATCTCGGATTACGTCTCCTCGCCTCTCGCTTTTACGAGGAAACACGCCGTCATCCCGGGCTTGGCCCGGGATCCATGCCGGACCGGTCCCGATAAAGGTTCAGGCATGGATCCCGGATTTCCGCTTCGCTGCGTCCGGGATGACCCGCGCTCTTCTTAAACATGCGACGCGCCTCAGGCGTTGATGCCCTCGCGGCGTTTCAGCAGGGCGTAGTCCGCCCAGAGCAGCCGCGCCGCGACGCCGCGCCATGGCCGCCAGGCTTCCGCCATGGCCTGAAGCTCGGCCGGCTTCGGTCGGGCCGCGAGGCCGAAGGCGTGGCGGGCGGCTTCCTGGATGGCGAGGTCCCCGGCCGCGAAGCCGTCGCGATGGCCGAGGCAGAACAGCAGATAGACATCGGCCGTCCAGGGGCCGATGCCGGAGATCGCCGTCATCTGCGCATGAACCTCCTCGGGCGAAGCGTGTTCGAGCGCCTCGAAGGTGAAGCGCCGCTCGACCAGCGCGGTCGCGAGCGCGAGCAAGGTGCGCTGCTTCGGCCGCGACAGGCCGGACAGGCGCATGTCGTCATCGGTCGCGGCCAGGACGCGCTCTGGCGTCAGCGGGACGAAGACCCCGGCGAACCGGCTCCAGACGGCGCGCGCGCTGGCGACCGACAATTGCTGGGATACGATGATCGCGGCGAGGCCGGGAAAGCCGCCCTCGCGCAGCCGCAAGGGCGGCAGGCCGGTGCGCGCGACGATCGGCTGCCAGTCCGGGTGCAGGGCGACGAGGGCGGCCATGCCTTCCTCGAGATCGGCGTTTGATGTGATTCTCTCGATCATGGTCCGGGTATCGATGGCAGAGGCGACGGCTTTCGTCAGCAGGGAGCGGCTTGGCGCAGATGCGCGCAATGCCTAGACAGGATCGATGCAGCCCGCTCCACCCGTTTTCCGCTTCGCGCCGAGCCCGAACGGGCGGCTTCATCTTGGCCACGCGCTGTCGGCCCTGACCAATGAGGCGCTGGCCCGGCGGTTCGGCGGGCGCCTGCTGCTGCGGATCGAGGATATCGACCTGACCCGGTGCCGACCGGAACTCGTCGAGGGGATCGAGGCCGACCTGGCCTGGCTCGGCATTCGTTTCGAGCCCGGCTTCCGCAGGCAATCCCAGCATTTCGACGATTGCGCCGGAGCGCTGGGGAGGCTGCGCCGGTGGGGGCTGGTCTATCCCTGTTTCTGTTCCCGGCAGGAGATCCGCAATGCGGTCGCGGCGCGGGAAACCGCGACCGGGCAGCCCTGGCCGGTCGATCCGGATGGCGCGCCGCTCTATCCCGGTTCCTGCAAGGGGCTCGCTTCCGACAATGCGGCGCAGCGCATCGCGGCCGGGGAACCGCATGTGCTGCGGCTCGACATGGCGGCGGCGCTCGCGGCGGCCGCGCTGCCGCTGAGCTATACGGTCTTCGATGCCGACGATGCCCGGCGGTCCGTGCCGGCTGCGCCGGAACGCTGGGGCGATGTCGTGCTGGCCCGCAAGGACGTGCCGACGAGCTACCATCTCGCGGTCACCGTCGACGATGCGCTGCAGGGCGTGACCCATGTCGTGCGCGGCCGCGATCTCGAAGCGGCGACGGATGTCCACGTCCTGCTGCAGCACCTCCTCGGTCTGCCGACGCCGCTCTATCACTTCCACCGCCTGCTGCTCGACGACGACGGGCAGAAGCTCGCCAAGAGCCGGGATTCGCAGGGCCTTGCGGATTTGCGCGCCGATGGGATCACTGCGACAGAGATCCGCCGGCAGCTCGGCTTCGCCTGAACCCCTCAGCCGACGCCGAGGAAAGTCAGCCAGGCGGCTGTGGTGAACAGGGAGAGCAGGGTCGAGAGCGTGATCGCGCTCGATGCATCGGCTACGCCCTGCCGATAGCGCTCGGCGAAGAGATAGGCGTTGATCCCGCACGGGCAGGCCGCGAACAGCACGGCGACGCCCGACCAATGCGCGGGCATCTCGAAGACCCGCGTCGCCAGCCAATAGACCAGCAGGGGATGCAGGCCGAGCTTCAATCCGCTGAGGACCGCCGGCAGGGCGAGGCCGGATTCGAGGCCGTAGCGGCGCATGGCGATGCCCAGGCTGATCAGCGCGCAGGGCACGGCAGCGCCTGCCAGCAGATCGACCAGCGTCCAGGCCGGCTCGGGAATGTACGCGATGAATGGACGGGCTGCCGATCCCAGCAGGATGCCGATGATGATCGGATGGGTGAACAGGCGCTTGACCAATTGCGGGATCGAGGCCGACCGCCCTTCCGCCAGCAGCGTCGCCGCCGTCATCGTGACCGGCAGATGGACGGCGAGCAGCAGGCCGAGCGGCACGGCGCCGGCATCGCCATAGGCCTTCAGGATCATGGGGACGCCGACGAAAACGGTGTTCGACTGCGCGGCGGCAAAGCCGGAGACGACGAGTTCCGGCCCCTTCCGAGCGAAGAACCTGGCCGCGATGACCATCGCCAGCGCCCAGACCACGGCGAGGCCGGCGAAATAGGCGATCCAGTAGCCCCAGGGCTGTGTCATGGGGATGTCGGCCTTGGCGAGCGTGCGGAACAGCAGGCAAGGCACGGCGAGGACGAAGACGAAATCCGACAGGCCTTCGCCCGTGGTCTCGCGCAGGAGCTTGCTCCAGCGTGCGAGATAGCCGAGGCCGATCAGCCCGAAAACGGGCAGGACGACGAGGAGAGAAGCGAGCATGGCTTCGGAACTCGCGCGAGAGAGGAACGCCAGCCTCCGCGGTGTCCGCTTGCGGAAGCGCTGTCAAGCAGCCGAAGCGGAGCGGAGGTTCTAGCGCTTTGCCGTCATGCGCTCAGCGCAATTGCGCGAGCGTGCCGCCGGCTTTCTCGATCAGGCCGCGGATCTCGTCGCGCTGGCGCTTGAACTCGGCGAGCGTCGTGCCCTGGAGCTCGCGCCCGCGGGGCACGCGGATCTTCATCGGGTTGACGAAATTGCCGTTGACCAGAACCTCGTAATGCAGATGCGGGCCGGTGGAGAGGCCGGTATTGCCGAGATAGCCGATGACCTGGCCCTGCCGCACCTTGGCGCCCGGCACGATGCCGTTGGCGAAGTTCGACTGGTGCGAATAGGTGGTGACATAGCCGTTGGCGTGCTGGATCTCGGTGTGCTTGCCATAGCCGGAGGACCAGCCGGCCTTGAGCACGGTGCCGTTGCCGGCGGCGAGGATCGGCGTGCCGATCCGGTTCGACCAGTCGACGCCGGTATGCATCTTCGAATAGCGCATGATCGGGTGGTAGCGCATGCCGAAGCCGGAGCGCAGCTCGCCATCGGCGATCGGCTTGCGCAGCAGGAACTTCTTCAGCGATTTGCCCTCGTCGTCGAAATACTCGATCAGCCCGTCATCGGGGGCCTGGTAGCGGAAGACCCGGCGCGCCTCGCCGTTCACCGTCAGGGTCGCTGACAAAATCTCGGC